>NZ_JBITCT010000056.1:0-37084 GCF_044453465.1 Streptomyces sp. NPDC051677
CAGCATGGGCATGACGAGCAGTCGCCCCGGACGAGTATCAGTCCCACGATCGAGCGATCACGAACCGGGGAAGATCGGACTTAACGTCCACTCAGTTCGAGTAGTGCCGATGCCACGACCTGGACCGGCACCTTCGGGGCATCTGCCGTTCGCATGCGGTGTTCCTTGCGCTGGCTGCAACCTCTGATGGATCAAGCCTAGGAGTGTTCGGGTTCATCCGGAATCCTCGCCGAACGGCCGTCCGGACCCAAACCCTGAAGGCGACCACCCGCTGTTGGGGTGACCGACCTCGAGAGGACCCGGCCGTGACCCGCACCCTGCTCCCCTTCGCTGCTGCTGGGCTCACCACTAGCGCGGTGGTGTCTTACAGCACTGTTGCCCTGACTCTGGCCGTCTGCATAGTCGGCGTCGTCGTCGTGCTCGGCTGCGTCCTCCTGCTGCTCATGGCGGTGACCTCCGTCTGGTCCAGCAAGCCAGAGCGCCGCAAGAACGCGTTCAAGGTCTTCGACCGAGTCCTGTCGTTCGCCCACAAGGTCATCCGCCCCGAGGGGCGCCGCCGTCCTCGACCCGTATCCCGGCCCGCCAGGCGAACCAGGCGCCGCCGGAGGGCCGGTCCCGACGATCAGTAACGTGGCGGATGCGGATCAATGCGCCCGGGCCCCGGCGATCGCCGACACCTACAAGGAGTGGGCCTCAAGTCGCCCTCCAGCAGAAGTCGGAAATCGACGAGGCGTTGACTTCCGGCTCATGAAAGGGCTTGTTCTAACCGGGTGGAGTGCCGTCGGGGTGGTCGTGGATCCAGGACAGCCCGCCTAGGTCGAGGCGTTGGCGGGTGCGGGTGACGGCCACGTAGGCCAGGCGGGCTTCGGCGTCATCGATGGGGTCGGGTGGTGGTGTGTCGTCCGCCTGGTCGCTGGCGTTGTTGTCGTGGGCGCGTGCGAAGTCGTCCGCGATGAACACGCGGGGCCATTCGCGTCCCTTGGCTTTGTGGGCGGTGGAGACGGTGACGTGGGCGTGCGGTTCGGGGGCGAGCTGGGCGACGGCGGTGAGGATGGCGTCGGTGCCGTGGGTGTCGACGAGGTTGACCAGGGGCTGCAGGTCTCGTCCGGCCGGGTCGTGGGCGGCGTAGTCCTGCAGGTCGCCCCATGAGGGGAAGAGGATCAGTTCGGGGTGGTGGGTGCGGCGGCCTTCTTTGAGGTCGCGGGCTGCCAGGGCCAGAGCTTGCAGGCTGTCTCCTCCCCCGGCGAGGGCGACGCGGTATCCGGCGGCCATAAGAGTCATGACCTGGGCCATGGCGCCGACGTTGGTGCGGCACAGCACGGCGTCCGGCTGGGTGACGGGGCCGAGTTCGGTGGCCAGGGCGGGGGTGCCGGTGAGGCGGATGGGGGCGTCGGCGAGGTGCAGCCAGCGGTTGGCTTCCGCGGCGAGGGCGGGGCCGAAGCGGAAGGACTGGGACAGGGCGAGCTGGGTGCCGTCGAAGCCGGTCATGACGTCTTTGGCGCCGCGCCAGTGGTAGATGGCCTGGGCGGAGTCGCCGACCATGACCAGCTGGGCGTGGTCGCGCTGGGCGAGGAAGATCTGCTCGACCACGGGGTTGGTGTCCTGGGCCTCGTCCAGCAGCAGGAAGTCGGCCTGGATGCGCGGCCGGGTAAGAGCCCAGATTTTCAGGTAGTGGTCGTGGTCGAAGCGGACGCAGCCGTCGTCGGGGTGTTGCAGGTCGGCCCAGGCTTTGCGGGCGAACGGCACGATCTGGGCGGCGAGTTGGGCGTGCAGATCGGTGTCTTCCAGGCCGCGCAGGTGGGGGACGTGGTGGCGGGTGATGGCCTCGTCGGCGGTGTGGCAGAAGCGGGTGACGGTACGGAGGATGGCGTTGGAGAGGGCCTTTTGGGTGATCTCGCGGTCCCCGATGCGGAGGGCTTTGGTGATGCCGAGGGTCTGTCCGGTCTGCCAGGCAGGGCGGCGGGGTGCGTTCAGGCGGCGGGTGTAGCGGTGGCCGACGGCCGCGTAGGCGAGCGCGTGGGCGGTCTTGCACTGCACGGTTGTCGGGAAGCGGGCGGCTGCGTCCTGGGCGATGGCCCGGTTGTAGGCGAGGTATCGGCCGCGCCGGGTGGTGGCGCGGGCGAGGAGGGTGAGGGTGGTGGTCTTGCCGGTGCCGGCGCCGGCCTGCAGGGCCAGGTGGTCGCCAGCCGCGAAAGCGTCGGCGGCTGCTGTCTGTTCGTCGGTCGGGTTCACGGCGTGGGCCTCTCGGGGAGCCGGGTGAGTACCTGGCCAACGGCGGAGAGCAGGTAGGCGGGGGTGGTGTGGGCCAGCAGTTCTCGTACGGCGCGGTCGAGGCGGTCGGTCTCCCGGTCCGCGTACTCGGCGAGGGCGCGGTGCAGGGCCCCTTCCACGTAGCGCTGCAGGCTCTGGTTGACGCGGTGGGCTTCGGCGGTGAGGGCGGCGTGTGCGGCGGGCGGGAAGGCGATGTTGAGCAGCACCGTGTGGTCGGCGTCCGGGTAGTGCGCGGTGATCACGTCGATGGGCAGCCGTGCGCCGAACCGGTGGCGCAGGCGGCGGGCCGCTTGGTGGGGAGTTTCGGCCGGTACGAGGGTCATGAGCCGGGTGGCGTCGTGGTTGGCGGCGAGCGGCAGCTCGCGTGCGGCGCGGCGCAGGGCCCTGGTCGAGAGGGGGCGGGTCAGGGTGATTTCCAGGGCGTGGTGCAGCACGGTCAGCTCTCGCTCCTTGGGGAGGCCGGCGCGTGCGGAAGGCGGGTGCGGATGTGGGCGGCGTGCAGCAGGGGGTCGAAGACTCGCCAGGCGACCAGGGCGAGGTCGGCGGCACCCAGTGGCGCGGCATGCGTGGGGCAGTGCTGGGCCCGCCAGCGCCGTTGCTCGGCGTGGGGCAGGTGGCCGAGGTCGTAGACGGCCATCAGCGTGTCGGGCAGGGCGAGTTGGCTGCGGCGGGGGTCAGTGGGCAGCAGTCTCCAGCGGCCAGCGGGCCGTTTACGGGTCAGGACGGTCTGGGCGCAGCGGTGGCGGTGGCGAGTCTGTGCCACGCAGCGGATGGCTTCGAGCGGGCCGGGGGCAAGGTAGCGCACGAGCAGGAGCTGTACGACCGGCCTGCCGGTGTCGGCCGGATCGTCGGGTGAGGCGGTGTCGGCAGGTGGTGGGGCGGGGGTGAGTGCGCCGGTGTCGATGTGGCGGCGAGTGCGGACGGCGAGGTCGCGGCGGGCGTCCGTGAGGAAAGAGCTCAACGGGCAGGTGGGGGTGCGGGCGGGGCATAGGACGGCATGCGGGATGCGGCACCAGGCGCTGCCGTCGCCGTGGGGGTGGGCGAGGCCGCCGCTCAGGTGCCAGCGGCAGGCTTCGGGGACGTGGGCGACAGCGAGTTCGGCCGGGTGCAGGGCGACGGGCCCCCGGTCGGTGCGCTGGTGGAGGTCGATGCAGTGGCCGCAGTGCCAGCAGCGGGTGCTGTGGCTGGCGCGCAGCAGCCGGCTGGGGCTGGTGGGGGCCAACCGTACGGGACGTGGGCGGCGGGCGACGCGTGGGCTGCCGTCCCAGTGGCAGCCCGGCAAGGGCGTGGGGCACATGGCGTGGACCGTGCCAGACGACATGCGGGGACGAACCGCATGTCGAGGGCCATGTCCCACGGTCGGCCCAACGGTTTCGAACAAGCAGACCGGGTGACGCTCAGGTGTTTGACGCCTGCTCGTCGGTTCGGGTGATTTGGAACCGGGCGCAGCCCTCGGGAACGAAGGGGGTCAGCAGCCGGGCGTGCCGGGCAGGGTGTGGTTGTCGCAGAGGGCGCCCAGCAGGTGCTCGATGGGCACGCCGAAGGTGTGGGCGAGAGCGTGCCAAGTGGTGACACTGCCGCTGGTGCGGCCGTGTTCGAGGTCGATGAGGGTGCGCCGGGCCAGGCCGCTGCGGTCGGCGAGTTCATCGAAGGTCCAGCCGCGTTCGGCCCGCAGGCGCGCGAGCACGACGCGCAGTCCAGTGAGGTCGGGGTCGGGCGGCAAGATCGTCACTCCACCATCCGACGGTGCAGTACCCTGCCCCGTCAGTGCGAGTTCCTGCACTTTCCGTCGGAGCGGGAGTGACGTTCACGGTGCAGGGGCCCGCACTACGGTTGCAGGGCCCCTTGACGCCCCTGCTGCCGGGGATACCGGCCTTCGCCACACAGACCGACGGGAGGACACCCAGCCGATGAGGCTTGCCGGCGCGCATACCCACGTGCGGCGCATCTGGACGGTGGAACTGCGACCGCAGGCGGGCAGGCCCTCTCTCTGGTGTCCTCACTGCACCGTCCAAACGCCCTTCTTTCAGGCTTCCTCCGCACGCTCGGCCGCCCTGGCCCATCTGGCCCGCCATGCCCGCGCCGACACACTGCCGCCGCATCTGCGGACCTGCCAGTGCCGGGAACGCGGCTGCTGTTGGCACCCCCGCCATCGCGGCTGCGCCGGACCCGTTCTGCTCGCCCTCACCCGGGACCGCGGCGGCCGCGCCTGGCGGCTGGCCGACACCTGCGTGGCATGCACGGCGGCCACCAGCCACACCGCCGTCGTGCCGGACACCCTGTGCAGCCCCCACCCAGCAGACACACGCGCCCGGGCCCGCCAGCCGCAGACAGACGACGAGCACAGGCAACGAGTCCGGGAGATGCTCAGCTACCTCGCGTCCGCGTTGCCCTGCGTCACTTCCCCCGCCGCCCGGCTGCTGGCCCTGCAGTGCGTTCTGCGTGCCGGCAGGAACGGTTTCGCTTACCTGCCTGCCGGTCTGCTGCGCGGCATGCGCCTGCACCGGCGCCCGGAGGTGCGGCAGGAGCTCGCACAGGGCGGCTGGCTTGACCTGCCCGATCCCCGGGCAGCGGGTCTGCGGGGGCGGCTGCTCGACGACGTGGTACTGGACCAGGCCTGGGGTCCCAGTGCCCGAAGGCGTGCTGCCCACTGGGCGCTGCGGCCCAGCCCGTTTGCCGCAACGGCGGCGGCAGCACCCTCGGAACGGCTGGCCGCCCTGGTACTGGCGGCCCACACCGTCCCGGCCGGTCCCGCCCCTGACCTGGCCGCCATCGCCCGCTTGTGCGGGCACTCGCCCCAGCAGACCGGAGAGCTTCTCGACCGGCTGGTGGCCAGGCGCATCCTGTCGGCGTGGCACCACCAGCGGGAGACCGATGAGGTGCGCTGGCAACCGGCTTTGCCTCCGCGCGGCGCCCCCGGTGCTCCACATAAGTCTGCTCACTGACCGGGGCCGGGCTTCGCATCTGTTGAATTTCAGCCATGCAGGAGAGAACAATGCGCATGTCTTCCGTACTATCGCTACGACGTAGCTGTGCGGCAGTAACCCACTACTGCTCACACGTCACCAGGCTGCGCACCACACGCACGAGATTCCGCACAGGCCGCAGCCTGCCATACGCCTGCCGTGACATCCGGGAAAGGGTGTGAGCACCATGTCCGAAACCACTGCCGCCACCACCGAGTTGACCTCGCAGTACAGCACACAGGTGGCCGGCGACCTTGAGCGCAACCTCAAGGAACAGGAGCGTATCGGTGGTGAAATCGAGGCACTGCAGGCGCAGTTGGCTGCCCTGCAGCAGGACCACGCAGTTCTGGTGAACATCCAGCAGGCCCTCGGTATCCCGGCGGCCCCCGCCCAGCCTGCCCGAGAGACTGTCGCGGCAGTGCCCGCTGCCCGTAAGAGGAAGACTGCGGCCACACCGGGTGCGGACCAGCGGACGCGGGCCAGGAAGTCCGCCGGGTCGCAGCAGAGAACCGGCAAGAAGAGCGCCGCTGCCTCACCCACCGCACAGTCGCCCCAGCCTAAGCTCGTCGGGCTCGTCCGCGAACACCTGACCGGCCAGCACGAGCCCCGCTCCGCCGCCGAGATCGCCAGCGTCCTGGAACAGCAGCATCCCGAGCGTGAGATCAAGACCAAGATCGTGCGTCTCACGCTCGAAGGACTGGTGGCCAAGAGCCAGGCCCAGCGCACCAAGCAGGGCCGGTCCGTCTTCTACACCGCCCCGGACACCGCCGAGCCCGCCCCGCAGGACGAACCGGCGGCACAGCCCACCGCCTGACAACCACGCGCGGGCCACAGCTCTGTTGGAACCGGCCGTCTCCGGCCGCGCCGGCTCAACGACGCCCGTGGCGGCCCGCACGGCCGTCCCATACGTCAGGCTGGTGAGCGCGGTGGGATACGGCTACTGACGCTGGGGGGTGCGTCGACGCGTCGGCGGCAGGCCTTCGCACGCGTGGGTGGGGCCGGCCAGGAGGTCAAGTACGTCAATGGCGTAGTGGGCTGCCACACGGTCGCAGTCGTCCAGGGGCCAGGCCGCGGTACCGGCTTGGCTGCGGCTGACCTGGGCCTGGCTGACCCCAGCGCCGCAGCGAGATCGGCCTGTGTCTCCCCCGCCAACTGCGTGAGGGCGGCGACCGCAGCCCTCACACGTTCCCCCAACAACAGCACCATGGCGTTCAACTTGCCGCTGTCCGTCGCCGGCACGTCTGCACGACGGTGTGCCAGGGGTTGTTGGTGTGCCGGGGCGGGCCGGTCAGCGTGGGCGCCAGGTGCGGATTTCGAGGTGGAGGATGTGAGCGTCCGGGTGGATGCGTCCGGTCTCCACCAGCCATTGGTGCACGGCGGCAGTGACGTCGCCGGCGGCGGCGTCCACGCGGCGGGCGAAGTCGGCGGCGTCGAAGCCGCCGGTCTGGGAGGAGCCGTAGGAGCGTTCCTCGGTGTGGTCGGTGCGCTGGATGACGTCGCGGCGGATGCCGGGTGAGTCGGTGCGGCTGCCGGAAGGGTGCACGTAGCCGGTCTTGGCCAGGCGGACGGTGAAGGCCAGGCGCAGTCCCAGGCGGGCGGCTTCGGCGATCAGGGGGCGCAGGCGGGCGGAGCCGGAGGCGATGGCCTGGGCGCCGACGCGGCCGGTGCCGGAGCCGGTGGGGGTGATCAGGAGGGCCTTGCCGCGGACCCGGGCGCGGGTGCCGGAGGCGGTGGTGCGCCGGTGGGTGTGGCGGGCGGCGAGGGCCGCGAGTTCGGGTAGGTCGGTGATGCCTGCGGTCTCGATGGCGGTGAGGACTTCGCGCAGGGCGGGGACGAAGGCCGCTCCCTTGTTCCTGGTGTAGAACTGGGAGACCAGGGAGGGATCTCGGTTGATGATGCGGGCGATGTCGCGTTTGGTGTAGCCGGCCTGCTGGAGGCGGCCGGCAAGTTGGGCGGCTTCGTTCAACTCGCCCTGGGTGCCGGGGCTGTTGCGGCGGGCGCGGGGCGGCATCAGGCCTCCTGCCCGGTGGCGAGGGCGGCGCGTCCGGCGTCCCGCAGGGCGAGGAGTTCGTCCTCGGTGGTGGGTGCGGTGAGGGGTCCGGTGAGCTGTCCGCGCAGGAGGTAGTCACCGGGCTGGTGGTGATGCGGCCAGTTCTGGGGCTGGGTGAGGTAGAGGGCGTCGGTGCGGAAGGCAATGACACTGCCGGGCGGGGTGTGCAGGGCTCCGGCGCAGGCGTCGTCCTCGCGGTGGCGCTGGGTGAGCAGGGCGGCGCGGGCACCGGACCAGATCGCGGCGGCCCATTCGGGGTGGGCGTTGGGGTCGCGGGAGAATCCGGTGGGCCGTTGCCATGTGATCAGTTCGTCGTCGAAGCCGATGATTTCGGCGTCCGGCGGGATGTCGCGCTCCAGGGGGCGGGGGGTGGTACCGGTGACCATGCGGGGGCGTTGGGCGAAGGTTCCGATGCCGTACAGGAGGATGGAGCGCACAGCACGGGAGGCGAGTCGGGCGGCGCGTGCCTGCTGCGGGTTGCCCTGGAAGTGGGCCTGGGCGGAGAGGTTGGTCCAGGCTTCTTTGAGTTTCTTGGCCCAGTCGTCGAGGGGTTTGCCGTCGTCCCACAGGATGCCGTCGAGGATCTCGACCTTCCACGGCGAGAGAGGGTTGGTCAGGGCGGTGTGGACTTCGGGTCCGCCGGCCCAGGTGGTGAATGTGGTGCCGGGCTCGGCCGGGTAGTGCCAGGCCCGCTCGCCCGGTGCGGGTGCGGGGAGGAGGCCGACATGGTTCCAGGCGTCGGGGACGGTGACGCGGACCTGCCAGTGACCGCAGCCGTACAGGGCGCGGGTCTGTTCCTTCTCGCTCCAGGCGGCGAACGTGGCGGCGGTGATGCGGCGGGGGGTGCCGACGGGGGATTTCCAGGTGTGCTTGGCGTAGGCGAAGGTACGGTCATATTCGACGAGTTGGGGCAGTTGCTCGGGCACGCGCGGCGGGAGGATGAGTTCGTTGCGTCCCTGGCCAGCGGTGGCGTGCAGCAGGCCGCGCAGTTCCTCCGACAGCACGGGGAAGCCGTCGGCGTGCTGGCCGCGGGCGGGGATGGTGCGGGTCCACAGGTCGCGGCCGGTCTGGGAGGGAGAACCCATGATCACGGCGTCGTCCCAGTGGCGGCGCAGGGCCTGCCACAGCAGCACGAACGCGTCGCGCACGGTGGCCGGGTCATCGCCGTCGGCGTCGAACCACTCCCCCACCGAGCGGATCTCCACATGCTGTTCGCCGCCCTCGCGCTGGTAGCGGCCGACGGGGCTGCGGGCGTGGACGAAGTGTCCGGCCATGCGGTCGCGGCCGCGGCCGGTGTCGGTGCGCCAGCCCGGGATGGGGGCGTTCAGCCAGGCGGCGACCGCGTCACGGAGGTAGGGGTAGCGGTCTGCGTCCTGGTGCCAGGGGTCGCCTGCGGTGATGTAGATCCGCTCGGCGCCTTCGGGAATCGTGTGGAAGACGGCGGCGAGGATGGCGCCGGCTGACCGGTTGCCGAGGTCGAGGCGGTGGGTCTGGTTGCGGTGGACCAGGACGCCGGTGACGGTGTCGAGGAAGACGGTGGAGCGGGCCTGCTGGGTGAAGTTGGGCCGGGTGGAGGCCAGATTCGCGGTGTGGGAGAAGTGGGCGTCGCCCGTCTGCCCTTCAGGGATGGAGGGCAGGCTCCGCGGCGCCTCCGCTGCGACAGGTGCCAGCGGGGTGGGTGCGGCGATGGAGGGTGCGGGCTGCTGGTGGGCGGCGTCGGTCACCGATGCCGCCGCGCCGGGCTGCGCGGCCGGCTGCGACGCGGAGCTGCCGGGCACGGCCGTGTCCTCGGGGGCTGGGGGCTGTGCCGGGGCGGCGCCGTGCCCGGCGAGGGTTTCGGGGGCCAGGGCGGGGACGAGGGTGACGACGTCGGCCACGCTCATTCCGGCGGCCGGGGCGATCCGCTCGGCCTTCGCCTTGTCATAGGTGGCCAGTTGGGTGATCTGCTGGTCCCGTTCGGCTTCCAGCTTCGCCAGGTCCGCCCGCACCTTCTTGATCTTGTCGCGCACGGTGCGCAGTTCGGTGAGCGCGGCGTTATAGCTCTGTACGTCCATCAAAGCTTCCTTGTCCAAAGCGCGGGATCAGCCGGCGGTGCGGGTGGGGACGTAGGCGATCGCCCCGCCCGAGTGGGAGGCGAGCCGGGTACCCAGCAGCAGTTCGGCGAGCCTGCGGTCGCCGCGGGTGCGGGAGGTGATGACGGTGTGGGGGGTGGACAGGTCGGTGACGTAGCCGGCCAGCCGGGCGTCAGGGAAGGCGTGCCGGCCTTCAGTGTTCTTCTCCCATGAGTGCAGGCCGGTCAGGACGGCCACGACATAGCCGGACAGGGTCACCGGCACCACTCCCCCGGCGGCGACGCCGGCCGGGTCGCATCGCCACCAGCCGCGCAGCGCTTTGAGGAGGTCATCGGGGCCGAGGGTGGCGGCGAAGCCGATCCACTCCCGGTCCGGTTCGCCGACCCGGCGGGCCGCGTCGACGCGCAGCACGGCGATCTCTGTGGCCTCGACCTGGCCCAGGGCCGCCTGCCGACGGGTGCTGAGGGCCTGCACCGCGGCGAGAGGGATCATCACGCGTACGCCGCGGTGGGACAGGCCGGGCAGCAGGCCGGCGTTGACGAGGCGCCGGAGGGTGGTGACGGCACATCCCAGCTCCTCGGCTGCCTGCCCGGTCGTCAGCAGCACTGAACCACACCATCCTTACATGCCGACTTCGATATCTGATTCGGCATTGATTTTAGGGATTGGAGGATGCGGTGTCAAAGAGCCGTGACGGGTTCATCTCCCCCGTGCTCCCAGGCTTCTTCGGCAGCCGGGCCGACTGCATCGATCTTGACAAGGCGGGACGCAATGCCTCCCGGGTTGCGGCCGAATTCCCGGGATAGCTCGGCCAAGGACACGCCCTGTGCGCAGCGTTCGGCCAGCAGTTGTTCGTCCTCGGCGCTCCACGGCGCGTAGGCGTTGGGGTGGATCCTGCGTTTTTCCTCCACGGTGTAGGCCTTGGGCTTTTCCGGCCTGGCGTGCGTGGCCGGTACGTCGTCGGCCGGGAAAGGGATCAGGCGCAGCCTGTACAGCACCCAGCGCACGGACTTCTCGCTGCGTCCCAGGGATTCGGCCAGGTCCGGGACGGGGGCGCCGTCGAGGAATGCGGTGCGCAGCCAGTTCCTCTCGTCCTGAGTCCAGGGGGCTCCGCGGCGGGCCGGTTTGGCCGCCGCGTGCTCTGCGGTCGCTTGCGCGGGGATCGTGCGGGCGGCACCGGTCCGGCCCGGTGGCGTTGGCGGGTTACGCAGGGCTGCCCAATCCGGCTCGTGGCCGGTGGGGAGTTGGTCGCGGAAGGCGTTGAGCAGGCTCAGGTAGGCGTAGGTGTCGGCCGGGTCTGCGGTGTGCTGGCCAGCCTCCCAGGCGGCCATGATCTCGGGCTCGACGTTGAGGGCGTCGGCGACCTCCTCGATCGTCGCTGGCCACCGCTCGCGGAGGCATTGCCGTTCGGCGGGCGGGGGAAGCAAAGACTCCGGGGGCCGAGGCCCCCGTGTGAGCAGGTCGTCCTGGGCGGTGGAAAGCGAGTCCATATCGTGTCTGCCAGACGTGTCGATGCGCTGGCGTGCCGACGGTGGCGGGTCGCAGCGCGGGGCGGGAGAGAAAGAATCCAATTCGGCCAAAACACAGAAGGCCGCTGCGGACCTTAAAATGTCGACCGAGCAGGCCAAACGCCCGGCCAGTACTGTCGCGCGACGCGATGGGGGAAGGCTTCCGCCAGCCTCGTCCCAGCGTCACGCGGTGGTAGCGAGCGGGGTGTGGTCACCTGCTTCGCCACGCTGCCAGCATGCCCGAACAGCGGTCGGCAGTCCTGTGCACGGGGAACGATTCTTCTCACGTGCACAGTTTGTGACCTGCGCCGATACCGGCAGATGCCGACATCGGACACCAGCCCAAAGGGGCAGCACTGGAACACCAGTTCAACTGTCCGGAGTGCCGCCTGACCGCGCGGTGTGTGCTGACTGTCCCGACAGTTTGAGCACAGAGCGCTACAGCTCTAGCCCGATGCCCTTTGGACCGCGGATCGGTGGCGGATGTGGCCTCACGAAGGTCCTTCACTACGCGCCGGAGCAGTGCCAGGGACTCAGCAGTCTTCACTGAAGGGTGCTCCGCGCCGGCGCGAACTCGGCCTGAGCAGGCACGATTTCACTGGTACACATGCGGACAGCGCCCAGCCTAGGTACGGCCAGGCGAGCAGGGCGCCGCCCTACGGCAGGGGGCTGGGCCCGCCGGGCTACCGCCGGTGGTCTGCTGGGCACCCTCGTGATCCCGGGTGCGCCGTGTCCGTTCCTCCCCGTCTGAGGGCACAGCTCCGGCTGACGTGCAGCTGCCAGGGCCCCTTTCTCTCGCGGCGTCAAGCTGTGTCCTGCTCAGCGTGCGGCTCGGCTCACTCGTACGACGTACTTCCTGGTCAGCTGCGCCTGTGGGGCGTGTGTTCGTTTCCGCAGGTGGAAGCGGTGGGGAGCGGGGGGTGTGCGGAGGACAGCGACTTGTGCCGTCCCGCGGTGGACGCATGCGCAGCGGATGTGCCCCTAGACTCGCGCCCTGCAAAGGGCCTCTTCACCGCCCGGAAGGAGGGACTTACTGTGCAGTTGCGCGCCCTGCGCCGTATGCGGCTCCAGGTCGCCGAATTGGCGATGGAAGACAGCGCGCTGCTCGAAGCAGCGAGCCGACGCAGGCAGGAACTCGAAAGCGAACTGTCCGCAGTGCGCAGCCAGGAAGAGGTCCTTGCCGGTAGGGCGCACAGCTCCGGAGGGCTGCTCGCTGCTGTCGATCGGCAGATTGAACGACGTCAGACCGGCACTGCCGCAGGCTCGGACGCGAGTCCCGGAGCCGCCGGAGAGACGGGCCACGGCGGGGATCCCCGTGCACGCATGACGGTGCCCGAAGCGATCCGTGCGCTTCTCCTGGAGCAGGAAGGGGCCACGACGAAAGAGATCACGGACAACATCACGAAGATGTGTCCCGACGTGAAGGTCAAAAACGTGAGTAAGACACTGGTGCGCCTGAAGACGCGGGGATTGCTCACGCAGCCGCGCGTCGGTGTCTACCGTCTCGCCGGAAAGTGGGCCATCGCCGACAGTCCCTAATCGTCCGGCTGAGCATGCGTGAACACCGCCGGTGTCTGGAAGCCCCGGCGGTGTCACGGTGCGCATGTTCGGCCTCACGCCTACGCGCGCCGCCACTATACCCAGCGTGCTGGGAGCAGGGCGCTGCGTGTCATTCCTACGTGCAACAGAACCAGAAAGACCTCACGCCCATGGAAGATCTGTTCTCCCACCCCGATTCCACGCCCCCTTCCGGCACAGCCTTCTCGGATGCCTTGGGGAACGTGACCGCCTCTCCCGCCTCGTGCACTGAGCGGACGATCCCGACTGACCGTGCCAGCCTCCAGCGTCAGGTGTCTCTCGTACTGGCTGGTGCCGACAGGAGCGGCAAGGAGCGCCGCACCGTCGCCAGCGCGGATCTGGCGCGCGATGAGGGGGTGACGACCGAGACCGCCACCCAAACGCTGCGGTTCTGCAGCCAGATCGGCTTGTTCACCGGCGAGCGGGGCAAGTTCGTTGTCACCGAGGCAGGGTGGGCCATCGCGCAGCGGTGGCGGGAGGACGAGACGCACGCGCGGTTGCAGCTGCAGGCCCCGTTCCTTGCCCACTGGTCGACGGCGAAAACGTGGGAAGTGCTGCGTGCGGGCCCGATGCCGGTGGATGAGCTGGCGAGGTACCTCCAGCACGGTCTGCCCGGAAAGCCTCGACGCGGGGTGTATCTGGTCGAGTGGCTGGCGCTGGCGCTGCTGGTGCACCGCGACCGGCAGGGCCTGGTGTGGCCGGCCCCGGCCCTGAGGGCGGCGGCCAGCCCGGAGGGCGCAGGAGACCCTGCACCGACTGTCGGACCGGAGCAGCCGGAGCCCGAGCCTGAGCTGGACACCTTGATGGGCATGACCAACAGCCAGCTGAGGAAGCTTTCTCCCGAGCGCTACCGTGCCGTGCTCGACAACCTGGCCCAGGTGCTCGAGTTCACCCCGGCCTGATTCCACCGGCGTTCCGCGGCCGGTGTGGTGCCGCGGTCGTCCGTCTCACTGCCATCGTGCCGTCCTGGCGGTCCTGCTCCGTGGTGTGAAGGGCTTGCGGCCATCCGCCGGCCGCAGCTCTGCCCACCTTGGCGAACTGGTGTGCCACTGCGCTGATTTGGCGCTCCCCTGACCGTCCTTGGGCGTATGCCCACCGACCGGTGCGGTCCGTCTGGCGCGGCCGCCGGTCCGGGGCAGCTCGTTTTGCGCCGCTGCACTGGCACCGCAGGCCGTACCGCCAGACCGGAACGGCCCCACCCATCCTGAATTCTTCTCTTGAAAAGGCAGTTGTTTGTGTCCACTGCATCCCCTGCAAGGCAGCAGTCTGTGTCTGTCCCGTCATCCCGCGTCCGGAGTCGCCTGGTGGATCCGGCTCACGTGACCGCACGGTTCGTGGACTCCTCCGGCATCGAGCATGAGGTGCCGTGGCTGGAGGCCGCTGGCGAGCGGCGGCTGGAGGGGTGCCTGCCGGTTCAGAGGTTTCCGGTGCTGAAGGGGCGCCGGGTGGCACCGGGTTGGTGGTGGTCGGCGACCGACCGCCGTCTGGTGCACTACGGCTTCAAGGCCATGCGCACGCAGGTCATGATGCTTGACCATGATCCGGGCGTGGTGGCGCTGGCTTGTCGGCCGGTGGAACTGTTGTGGCGGGGCCGGGGCGGGAAGACCGTGTCGCATGCGCCGCATCTGATGGCGCGGCTGGCCGACGGCAGCGGGCTGCTGGTGGACTGCGCAGGCCGGTTCGGAGCGGGTCGGCGTCTGGTCCGGCGGGCCGCGCATGTCGAGGCGGCGGCGTGTGCTGCAGGGTGGCATTACCGGCTGGTCGGGCCCCCTGCACCCGTGGTGGAGGCCAACGTGCGCTGGCTTGCCGGCTACCGGCATCCGCGGTGTGCGCAGGGCCGGTTGGCGGAGGTGGCCGAGCGCTTCCGGACGCCGCTGGCTCTGGTCAAGGGAGTGCGGTTGCTGGGAGATCCGATCGCGGTGTGGCCTATGGTTTTCCATGCCCTGTGGGCCTGTGTGCTGAGTGCGCCACTGGACCGTCCGCTGCACGAGCGGGCCATCGCGGTGGCCTCCCCGACGGGGGCCGGACGGTGAGCCGGCCGGTACTCGAGGTCGGCACTGCCATCACGTGCGGCGGCCGGGAGTGGACCGTTGCTGGTGTCGAGGCGACCATGACCTCCGGAGCCCGGATCTGGCTGGCCGGGGAAGAGGGGGAAGACGGTCTGGCGGTGTTCGGCCTGGCCGAACTGTTCGGTGATCCTTCTTTCAGTCTGGTTGGTCCGGCACGTCTGAGGGTGCCGCAGATGGGGTTGCTGTCGACCGTGCCCGAAGACGAGCAATGGCGGGCGTTCGCCGTGGAACGGCACGTCCGCGAGGTGGAGACCGGGCATCCCACACCGGACGGCGAGGGCCCGGTGAGGCCTCAGTACGACCCGGATTCCACGACGCTGGCCCAGCGCGAGCAGGCGAAGGCCGATGAACTGGCCGCGCTGGGCTGGGTGAGCGTGAGCCGGGCAACGGTGCGCAGGTGGCGTGCACGCTACCGTGCGGACGGGGTGTGGGGGCTGGTCAAAAAACGCGGCTGCTCGGCGCGGTTGGCCCGGGCCGATCCCCTGCTCATCGAGGCGCTGCGCACGCTGCTGGCCAAGGAGGCCTTTCGCTCCCGTTCACGGGGGTGGAAGACGCGGATGCGGCGGGAGGTGCGGTGGTGGCTTGATGCCAAGCATGGTGAGCGGACGGTCAAGGTGCCGCCGAAGTCCACGTTCAACAAGCTCATTGACACCGTGGAGGAACTGCTTGGTCTGCAGGGGACGGTGGCGCAGCGGCGTGCCCGCGCTGCGCGTCCGACCCCGCCGTTCAAGCCGACGCTGGCGCTGCGCCCGGGTGAGATCGTGATGCTGGACAGTTCCCCCATGGACGTGCTGGTGGTCCTCGACGACGGGGTGGTCGGGCGTCTGGAGTTGACCACCGCTGTTGATGTGGCGATGCGCGGACTGTGGGGGGTGCTGCGGCCGGCGGGGAGCAAACTGACTGACGTGGCAGTGCTGTTGGCGCAGATGATGACGCCAATGACGATGCGGCCCGGCTGGGACGCCTCGTTGTCGATGGCCGCGTCGGTCGTGCCGCACGAGCGACTGACCGGTATGGACGAGCGGCTGAAGGATGCGGCAGCCCGTCCGGTCATCGTGCCCGAGACGGTCGTGGTGGACCAGGGCAAGGTGTTCGTCTCGCCCGCCACCCAGGCCGCGTGCGAGAGCCTGGGCATCTCGTTGCAGCCCGTGCCTCCAGCCAATGGACCGGCCAAGGGCCATGTGGAACGGCCGTTCGGCTCGATCAATTCACTGTTTTGTCAGTGGCTGGCGGGTTTTACCGGTTCGAACGTGAGTGAGCGCGGCTCCAAGGTGGAGAAGGAGCCGCTACGGACCGTGGCGGAGATGCAGGCGCTGTGGGAGGAGTTCCTCGTGCACTGGCACCACCGCCCGCACGAAGGTCTGCGCCACCCGCTGATGCCGAAGAAGGCTCTCACGCCCAACCAGATGTGGGCGGCGCTGCTTCCCGTGACGGGGTACGTGCCGGTGCCGCTGAGTACGGACGACTTCGTGGAGCTGCTGCCGGTGCGCTGGCAGGCGATCACGGATGCCGGCATCCGGTTCGACTACCGCACCTACGACGACTCCTGCCTCAACGGCCACCGCGGGCAGCACTCTGGGGTGGCCTCGGAGAAGGGGCTGTGGGAGGTGCACTACAACCCCTACGACCCCGTCCGGATCTGGGTCCGGCTGCCGGAGGGGTTTCGTGAGGTGGCATGGATCCATGCCACCTCGGTCAGCCTCCCGTTCACCCACCACGTCTGGGAGCACATCTGCAAGGTCGTCGAACGCACCGGCCCACGCGAGGAACACGAGGCCGAACTGGCCCTGGCCCTGGACCGGTTCCTGCGAAAGGCCGCCGGCAAGGAGAAACTGTCGGCCGCTGAGCTGCGGGTGGTGGCGAAGTCCCGTGCGTCAGGCGCAGTGCCAGCGCCCGCGGGTGAGGTCAACATCCTGGACGTGCCCACGGTGTCGTTCGGCCTGGCCGGCGTCTACGCGGCGCCCGAGATCGACGACGAGACCATCCCCGACGAGGACGACGACGTCTTCGCCGTCCCGGACGACGAGCCGGAAACCGGCCAGGGCGACGGTGGGTCCCTCGTCCTCAGCGACATGCCTGCGGAGGATGACCAGTGGCTGCCGTAACCTTCGCCGCAGACGACGACTTCTTCGACGACGAGGTCGTTCCCGCTGCGGTCACGAACTGCGTGCTGTGGTGGGCGGACGTGGTGCGCCCGCGCGTGATCGCGCTACCGGTGGACGATCCGTCCTGGACCCGCAAGGCGCTGCTGGACTACCACTCAGAGTTCGTCATCCTGAAGACACCCGCGATGGACGAGGCGCTGACCGAGCTCAGGCGCACGCTGCTGGTGAACAACCGGCAGCGGTACACTGCCCGGCGAGGCGTGATCGTGTCCGGGCCTCCCGGGGCAGGCAAGTCGACCACACTCGCGGAACTTGCCCGGTCCTTCGAACGCAGCGAGCGGCGCCGCCGGCCGGGGCGGGAGGAGTACATGCCCGTGGCGTTCGCCTCCATCCCGGCCAGGTATACGCCCAAGAGTCTGGTCCAGGTCCTCGCCCGGTTCGCCGGTATCCCCGTCCACGACGGGATGACCGAGTATACGATCACTGATGCCGTGTGCCGTGTGCTGTGTGAGCGGCGCACCCGGGTGGTGTTCATCGACGACGTCCATCTGATCAACACCCGCATCCAGCCCGGCGCTGACACCTCCGACCAGCTCAAGACCCTGGGCGAGCGGTTGCCCGTGACGTTCGTGCTGGCCGGTGTCGATGTGGAGCACTCACCGCTGCTGACCGGGCCCCGCGGCGCCCAACTCGCTGCCCGGTGCAAGCTCCTGCGTACTCCCCCGCTGCTCAACGGCACCCCTGGGCAGAAGACTGTGTGGCGCAACTTGCTGCAAGGCATGGAGGGGGCGTTGCGGCTGGCCCATCACCGGCCCGGGACGCTGGTTCGCCACGCAGACTACATTCACCTGCTCACTGGCGGTGTGATGGCCAGTCTGTCCCTCCTCGTCCGGGAGGCTGCAATCCGCTCCATCTTGGACGGGAGCTTCAGGATCACGAAGCGTCTGCTGTCGCTGGTGGTGCTCGACGTTCAGGCCACGAACGCGACACGCGCCACGCGCAGGCGAAGCCCCGACCGCTAGTCGACTGGCCCACGCAGGCTTGTGGTGAGGCGACCTCATGGCCGCATCACCGCAAGTCTGCCTTACCCGACGATCCCGTGGTCTTCCTCCCCTTCTGGCGGAACGCGCACCTGCTGACCTGCCCCGGTCCGCGCCGCCCCCTGCTGTCTACGCAAAGGACCTACCTGGTGGCATCCCCTCTGCCAGTGTCCCTATCGGCTCGACTCCGGCCCGTTAAGGGGGAATTGACCGGTTCATGGCTGCGCAGAATGGCCGCTGGGTTCGGCCTGTCCGCCCAGGACCTGCTGCGAGGCATCCTGGGCAGCCCGCACGGCGTGAAGGTGACGAACACCCCGGCCACTGGTCTTGAACTGTTCCTCAGCCCTTCCGCGCAGGTGGTACTGGCCCGGTTCTCCGGCCTGCCCCGGCTCCCCGTCCTGCTGCCCAACCTCGCCGCCCCTCACAGCCGGCTCGTGGACGACGAGGTCCGGCGGGCCGCCTGGTACGGGCCGTGCGGGGCATGGGTGGGGGCCTGCCCTCCGTGCACGGCGCGGGCCTGGCGGCCCGGGCAGGGCGTGCTGGTGTACCCGGGAGCCGCCGGACATGTGTGTCGGCGCCACCGGCGCTGGCTCCTCGCGCACACGGAGCGGCCAGCGAGTATTCCGCTGCAGACCCTGCCAGAGGTACTTGCTGCTCACCGCCGTCACGCCGCTCTGGTACGGGCTCACCCGCGGGCCGAGCAGGTAGTGTCTCTCGCCGCAGCGGTGGTGTGGTCGTGGCAGGTGCAGGGATGGAACTTTGAGAGGGTCTGGCAGGATCGGGCGCGTCGGCTGACCGCGGCCACGGGATGCACGTCGGCAGCTGTCGTACCACATGCGCTGCTGACCTATCCGGAAACGATTGTCATCGCCCGGCTGCTGGGCGACCCACGCTGGCAGCAGCGACTGCGCGCGGCCACCACGACGACGGGAACGGCCGCCGCCGCGACGATGCTACTGAAGGAGATCGGCCGCCGGGTCGACAGGCCATGGCTCGCGGACTGGCTCGCGGCCTGCACCCGGATCGGCTCCCGGGAGGCTGCCCGGACCGATCCGCTCCAGCGGTGGCTGCTCAAATCCGCGGACGGAGCCAACGGTGACGCGCTGTGGTCGGTGCACCAGTCGGCGGCCCGGCCCACCGGGTATAGCAACCGCGCCCGGTTCCTCACCGACCGCCGCTCCCGCTTCGTGGTCGAGGAGGCCAAGGCCGCGTCCCTGACCGGCGGCTGGGAACCCTGGGCCGCCCCGCGCGCTGTCCCGGACGACGCCATGCCGGTGACTGTCCTTGCCGACACGGCGCGCTTGTGCCGCCTCGGTGACGTAGGCGGTGTGCAGTAGTCAGCGCCGGTTGCGTCACGTGGTCTCGTTTCCGACTTAAGATCTTCAGTTGCCGCTGCCGTAGAACATCACCTGGTATGTCTTCGCTGCTGAGAGCATTGCGCATGTACGTGAGCACAAAGCCCGTGTGGGCCAAAGCCGCACGATTCGAGAACAACGAAGTCCGCCAACTGCTGGTGCCGGGCGGGAATCTGGAGGTCACCCAGGAGCACGGCGTCCTACGGGTGAGGGGTGTTTTCGGGAGCTGGCCTGCCGCGCAGACGCCGCTGGAAGGAGACGCCCTCACAGCGGTGCTTCAGGATGGCAGGGGCGGTACGGTCGCCTGGTATGGCAGCCGGAACGCGCATGGCCCGCAGAGGGTTGTGGAGTCTTACCGCGGTGCCATCGGGTTCCGCTCCCACGAGGAACCGCACAGTCTGCGCCGGCCGCAGATCGGAGCCCTGCACGCGGTGATGGCGCACTGGGCCTCCGGGGTGGGCGGCGCGGGCATCGTGGTCATGCCCACCGGCACCGGCAAGACCGAAACCATGCTGGCCCTGCTGGTCGCCGCCTCGATGCCGCGGCTGCTGGTCCTGGTTCCCAGTGCATTGCTGCGTGACCAGGTTGCGGGAAAGTTCGAGACGCTGGGCATTCTGCAGCGGGAGCAGATCGTCACTCCCGGTGCGCTGCGGCCTCATGTCGGCCGCCTTGAGCACGGGTTCAAAGACCCCGCTCAGGCAGCCCTGTTCGCACAGGCCTGCAACGTGGTCGTGGCCACTCCGCAGATTCTGAGCAGAAGCCTCCCTCAGGTACGGGCAGCCCTGCTGGAGTCGTTCACCCACTTGATCGTCGATGAGGCTCATCACGCGCCGGCACGGACCTGGGCTGAGGTCATCGGCGAGTTCTGTGACCGGCCCGTTCTGCTGTTCACCGCAACGCCGTTTCGGGAGGATCGCCGCAGTCTGCCCGGTCGGACAGTTTTCCGCTTCCCTCTGAGGGAGGCGCAGCGGGACGGCTATTTCCGGCGGATCAACTACCGTGCCGTGACGGGGTTGTCCGGCCTCGACGCAAAGCTCGCGCGCCAGGCGGTCGAGCAGCTTCGCTCCGACCTGGCGGCCGGGTGCGACCATCTGCTTATGGCGCGGGCCGAGAACATCGCCAAGGCCGAGGAGATTGCTGTTCTCTACGAGCGTCTGGCGCCTGAATTCGCTCCAGCCGTGGTGCACCAGGGTATCGGGGCCACCCGCCGCAGGGCGGCGATAGCGGCGTTGGGGGAACGCCGGTGCCGCATCATCGTCTGCGTCGACATGCTCGGTGAGGGATTCGACGAGCCGGCGCTGAAGATCGCGGCCATGCACACGGCGCGCAAGAGTCTCAGTCCAATGATCCAGTTCATTGGCCGGTTCACCCGTGCCGCGAGCGGGCTGGGCGAGGCCACCATGTTGGTGGCACATGAACCGCGCACCAGAGCGTCTCCGCTGCGCCAGCTGCTGCGGGAGGACGCCGACTGGAACTACCTGTTGCGTGACCTCACCGAGCGGGCGGCCTCAACAGCCGAGGCTGTCAACGAGTTCGACGTGTCCTTCCACGGCGCGCCTGAGGACACCGCTGCCGCCGCTCTTGAGCCGAAGTTGAGCGCCGTGGCCTACCGGGCCCCCTCCGATCGATGGAGACCCGAGGCAGCTTTGGCACTGTTCACAGGAAACAGCCGCGTGCGGGGCGATGCCCTGTCCATCGGCCACGATGACCAGGTCGCCTGGTTCATCGTCAAGCACTGCACGGCGGTGCGCTGGCTGGCGCCGTCAGTGGTGAAGGACGTGGTGAACGAGCTGTTCGTGCTCTATTTCGACAGAGACAGACGTCTTCTGTACCTGCACGGGTCGGAGAATTCCGGGACCTACACCGAACTTGCCGAAGCCGTCCTCGGAACGGACTGCGAGCTGATCAATGGGGCGCGCCCCTACCAGGTTCTGGCGCACCTGGACCGGTTGATCCCGACGAACGTCGGCCTCAAGGACGCCCGCGACCACTTCACCCGGTTCTCCATGCACGCCGGAAGTGACGTGTCCCAGGGCTTCGGCAGCACCCAAGAGCACAAGACCAAGACACATATCACCGCGTCTGGCCTGGCCAATGGAGACAGCGTCTCCATCAGTGCCGCGTCCCTGGGACGGTTCTGGTCACCCAGCAGCGCCTCCAGCCTCAAAGCCTGGACGGACTGGTGCGACAGACAGGGCTCGAAGCTCCTGGACGACAGCATCGACCTACAGAAGGTCTTCAAGGGGTTCATCATCCCGCAGGACCTCACCGAGCGGCCGGAACTCGTGCTCCTCGGCGTGCAATGGCCCTGGACCGTGTACACCGCCAACCGGGACCGCCTCACCATCCGTTTCGACGATCAGCGCTATGCGCTGACCGATGTCGGCTTCGAGGTGGACGACTACGACCGCACCGGCCCCTTCCAGTTCTCGCTGGTCACCGACACGTGGAGAGTCCCCTACCGGGCCGAGGTCGGCGCCAAGGGCCTGACCTACCATCCTCGCGGCCACGACGCAGCCGTCATCAGCGGCAGCGGACGCGCGCCCCTGACCGAGAGCCTGGAGGAATGGTTGAACGCTAACAAGCCCGACCTGCTCCTTGAGGGCGACCATCTCATCGACGACGACAGCAAACTCATCACGCCCCGCTATGACCGCCGCCCCTTCGACACCTCGCTGCTGACCCCGCTGGACTGGTCCGGGATCGACTTCACCGTGGAGTCGCAAAGGCCGCAGCGACACCCCCACTCCATCCAACACCGCGTCTCCGCCCACCTGCAGGCCACGACGGTCTTCGACGTCCTGATCGACGACGACCGGTCGGGCGAAGCCGCCGACCTGGTCGGTCTCAGAATCGACGGCGAATACCTGGATGTGACGCTGGTCCACTGCAAGTACTCCAAGCGGCGGCCGGGCGCCCGGGTGGAAGATCTCTACGAGGTCTGCGGCCAGGCCATGGGCGGCGCGAAGTGGCGCCGGAACGTGGAGAGCCTCCTGGAGCACCTGCGGGCCCGCGCCATCCACTACAGCCACCGAAACCCGGGCTTCTCGCCCTATGAGGTCGGCGGGCACGAGGACCTGCTCGCCGTCATGGAGCAGGCGCGGCTGCTGTTTCCCCGCTTCCACACCGTCATCGCCCAGCCCGGTTTGCAGGCCAGCACCGTAACCGATCGGCAGTTGTATCTCCTGGCCGGAGCAGAGAAGTACGTACGGCAGGTCACTGCAGGCGGTTTCACCGTCTATTGCAGCCGCTAGCGGGCGTGTTGGGAAACAGCGGAGGCCAACGGGAGATCGTCGGGGCGTTGGTGGGTGGGCGGGCCCTTTGACGGCGGTGTCTGGCACAACACCTCGCGCGCGGCGGGCATCCCGCCGGGGGCGGGGACACGTGCGGGGCGGGCTGCTCGTGAGCGCCCTCACCAGGCGCCGGGAAAAAATCATGCCGCCTGAAGATCTCTGCTGATGGGAGCAGTATCACCGTCCGACATTCACTCGTTTGGCGGTCACTCCATCGAGTGACGATTTCGCTGCTTTCCACCCCCGGTTGTCAGAGCCGAGTGCTGCACTCTTCGCCATGACAAGCGGGCTTTCTTCTTCTGTCCGGGGCTCCTCCCCGCCGTTTCGCGAAGGCTTCCTCGATGTGGACGCGCTCCTCGACAGCGAGGAGCGCCAGCTGCTGGCCGCTGCTCCGGAGGCCGCGGCCGACAGCGGCTGGCTGTCCCTGGTGGCCGATCCGGGTTTCGTGCGGCGCAGCACGGTCCTGGCTCGTTCCAGTCCGCTGCACCGGCTGGATCTGCGGCAGGCATGGCAGCAGTTCCCTGCCGGGGTTTACGATCCGCGGACGTTGGCGTTGGCCGCGCTGGACGTGGTGATGCACCACCAGGGGCTGGACCGGGAGGCGACGACCGAAGCGGTCGTGGGCTTTCTGGTGGACCTGGCGCACGTGGCGGCCCCGGACCGGGATCACCGTGAGCACACGGCAGTTGCCCGGTTCGTGCTGCGGGAGCTGCTCAACGACCAGGAGGGCGGGGTGGAGTTCTCCATCCCCTACAGCGACTACCGGGAAGGGCATCGTCGGCAGGAGCTGGGAGTACGGCTGCTGACGGAGGAGATCGGGCGGGACGGGCAGGCGGTGCTGCGGGCGAGCGTTCCGGCGATCAACTTGCTGCTGGCGGGGATGGATTTCGATGTGGAGGACCAGCAGGCCGCGCAGGATGAGATTCTGCGCCGCCAGGTGCGGTCGGGGCGATGGAGCCGGGCGGAGGAGAGCGCCGGGGAGAGCCTGAGGCTGTCGCTGGCGTATGCCGAGCAGATTCGCTCCGTGCTAAGGGAGACCGAACGCGATGTACGGGCCGTGGACTGGCGCAGGCAGGTCCCGGAGCTGCTCAACACCTCCCGCAGCCACCTCGTTGAGCGGCAACGGTCCGAGACGGGACTGATCGGGCTGATGCGGCAGGCCCGCAACGGCATCGAGGACGACGATGTGCTTCTGACCTGTGCACGCATCCTCGAACTGCTGAAGCGGGCACGCCAGCGGCACACCCAGTTGCTCAAGGAAGTGCTCGGCGCGCGTACGGCTTTCCTTCATGCCCAGGCCCGGCAGCGTTTTCGGCCCATGCCGGAACTGGCCATGGTCTCCGTGCAGCGCGACGTGCTCCTGCCCGTGCTGGAGCTGGGGCCGCACGAGGCGGGTCAGGTGACCGCGCTGTTCACCGACGCGCTGTGCGGGCCGGTGGTAACGCGTCTGCCGCGGCTGCGTGGCTGGTGGCAACTGCTGCTGTCCCCGGTGCGGGAGAACGCCGGCACCTTCGACGACGACGAGACGGTCGAACTCACTGATGACGATCTGCTGGAGAGTGCCTCCGTCCACAGTGACCACGACTATGCGCAGGCCCGCAGTGTGCTCGCGGGCGCCCTGGCAGGCCCGGTGCGGTTGTCGCAACTGCTCGCCGATGCACGGCTGTTGGGTCCGGCCGCAGCCGATGTAGTCGCGCTGTCCGTCCTGGAGGCCTTCGCCCCGGACCCCGAAGACGAGGACGGTCCGGTGTATGGCCTGTCCGATCTGCTCGGTGAGCGGCTGGTGGTGCTGGACGACGGCCAGGTCTTCGACGACGGTGCTTACCGCGGCAGCGACCTGCTCGTTGTGCCCGTCCCGGTGGCGGCGGGCGATGCCGCACGTGGGGAAGCGGCATGAGCGCCGCCGTTTCGGGGCTTGAGGATGCGGCAGAGTTGGTGCGCTACGGATGCCAGCCGCGGCGGCGTCCGCTGGCCGATGCACGCTATCGGGACCTGCTGCAGCGCTACCGGATGGACAGTGCCTTTCGTGAGCGGGTCGATGCGATCGCCCAGGGCCTGGGCGTGGAAGTGATCGCCGCCCATCCCCAGGAGGGGCTGGTGCTGCACGCGGTGGACGGCGGTCTGTTCACCTACCGGCTCAAGGACGATCTGCGGCGGACATCGCTGCAGCGCCTGGTGACCGGCCTGGTGCATGTCGCCATCGCGGCACGGGTGTATCCGACCGAGCACGACCTGGACGAGGAGTCCGTCAAGCGGATCGGGGTCGGCGAGGTGGATGAGTTCCTGCGTCATCTGGTGGAAGAGCTACGCAAAGCGTCACACGGCGAGGACGGCCTGCCGGTTCCCGACGCGGCTGTCGATGCCGTGTGGCGGCTGTACGCCGGCCGCCCGAGCTGCAAACCCACCGCAGGAGGCCGGGGGCTGACGCAGCTGAGCACCCAGAACGTCATCCGGGAGGTCCTGGAGTGGCTCGTGCACCAGGGCATGGCCCTGCACGCCCCGGAGTTCGGGGCCGGCCACTACCGGTTGCTGCACCGCTTCCGGCTGCAGGTGCGTGAAGCGGCGGCCCTGCCCGCCTTCGAAACGCTGCGCGATATCCGCCGTGCCCAGACCGCGGACACCGACACCGACACCGACACCGACACCGAGGAAACGTGACATGTACCGTCTGCGCTGCCTGCGGCTGGAGAACATCGGCCACGCCGCTGCCGGCTTCAAATCGCTGACCCTGGATCTGACCGGCGGCGCCAGCCGCGTCGACGGCACGGTGATGTCTGCCGTGGACGTGATCCTGTGGTTGCGCAACGGCGGCGGCAAGTCGAGCCTGCTGTCGCTGTTCTTCAGCCTCTTCCTGCCGGCCAAGATCGACTTCATCGGTCACAAGCAGGACAAGTCCCTGGCCGATTACGTCCCCGACGCCAAGGCCTCCCACGTCATTGCCGAGTGGGAGAACACGTCGCTGCCACGGGGAGGCCCGGCGCTGATCACCGGCGGGGTGTACCAGTGGCAGGACGGACACCGCCCGGCCGATCCGGCGGCCGAGTGGGAGCGGCTGGTGCGCCACTGGTACGCCTTGCGTCCGCTGCCGGGCGTGCTCGATCTGGAGTCGCTGCCCATTCGCACCGCAGAAGGGCAGTTGACGCAGAACGCCTACCTCAAGGCGCTGACGGCCTCCCACCAGGCGCAGCGCAGCCTGGACTTGCGCATCGCCAAAGACCAGACCGACTGGGAGAGGGTGCTGACCGGTGTCCGGCTCGACCCGGGCGTGCTGCGGATCCAGCGGAACATGAACCGCGAGGAAGGCGGGATCACCAACCTGTTCCAGTTCTCCACCTGCGAGGACTTCATCAACTTCCTCATCGACCTCGTCTGCGAGACAACGGAGCCCGGCCTGGTCCGCGCGTCGTTGGCGGAGCAGGCCGACAGGCTGGCCAAGCGTCCCGGCCGGGAGACGGAGCAGCGTTTCCTCGCCGCGGCGATGCTGGCGCTGAAGCCGGTCCGGGAGGACAGCGTCCGGGCCTCTGCCCGCAACGACGACGTCGTCCAGCAGGCCGCACTCGCCCGACGTGCCGCGGAGCATCTTGACCGGCGGGCCGCCGAGCTGGACTGCTCGGCCGCACAAGCCGCGCAGCAGGCTAAGGACGCGCAGACGCAGGCACAGCAGGCCCGGGCGCGTACCGCGCAGCAGAAGCGGCGGCTGACGGTACTCACGCACCAGACAGCGCACTGGGCGGTCGTTGAGGCGGAGGAGCGCTTGCGCGGGTGTGAGCTGGCAGAAGCCGCCGCGGCCGTGACCCGCCGCGCGTGGGATCTGGTGGAGCCCCTCCTCGAACTTGCGGCACGGCGGCAGGAAGATCGGGAACTGCGGGAGCGGCTCGGGCGGCAGGACGCACGGCAGGCGCCGCTGCGGGGGGCGGCGGAGGCCGCCGGTGCGGCCCTGCGGGACAGACTGTCCGGTGCGATCGCGGAGTTGGCCTGTGCCGCCGACGAGGCCAAGGAGGCCTGCCGGGCGGCCGCCGACGAGGCGGCCGCGGCGGAGGCCGACCGCGCCGAGGCCACGGAGGCGACGGGACAGGCCAAGGCCCGGCTGCGGCAGGCGGCACAGACGCTGTCTGCAGCGCAGGACCGTCTCACGGCAGCGCGCCGGCGCGGGCTGATCGGCCCGTCGGAGGACCCCGGAGAGGCCCTGCGCCGGTGGGAGGCCGACCATGCCGGGGCCGAGGAACGGCTGGCCCGGTGCCACGGCCGGCTGGCCGACGCGGTGAAGCGGCTGTCGGACCTCGCTGCCCAGCAGACGACCACCGCGGTGAAGCTCGCGGCGGCCCGCGAGCAGCACGGAGCGCAATGGGACCGGCTGGACCGGCTGCAGGCGGAGCGCCGCGCGTTGGCGGGTGACCCGCGCCTGCTGGAGCTGGCGTGTGCCGAGGACGGCACCGTCCTTGACCTGGACCACGTCGCCGAAGACCTGCTGAACCTGCTGGCCGAAGCGGGGCAGCAGGCGGATGTGCAGCTGCTGAAGGAACAGCAGGAGACGGTCGAGGACCAGCGGGCAGCAGATGCCTTGGACCAGGATGGCTTTCTGCCGCCGCCGGTGGAGCTGGAACGCGCAGTGCAGCGTCTGCGTGAGCAGGGAGTGCCGGCCGTGCCGGGGCTGCAGTTTTTGCGTGAGGCCTTCCCCGCGCACCGGCATGAGGAGATCATCGCTGCCGTGCCGCATCTGGTCGGCGGCGTGGTGGTGTGCGGGCCTGTCCCCGATGCCGGTCTGGAGGCGCGGGTACGCAAGGCGGGGGTGAGTACGGCCGTCATCACGGTAAGCACCGATGCGCAGGCACAGCAGACGGCCGTTTCGCCCGGCGGCGTGGGGATGCTGGTTGTGCCCGTGCACCCGGCGGCGCTGGAACCCGACGCCGCGCAGCGGGAACACGACCGGCTGCGGCACCGGCTGGCGGGAGCGCAGGAGCGCAAGAGCGCCCTGGTGCGGCGGCGTACGAAGGACGCCGCGCTGGCACAGAAGCTCCAGGCCCACCTGGACGTCTTCGGCCCGCGGGCCCGTGCCGTCCTTGAGGACGGCGTCGCCCGTCTGGAGGAACAGGTCGAGGCCCTGGACAGCCAGGAGCGGCTGTTGAACGAGCAGGCCGGTGACACGCGCCAAAGGGCCGTTGGCGCGCGGGAGGAGAGCGAGAGCCTGGCGACGCAGCTGGCCGAGCTGGCGTCACAGCTGGCCGATGCGCGGCAGCTGGCCGCACAGCATGCTGAGCTGCCCGCCTGCCAAGAGGCCGCGCGGCAGGCTCAGCAGGATCTGGCGGAGCATCAGGCCGCGGTGCGCCGGCACGCCATGGAGCACACGGCGGCAACGGCCCGGGAGCAGGAGGGGCGTGAGCGATATCGTCGGCACCGGGAACGTCTGCGGCGCTGGCGGGAAGAGGTCCAGCAGCTGACCGCTGCCCTCCCCGAGGCCTGTGCCCACGGCCTGAGCCAAGCGGAGATCGCGGCCTCGCCGGTGGAGAGCCTGCGCGAGCGCTACGAGCGGGCCCGCCGCGACTGGCAGAACGAGATCGGGGACGACGAGCTGCGCGCGCGGGCCCGCGCGTGTGCCGAACGCATTACCGCTCTGGCTCGTTCCCTGCCCGCCAGCGGCACCGCGGAGCGGAATGCGGCTGAGGAATTCTCCCGCTCACCTCGTGCCACCGATGCCGACGAGCGCGCCAGGGCGCGGGCGGAGGCCGACACCGCACAGCGCACCGCGCTGGAACAGGTCGGCGTTGCCAAGCACACGAAGAGCCAGGCCTGGGCCGCGCAGGAGGACGCGCGGTCGGCCGTGGAGGCCCTCGATCCTGCCTGGGACGCTCCCGATGAGCCGGGCGGCCCATTCAGCGGATCCGCCGAGGCCCACACCGAACTGGCAGCGGCCCAGGAGTCCGCCCGGCGTGCACAACAGGAGGTGCACGCCCTCCAGCTGACGGCATCCGAGCTCGGGACGGCGACGGAGAAAGCCCGCAACGCGGCCCACGGGGTCAGCCGCTGCGCCCAGGCCGTGACGACAGCGGTACAACGCTGCGGCATCGGCACATCGGACACGCCACCGGACGCCGCCGAGGCCGCCCGTCTCGATGTCCTGCTGGTTGAGCTGCAGGCCGACAGCGGCACATTGGCCTCCCCGTCACCCGGGCAGGCCGAGTTCATGGAACAGGCCGTGCTCAGCGTCGTCGAGAAAGCCCTGGAGGACCGGGAACGGGCTCGTAAACAGCTGGAGAAGTCCCTGCGCAAAGTGCAGCTGCTGGCCCAGGACGGCACCTACACGCAGGTCATCGACGGGCAGTTGCGGGAACGTCTGCAGAGCGACCTCGGCCACCCCGTGCGCCTGGCCGAACTGATCGACGACATCGATCTGAGGGAGAAGACCGTCCTGGACGAACTGGCCGGACTCGCCGAGGACCATCTGATGGTGGTGCAGGCCTGTGTGGAGCTGGTCAAAACGACCCTGGACGACCTGAAGGAAGTGGCCCAGCACTCCCGGCTGCCGCAGGGGCTGGGAAGCTGGTCGGGCCAGCCGTTCTTGAGCCTGGAGATCCGGCACGTCCCCGACGACGAGGTACTCGCCCGCCGTGTGTCGGCCCATGTCGACCGGATGATCGACGACGTGGCGTCACAGCCCTCCACCGCCAAGGCCAGCGCGCTGCCCACCGCGATGACCTTGGTGAAGGAATTGGTGCTGGCCGCTCTGGGTGGGCGCGGCAACGTCGTCGCGAAGATCATCAAACCGACTCAGTCCCTCGACACCATCCAGCGCAACTCGGTCACCCAGATCAAGAAGTTCAGCGGCGGAGAGCTGCTCACCGTCTCGGTTCTGCTGTACTGCACGCTGGCCCGGCTGCGCGCCGCCAAGCAGGGCCGCAGAGGGGCAGGGGGCGTGGGCACCCTGATGCTGGACAACCCGTTCGGCAAGTCGAACTATGCGCCCTTCATCAGCCTGCAGCGCCGGGTCGCGCACGCTCACGGCATCCAACTCGTCTACACCACCGGCTCCAACGACCTTCCGGCCCTGGAGCGGTTCCCGCTCATCATCCGTCTGCGCAACGGCACCGACGCACGCACCCGCGCCCAGTACGTACAGATCGAGGGCCGCTACGGCGACGCCGTCGGCCGCGGCCTGCAGCACGCAAACGGCCACGGCATCACCTCGGCGCGTCTGCACCGCCCCGACGGCGAACAGCCATCGCCCCATAATCCGCGCGCGACGGACATTCCCCGGCAGGGCAGCGAGCCGGAGCCCCCGGGTGGTGCGGAGTCTTGACGCCCGCGCAGCGCATGGTAGCCCATCTGCAGACGCAGACCCGGGTGAGGATCGGCTTCGATGCCCTGGCCGAAGCGGCTGACGAGGGCGACTCCAGCCTGCCCACGTCGCCGCTGCGGCGCCGCATCCTCGCCGACGCGGTCCGGGAACTCAAGGACAATGGCACCGTGCGGCTCCCGGTCGGCGACAGCGGCTGGGACCACAGTGCCCTCCCGCCCCTGCCCCGCTGGGTGGAACGTCTCGCACCTCGCCGCGCGCCGGCCCCACGGCCGGCTCCCCGGGCGTGGACCCAGGCCCTGGCCTTCGCCAGGCACCTGACGCTCAGTCGGGCCGATCAGGACCTGCTCGCCCCCATCAACACCCTCCAGCGGGACCGGCCGGACGTCGAGCCGGTCCCCATCGCGGAACGCTCCTACGAGCTGTACGGGGACGAGAAACACCTGGCGCGCATCGGCTCCCACCACCTGGTGACGGCCGGCCTGCTCAGCGTTGGCGAGCATCTGCGCGCCTTCCCTGCCCCTGCACCGCTGGCCATGTTCGAACTCGGCCCCGCCCCCTGGATGCTGATCGTCGAGAACAGCGCCGCCTTCACCAGCCTGCGCCGCATCTTCAACGCCTGGCCCTCATCGCAGGAGGTGGGCTGGCTGGCGTACGGCAAAGGCGACCAGCTCATCGCCTCCCTCCCCACCTGCCTGGAGACCTTCACCGAACGCGCCCATCCGGTCACCGATCTGCTGCTGTACGCGGATCTCGACACCGACGGGCTGGAATGCGCCCAGCTGGCAGCCGAGCGCGCCCAGACCGCCGGTCTGCCGCTGCTCAGGCCCGCCGTGGGTCTCTACCGGGCACTTTTCGAGCGAAGTCCGCGCGTCGTCCCATCTGGTGATGCCGACCGGATCCGGGCTGCCGCCTGCTGGCTTCCAGACCCCTACGCCGACCAGGCCGTCCAACTGCTGCTGTCCGGCCATGTGATGCGGCAGGAAGCACTCCCCCTGCCGGAGGTGCGCGCCGTGCTGGATCCGGGCCGCTGCCTGCTGCCGCAGCTGCTGGGGCAACCCGCCGACGCCGGACCGGCGTGAAGAGCGGCGCCCCAACGTGGGGCGCTGCAGCAGCGTCCGCCAGAGCCGTTGGCGGGGTGGGCGCTCCCCCGACACGTCCGGCCCCGTCCGGCCCCGCCACGGCTTGCCTGCACCCGGATTCGGGAGGCACCAGGGACAGAAAGGGACACACAATCAGCAATCCATCAGGACTACAGCCTCCGGTGCGGTGCGAGCGGCAGCATGATCGTCCCTGTCTTTCTGCCGCCCACAGCGTCGCTCCAAGCCGTCAGCGCGGCGTCCCGATCCCCGGCCCGGCCTGTTGGTTGCCCAGCGGGGCCTCGCCCAGTTCCCGCAACCAGTAGCCCGCCACCCAGGCCGCCCGGCGGATAACGTGTTCTGTGGCGCCGGAGCGGCTCCTCACACCGGACTGCCGGTTGATGACCCAGTTGACGGTGGCGTAGGAGCGTCCGGTGTGAGCAACAATCCTGGCGACGGCCGAGGTGAGTCGCTGCTGGGGAAGGGGCCCTTCGTATGTCTCGTCGCCCAGCGGTGTGACCGGTTCATAGCCGGGATCGTCAGGCTGGGGGCGGTCGCATGCATCGCACATGACGAGCATGTCGTGCACGGGTTGCACGCCGCAGTGCAGACACACGAAGCCATCACAGTGGGCGCACTGGGTCATTGCCCCATCGTTGTCATAACCGAGCGCCTTCTCCTGGGAGATGCACTTTCCTACGCAAGGGGATTGCGGCGGCGACGGGCTCAGGTCGGGCCGGTCGACGGTCAACGTCTGTTCGCCGAGAGAGGCTTGCCGTGTGGCCTCTTCCTGCCGCCTGCGCTCCGCGGCTAGACGGTTGTACCGTTTGCGGGCCTGTTCGCAGGCGACCCGCTCGGGCGCTGTGAGGTGCGTGAAGCAAGCCACGACAGGCTCTGGCAGATCGTCAAATCCCGGCCATTCTGCGGCGTTTCTGCGGCACTGAGATCCGGTGGAAACGCTGTCCCGTGAACACTTCATGGCCCCGCCCCTGTATCTGCTCCCACTGAATCCGATAGGGCAGTGGCCGCGCATTGTCAGGAAGCGTAAACAGGACCGCCCGCCAGCATGGCCGCGAGCGAGGAAGACTCACTCGTCCTCGTGAGCGCTGTGGCCGAAGGTTGCCATCAGTGGTTGTCAAGAACTCGTCGCGCTCTGTCAGGGAAGCGTCTTCGCCGAGCCGGATCGTCACGCCGCCAACGGCTCACTCCCGTCCGGTCCATAGAGGCGTCCTTGTCAAGTACGGGTACCGCTTCTTTTGTTTAGCTTCCTCCTCGAGTTGAAGCCCGGGATTCACCTATGCGGGAGTTCGACCGGTCGCCCGGCTTACGCTTGAAATCCGGCTCTCAGTGCCTCAGTACGGCGCCTGTCGACGATTCCCCACCAGTGGTGGTGGTCGCAGAAGAATCGGTCGAGCGCCTGCTGACACTCCTCCACCGCCACCGGCCATCCCCGGGGGCCGCGTTGGCTGTGCTGGGCCTGCGGCACCCGGAACCACCACCTATAGCAGGGGTCGTTGTCGCTGCCCCAGGCTCCTTCCCAGGAGCCCTCGTAGACGCATCCCCGCCGACCAGCAAGATCAGCCACCGCTTCCCGGCTGTACTCATCCAGCAGAAACCCCACGCCTTCCGATGCATACGGCTCACTGATCCTGTGCTCAGGATCGATCACCTCGATCTGCCAGACCACCCATTCGTATCCGGTCCAGGGATCCACTCTGGCAGAACTGTTCGCTGGCAGGCGCACGGGCTGCCTCTCTGTCCTCGCTCGCTTCCACACCATGGCACGAGGCATAACGAACGGCAGTACCGTATGGCACTCACCGGGTCACATCCATCCGGTCTCTCTGATCCGGACGCCCCGTTGACGAAAGGCAGGAAGGACTTACAGCTCCGGAATGGCAGGTAGCGGAGGCTCTGGTGGCAGCATCCGTTCCTGAGCGGTCAGGCAACATAAGCTGATTACGGAAAACCGCCAGACTATCAAACGCCAAGATGGGAAGCTCCTCCCGGCTCAGGGAAGCAATGTCTCTTTGATGTGGCTACCTGGCTGCTTGCGGTTGGTTGTTCCAGGATCCCTGCGGATGCCCAAGGGGTTTACCCGTCCGGCTCGGAGAACTCCCTGGCTGATTCGATCATGCAGGTACGGGCGGCGGGCACCGGTGCTTCGGGAGACAGATGGGCGGTCCCCGAAGCAGCGGGCTTCTCCCGTCCGCCAGCACCCGGCAGATGGCAGAGAAGGACTCTGCTGTGCACAGCCGGCAGACGCGTGCGGTCCGGGAGCTGTGGGTCAGTCGAGCCAGTCGTTGGGGATCAGTGCCTTGCGGTGTCCGTCCTCCGGCCGCCAGTTCTCGACGATGGCGTCCTGGAACCAGGGTTCCTCCGTGAGGTTGGCATGGTCGCACACGATGATCTGCAGTGCGCCTTCGTTGAGGTCGGCCACGTCCCTGAGCAGTTCGAAGTAGGAGGTGACGGTGTCCCAGTCGGCGTCCTGGACGGTAGTGGCGTCTTTGATCTTCGCGGGGAAGAAGGCCTGGGTCGGCTGGTCGAGCATGAGGAAGCCAGGGACGGGCCGGTTGTGGAGCCGGAAGTAGGTGTGCAGGGCGAGGTGGGCGACCATGTGGTAGCCGATCCAGTTCTTGGCGCTGCCGATGCGGTTGAGCGGGAGGCGTCCTTGGGGGCGTCGTACGACGACGTTGAGCTGGCTCAGGCTGATGGCGACTTCGTCCGCCGATGCGGCCTGTCCGAGTTCCAGGCGCCTGGCCCAGGCGGTCATGTTGGCGGCGACGTCGGTGAGGCGCCGTTCCGTCTCGGCGGTGACGTCGTCCTCGTCGATCAGAGTTTGGAGGGTGGTGACGTTCTCCCGTGCCAGGATCAGGTTGTTGCGCAGTTCGCCGATGTCACCGGCGGGTGATCCTGTGCCTGCGGTGAGCGCCTGGTCGATGCGTCCCTGGATCCGGGCGATGCGCACGTGCTGGTCCTGGAGGCTGCGCATGCGTTCGTCGCTGGCGGCGAGTTCTCTCAGCTGTGCCCCGTTGACCCGGAGGCGTTCGACGACACCTGTCCGCTCGGTCTGCAGGGACCTGCGGTGCTCGTCGCGGATCGGCTGGATGGTCTGGACCTGGTCGAGTTCCTCCGAGAGCTGTTCGGTGAGCGCGGTGATCTCGGCGGCCGATGCGTCCGGCTCCTCCAGCGGGCGCGCGCACATCGGGCAGACGGCCGTGTCGTCGCGTTCGGGGCCCAGGAGGTTGATGGATTTGAGGCGGCCGAGTTGGAGGTGCAGCTCGCCGGTGAAGGCCTCGCCCTGCTTTTGCCAGCGGTCCACCAGGGTCAGTGCCTCGTCGAGCTGCTGCAACTGCTCGCGCAGTTCCCGCCGTTCATCGCTCAGGCCCTGGCGCCGGTCCCTCAGGTCCACCGGGCCCACGGTCGACACCGTGATGGTAAGCGCCTGTTCCAGCAGCCTGCGGATCTCCTCGGGGCCGGGAGCGGCGGGGACTTCCTCCAGGAGCCCTTCGCTCTGGGCGAGGCGGAGCAGGGCGACGCCGCTCGCGTCCACCGCCTCGCGGTGGCGCTGAGCGTCGTCGAGCTTGCGCTGAGCGGCACGCTGGGCGCGCTGGGCCTCGTTCAAGTGGTAGCGGCGCAGGGCCTGTTCGGGGCCGGCTGCTCCCAGGAAGTAGGGCAGGGTGTCCTTGAGGGTCTGGGCCATGCCGGTCTCGGTCTGGCGGTGGAAGAGGGCCTTCTTGTCGGCGATCTCGTTCTGGTTCTGGAAGCACAGCAGGGCCGCCTGGGCGACGGAGACGTCAAAGGCCGCGCGTGCGGCGCCGGTGGGAGGCTGGAACCGGAAGTCCTCGATGCCCAGGCGGGCGCTGACCTGGCTGCGCAGCGCGGCGACGTTCGAGTTGGGTGTCAGTTCATCGGCGCGGGGCAGGTCAAGCGTGTCGCCGCCGGTGCGGATCATGGCCTGGGTGGTGGAGGCGCCTGCAGGCCGGGGCCTGGCGAGGAGCATGCGGCTGTCGCGGAAGGCGACCAGGAGTGCGTACCAGCCCACGGTCCGGTCGATGGGTTCGTCGGGCAGGTTGGGGGTGCTGCGGCCCAGGCAGTAGTCGACGATGTCGAGGATCTCGGACTTTCCGGTTTCGGACTCGCCGGTGAGGATGTTGAGCGCCCCCGGGCGAAACCGCACGACCCTGGGGGTGGGCCGGCCGTCTCGGTGGTAGAGGGCCAGGGCGAGTAGCTGCATGGTGGTTCGCAAGCTCCTTTGTGGAGAGGGGAGGTCAGGGACGGACGCCCAGGAGGCTGTAGGCCAGGGCGGGGTCGACGACGGCGAGCCAGCGGCCGACGAGGCCCGCGCGGCGGGCGCAGTCCGCGACTTCCTCGCTCGCCGCTGCCGAGGCGGCTTTCGGCGCGCGGGGGCAGCGCAGTCCTGTCGGGGTCACCTCGATGGCGTGGTGGCGGACAGCGGTACGCAGGCTGGCACGGGTGTAGTCGGTCAGCGCGGCGCACCGGTGTGCGAACGCGGCCTGGTGCTGGGGGTGTTCGGTGAGCCAGGCGGACATCGAGTGGACGGCCTGGGTGGGCAGGTCCTTGCGGGTGTCGGTGGGCAGCACGAACGGCAGGACCAGGAAGACGCTGGGCCAGGGCAGGGGGTGGCCGGCCTTCTTGGTGGCGGCGTGGACGCCGGTGGCCAGGAGATAGGCGCCGAAAGCCGTGTTGAGCAGGGCCTGCGCTTCGGGGACACGGTGGTTGGTCATGGTCACTGGCCTGGTTGCTCGTTGTAGTTCTGGCACAGGTCGGGATAGTCGGGGTGCCAGCCGACGGACTCGTGGTCATCGGCGCTCTGCGCCCGGTCGGCGAGGCTGTGCATGGTGCCGCGGCCGATCCATCCCTCGGTGGTGCTGCCTGGGCGGGCGGGCATGCCAGCGGCCTTGTCCATGGTGTCGTCCAGGACGCGTTTACCGACAGTCCTGCGCTCCGCGGCGGGGGTGTCGTCCTCGACCGCGTCGGTGTGGCGGGTGAAGACGTGGTCCCACTCGTCCCACAGAAGGCGCTCGTAGTCCTCGAGCGCCTGTTCGGTGATCGTGAAATCGCGCAGCCATGCCGAACGCTGTGCGCGGGCGTAGTGGTAGTCCCTCAGGTGGGTGGCGACCGCGCGGTCCTTCAGGCCGATCCACCGCATCTGCGCGACAACCAGATGGTCCTTGTAGGCTGCGACCTCGGCGGCGGTGAGACGGCGCAGCGTCTCGGTGACGGGCAGGTTTTTCCCCGCGAACCGGTCTAGGGTCTCGTCCAGGAGACACTGCAGTTCCTTGGCGGTCACCGTGGCCCGTGTCCCGTTCTTGTCCAGCAACTCCACGGCCATGCCGTACCACCACCCCTTGATGTAGTCGAGGATGGCGCGGGCGTGCTGGCCGGGCCTGATCCCCAGTATCCGGGCCAGACTAGAGTCGAGGTCTGACATCAGCGGCGACGCGTCGTTGATCTCGATGGCGGCGACGAGCCGATAGCGCTGCGCCGGCGTGAGGTCAGTGAACTTCTTGCGGTCCTTGGCAGTGGTGTCGGGTTCGGCGGCCCGGGCGACCTGCTCCATGGCGGCCAGGGCGTCGGCTACGGAGCGGCCGGTACCCGGGCGTAGTTGGTGGAGGAAGGTGTCTTCGGCCGCCACCTGGGTGGTGACCAGCCGCAGCAGGGGCATCGTCCCGGCGGACAGGCACCCCAGGGCGGTCAGCGCGTCGATCCACGAGGCGACCGAGCGCCAGAAGTCCTTGCCGGTCTCACTCAGCCGCCCGGCGTTCTCGCGGTGTTTGGACTGCAGCAACACAAACGGGTCGTCTGTTTCCTCGTACAGGAACTCGATGTCGTCGAGGACTTCCATACGGACTTCGACCGTGATGTCGTCCCAGCTGCGTTCGGCGAGTTCCAGCAGGGCAAGTTCGCACTGGTAGAGGTACCCGGTCATCTGGCCTGCCGCCGAATGCGACCCTGCTTGCGCCACGTTCCCCACTTGTGGTCGAGCCTGCACTGAACGACGGCTTCCTCGCCGCGTCGGAGAGGCAGACGCGACGGCCTACGGCGTAGGCGGCTGCGGCCGAATCCCCCAGGAACCCGCCCACCACTCCCCTGTCGGCGTAACCTAGCACCTCACAGGCAACACGCGGCACTCAAACGATCACCCGGGGTCACGCGACGGCGGGAGTCGCTACCCGTGCTTGCACGGCCGCCACCATGGGTTCGTTACCGTATACGTGGCCACCCGTCTCGAACCACCCGAGGATTGCCAAGCAGCTTGAAGTACGGTATAGGCACCATAGCCGCGAGCCGCGAGCCGCGAGCCGCGAGCCGCGAGCCGCGAGCCGCGAGCCGCGAGCCGCGAGCCGCGAGCCGCGAGCCGCGAGCCGCGAGCCGCGAGCCGC
>NZ_JBITCT010000056.1:37180-63392 GCF_044453465.1 Streptomyces sp. NPDC051677
CCGCTGACCAGCGGGAGACGCGGGTTTGTTAGAGGCGGCCTCGGTGTCGGGTAGTGGACCGCTTCGTGTGCCGGTGGGCGTTGATGCCCACCGTTGGAGCACCTTTCCCGGTGAACGAACTCTGGTCGTCGCCGCGCGGACCGTCACCTCGACGGTACGGGTCCTCGAAACGTTGCCGTCCCTCCTGCGTGGCGACCACCGCGTGAGTGTCGTCTTCGCCTACGATCCCACGTCCGCCTTCAACGCCGGTGTCCTCGAACTCCTCCACGAGGCCGGGTGCCGGGTCATGCCCTGGGAGCAACTGGGGAGCATCACCCCCGACCTGATCCTCTCCGCCAGCGAGAACATCGAGGTACCGAAAGGCGATTGCCCGGTCCTGGTGCTGCCGCACGGCGTCGGTTTCCAGAAGTTCGTGCCGGATTCGCGGAGTCCGGGTGAGCGGCTGTCGGGGGCCGTGGCGGATTCTCTGCTGGAGACGGGACGCGCGTGGTTGGCTGTCTCACATCCGGCGCAGGAGGAGCAGTTGCTCGCCGCCCACCCGAAGGCCGCCGGGCGCACTCTGCTGGTCGGCGACCCGTGTTTCGACGAGCTTGTCGGGAGTCGGCCGCGCAGGGATGCCTACCGGGAGGCGCTGGGCGTGGCGGAGCACCAGCGTCTGGTCATGGTCAGTTCCACCTGGGGACCGACGTCGCTGCTGGGACGCCGTCCCGAGCTTCTCACGCGTCTGCTCGCGCAGCTGCCCTGTGACGAGTACCGGGTCGGTGCGATCATCCACCCCAATGTGTGGTCGGCCCACGGGGCGTGGCAGATCCGCATTCTGTTCGCCGCTGCCCTGGACGCGGGGCTGCTGCTGATGCCGGCCGTGCACGCGTGGCGGCCCGCGCTCGTCGCTGCGGATGTCCTCGTGGGCGATCACGGCTCGGTGACGCTGTACGGGGCGTCGGCGGGTATGCCGCTGTTGCTGGCCGCGTTCGGCGGCGATGCGGTGCCCGGGACGGCCGTCCACGCACTGGCGGCGGTTGCGCCCCGGCTCGACCCGCGCGGGGACCTGCTGCGGCAGGTGGACGATGTCGTGCGCGGGCACACGACACAGCGGTATGCCAGGGTTGCGGAGCAGGCTTTCGCCGAGTCGGGACATGCGCTCGCCCGACTGCGCGCTGTCCTCTACCGCCTACTGAAGCTCCCTGAGCCCGCTTCCCCGCCGCCGTCTGCGCTGATGCTGCCGGTTGCGGATCCGCCCGTCCCTCCGGTCGCCTCCTGGCAGGTGACCACGGTCGTCGCCGGGGAAGGCGAGGAGGTCAGCGTCTCTCTGTCCCGTTTCCCGGCTGCCGTCTACGGGTTCGACGAGGCTCGCCCGGTCCCGCCGGGGTCCTTCACCCACCTGGCGTGCACGACCGAGGAGCGCGACCGGCGGCTGGCCGAGAGCGCCTCGGTGCTCGTGCGCAGCCGCCGTGCGGCGACCCCGGTCGAGGCGCTGCGCTGGATCCGGGACACGCTCGCCGAGCTGCCCGGAAGCCTCCTCGCGGCCTCGGCCGTGCGCCACGGCGTGTGTCTGGTCGGGCTCCGGGACGGCCGGGTGGTCGAGGCGGCCGCCACGGGCCCGACCGGGGATCCGGGCCTGCTGGCCGCGGTCGTCTACGCGTGTCTGCGCGCGGGGCATCCGCTGGACAGCAGCAGAGTGACACTACGGGTCGGTGGCGTGCGGGACGAGGACGTGGTCCTGCGTCTTCGTCCCACGCTGGCTGCCGGGTAGCCCCGAAGCCAGCCGCCTCTTGCCCCGGCCGGCCCGGAATTCAGCGGCCGGGACCGTCCAGCCGTTGCCGCAGGCTCTGCGCCGTGCGGTTGCCGGCGGCCTCGTAGATCTCGACGGCCCGGGTCAGGCACTCGCGCACCAGGTCCTCGCGTCCCGCGGTCCGCTGGGCGATGTCGGCGAGCTGCACCAAGGCCTGCGCCTCATAGTGCGTCGCACCTACCTCCCTCAGGGCCCGGGCAGCCTCGCACAGGTCACCGATCGCTTCCTCGCTCTGGCCGAGATGGTCACGTGCCACGCCGATGGCGGCCCGTACCCGGGCCGCCATCCGCCGGTCCGGCTCCTCGCGGGACTCCAGGTCCTGCAGCGCCCGGCGCAGGCTGGCCAGCGCCTGCGTGTGATCGCCCTGGGCGTCCTGGGCGCACCCGAGGAAGAACGCGGCGATGGCTACGCCACGTGCTTCCCCGGCGCTCTCGTTGAGTTCCAGGGACCGCTGATACGCCTCGACGGCGCGGGAGGGCTCGAAGAGATCCCGGTAGCGGCCGAGGAATTCCTGCACGGAGGCACGCAGGACGAGGTGGCCGGATGCTTCGGCGAGAGCGACGGCCTGTTCCAGTTCGGCTGCCGCGCGGTCGTTCTCGCCGAGGTCGAGTAGCGGGCGCGACAGCAGGCTGCGCAGCCGTGCCTCGGCCGCCGTGTCCGCCGACACCGCGGCAGCCTCGGCGCCCAGCTCCAGCGACTCCTTCCACGCCCCCAGGTAGCGGCGGTACAGGAACAGAACCGTGAAGGCTTCCGCCAGTTGCCAGACCAGGGTATGCAGCCCGTGCCGGGCGGCCGTGCGCAGGACCGCCAGGACGGCGGAGCGCTCGGTGTCCAGCCACTCCAGGGCGGGCGGTCCTGCGGCGGCGGCGAAAGGGTCATCGGTGTCGTGCAGCAAGGGCGACAGGTCGGCGATGCGCAGCCGCTCGCGCCGCAGTGCCCGGTCGGCGAAAGCGGTGAGCACGAGGTAGTGCGTGCCCACCCGGCCGATCAGCGCCGCCTGCTCGCCCTCCTGCTCCTCCTGCGTGGCGCGCTCTTGGGCGTGCAGGCGCACCAGATCGTGCATCCGGTACCGGCCGTCGCCCAGTGCCTCCACCAGGCTTGCCTTCGTCAGGGCGCCCAGCAGGCGCTTGGCGCGCGGGGTGTCGAGGCCGGCGGCGACCGCGGCCACGCCGGCGTCGAAGACGGCCATCGGCAGCCATCCGAGGAGGCGGTAGAGCCGGGCGGCGTCGGGCGGCAGCAGCCGGTAGGAGGAACCCAGAACAGCGGACACCGAGGACTCCTCACCATCCAGTGCCATACCGGCCAGCCGGCCGGCCTCGTCATCGAGTTCGGCGGCCAGCTCGGTCATGCTCAGGCTGTTATCGGTGACCAGACGCGCCGCCACGACCTGCAGTGCCACCGGCAGGCCGCCGCACAATTCCACCAGGCGCTGCGCGGCCCGCGGTTCGGCCGTGACCGCCTCCTGGCCGCAGCGGTCCTTCAGCAGCGCCAGTCCGCCGTGCGCGTCCAGCGGCTTGACGGAGATCAAGCGGGCTCCGTCCAGGGCCAGTTCACCGAGGCGGCCCCGGCCGGTGACCAAGACGGCGCTGCCCGGTCCCTTGGGGATCAGCGCACGCACGTGCGCGGGCTGGTTCACGTCGTCCAGGACGAGCAGGATCCGCAGGCCGGCCGAGCGGGAGCGGAACAGATTGGTCCGCTCCGCGAGCGAACTCGGAATGTTGCTGTCGCTTCCCGGCAGCGACCGCAGGCACATGGCAAGAGCCTCGGAGACATCCGCGCCGACGCCGGCGGCCAGCACGGGCTGCGTGCGCAGGGCGGCGAAATCCACATACAGCTGCCCATCCGGGAACTGCCGCCGGGCCCGTTCCGCCCACCGCCAGGCCATGGTCGTCTTGCCCACTCCAGGCAGTCCGTCCAGTACGCCGACACGGACGGGCCCGAAGCCGTCTTCTCGCGTGCCGAGGGTCTGGTCCAGTACCGCGAGTTCGGCCGTGCGGTTGCTGAACGGGACCATGGTGACGGGCACTTGATCGGGCAGGGAGTGAGGGCCGGGTCCGGACGGGGCGGGCTGGACGTTGAAGGTGATGCCGCCGTGGATGTGCGAACCCTGGAAGGCCGGACCGTAGTTGACCCCACCGCTCACGAGGCTGACGAACGTGCGGGAGACTTCGGGTGCCAGCTCGGACATCAGCCCGGCCAGTTCCTGTACCGCGCCGGGATCCTCCCGGAAAATCTCCTCCAGCCGCTGCTGCCACCGGGCCTGGAGGTCCGCCTGGGTGCTCACGTCGCCCGATTCCTGCGCGCTGCCCAACTCCGCGCTCGACGCCTGCAGTTCCTCCTCGGCGTCATCCCCCGCGGCCCGCCGTCCGAAGAACCGGCCCAGTGCGCCCTTCGCCCGCTCCCACGACTCCGAAACCATCAGCCCGACCAGCGTCGTCGCCCCCGACGCCGCGAGCGCCGCCAACTCGGCTTCCACACAGCCCCCTTCGCACCGTCCGCCCCCACCGGGACAGATACCCACCGTAGAGAGATCGCGGACGCATGGGCAATCCGACACCTGCACCGCCGCCGAGACTTTCCCTGGCACAGCAATCACCGCCGCCCGGGCCACCGGCACGGGACACTCGCTCACCGGCAGACCCTGATACCCGGTCCTGGCGCCGTCTTCTGCGCGATCGGCGACAGCGCAGAGACGTCGCGGACACAGCGGGCACGGTCGACCAGGACGTGGCCGACGGAGCAGACTCCCGCGCCGACACCCTCCGTGTCGCGGCCATCGCCGACAACGACCGGGTGGCCTGCTCTGCCGCCCGCAGTTCGGCGAAGACCTTGCGAGCCCGGACGGCCCGAGGAAGATCACAGTTCGTCCGGTGGGGTCTGCGGGCGGCCGGTAGCGTCGTCCTGCGCCGAGGGGCAGCCCTTGTATCGCCTCCAACAACATGAGAGAGGAGCACGGTGATCGAGCGGATCTGGCTGGACGTCCCGTACGCGGAAAAGGACCAGGCCAAGAAGGCCGGCGCGCGGTGGGACCCGGCCGCCAAGCGTTGGTACGCACCCCGCAAGGGCATGACCGCGCTGGGGCCGTGGGCGGCCGCTGCGGACGTGCCCGATCTGCTGCCAGGTGAGGATCGCACCCTGGGCGACGGCCTGTTCGTCGACTTGGTGCCCTCCAGTTGTTGGTTCACCAACGTCCGCTTCTGCGTGACGCCGCGGGACTGGGAACGGCTTCGCCGGATGATCACTCGTCGGGCCGGGATGCGGTGCGAAGCCTGCGGCGCCGGTGAAGACCGGAACGCCAAGCGATGGCTGGAGGCCCACGAGCGGTGGGTGTACGACGAAGCGGCCCGTGTCCAGCGTCTGAAGCGGTTGATCTGCTTGTGCACAGACTGCCACACCGTCACCCACTACGGATACGCCCAGGTCCGTGGCCTGGAGGCGAGGGCGTTCGCGCATCTGGTCAAGGTCACGGGGATGAGCCGCCCCGAGGCCCGCCGCCACATCAATGCCGCGTTCACGCTGTGGGACCTGCGTTCGGCCACGGCCTGGAAGCTGGATCTGAGTATCCTCACCGACGCCGGGGTCACCCTCAAGCGGCCGCCTCGCGCGGCCGAGCGTCGCGGGGTCGCGGCAGCGACGCTCGCCGCTGAACGCGGCGTCCCGCAGCGTGCTCCCTCTCCTGCCGACGCGGGGGAGATCGCGGCGAGGATCGCCGTCGAACGCGGCATTGCCCTTCCGGCTCCCTCCCCTGCTGATCCGCGGGAGGAGGCGTCGGCTGCAGCACCCTCCCCGTCCCGTGCCTCGAAAGTGCCTGACCCGCGGGAGGAGGCGTCGGTCCCGCTGCTGCGACGGATCTTTCGCCGAGGTCGCTGACCTCTTGACGGCTGCTGGCAGGGGAATGAAAGCTGCTACAGATTTTCTAGTCATTCATAGTCATCTCTAGTCGTGCATCTCGAATACCTTGGCCTTGTGAAGCTTTCGGAGTGGGCACGGCAGCAGGGCGTGAGCTACCAGACCGTCTGGCGATGGGTGAAGGACGGGAAGATGCCCGTTCCGGTCCGCCAGGCGCCGTCCGGAACGTGGCTGGTCGCTGAGCCCGCTCCGGCCGTCTCTGCGACCTCGGGGCGGGTGGTGGCGTACTGCCGTGTGTCGTCCGCCGACCAGAAGGCCGACCTTGAGCGGCAGGCCGCCCGGGTCGTGGCCGGCGCGAACGGGCTCGGCCTGCCCGTCGCCGAGGTCGTCGCCGAGGTCGGCTCGGGGCTGAACGGACGGCGCCGCAAGCTGCACCGCCTGCTGTCCGACCCGCAGACGGCGGTGATCGTGGTCGAGCATCGTGACCGGCTGGCCCGGTTCGGCGTCGAGCATCTCGAAGCCGTCCTGTCGGCGTCCGGGCGGCACCTGGTCGTCCTCGACCCCACCGAGACCGCGATGACCTGGTGCGGGATATCACCGAGGTGCTCACGTCGATGTGCGCCCGCCTGTACGGGCGGCGGGCGGCGAAGAACCGCGCCGCCCGCGCGGTGGCCGTGGCGACCGGCGAGGCCACCGAGTGAAGAAGTTCCAGGCGCAGCCCGGTTTTGTGGTGCAGGCGTTCCGGTTCGCTCTGGACCCGAACGCCTCCCAGGAGCACGCGCTGCGTTCGCACTGCGGCGCGGCGCGTGCCGCGTACAACTGGGCTGTCAGCTGGGTCGGGGCGTCGTGGTGGCAGCGCCGCGCGGAGGAGTCCTACGGCGTCGCCGAGGAGCAGCTGACCGAGTGGCGGCCGTGGTCGCTGCCCGCCCTGCGGAAGGCGTTCAACGAGGGCAAGCACACCGACCCGAGGTTCGCGGCCTGGTGGGAGGAGAACTCGAAGGAGGCGTACTCCACCGGTCTCGCGAACGCCGCCGCGGCGTTCGACAACTACGCCAGGTCGAAGCAGGGCAAGCGCCGTGGCCGTGCGATGGGTATGCCGCGGTTCAAGTCGAAGCGGAAGGCACGTCTGTCCTGCCGGTTCACCACCGGCACGATCCGCGTGGACGCCGACGGCCGACACGTCACACTGCCCCGCCTGGGCACGATCCGCACGCATGAACCCACGGTGAAGCTCCTCGACCGCGTCCAGGCCCAGGCCGCCCGGATCCTGTCCGCGACGGTGCGGCACGAACGCGGACGCTGGTCCGTGTCCTTCCAGACGGAGGTGAAGCGCGACCTGGTCCGCGTCACGCGGCCGGATGCCGCGGTCGGCATCGACCTCGGGGTGAAGACCCTCGCGGTCATGGCCGACAGCACTGGCGAGATCCGCACCGCGCCCAATCCCGGCCACTACGACCGGGCGCGCAAGCAGCTGCGCCGCGCCTCCCGCGTCGTGTCCCGACGCCAGGGCCCCGACCGGCGCACCGGACAGCAGCCGTCGAAGCGGTGGGAGAAGGCCAACGCCCAGCGGAACAAGGTCCACCACCGCGTGGCGAACCTCCGCGAAGACGCCCTGCACAAGCTCACCACCGCGGTGGCCGCCGAGTACGGCACCGTCGTGGTCGAAGACCTCAACGTCGCCGGCATGCTCCGCAACCGGCGTCTGGCCCGCAGAATCGCCGACGCCGGATTCGGTGAAATCCGCCGCCGGCTCGACCACAAGACCCGCCGGCGCCACGCCACCCGCCTCGTGGTCGCCAACCTCTGGTACCCGTCCTCGAAGACCTGTTCCGGGTGCGGCGCGGTGAAAGCCAAGCTGCCGCTGCACGTCCGGACCTACGAATGCGACGCCTGCGGTCTGTTCATCGACCGGGACGACAACGCCGCGCTCAACCTCGCCGCCCTCGCGGCAGCCTGCGTGACTGGTACCGGAGTGGCCGGAGACCAGGACATCGCCCCGGCGGTGTCGAAGCCTCGTGGAGCCGACCAGAAGACCCGCGCCACCCGCCCCCGCCGCAAGGCGGGGGCGGGGCGGGCAGGTGGCGCAACCCTGCCGCATCAGCGGCAGACGGAAACGAGAGACCGTACTCAAGCCGAGCCCCTCACGCTCTGGTGACGAGACGGACCTTCCGGGCCGAAATGCCTGGAATGCTGAGACCTGACCACGGTCTCAGCAACGGGTTGTTGCGGCGCCTCCGCATGTCACGGCATGGTCCCGGTGGTCCAGGTCGCCGGCCAGAGCCACGATCTGCGTGCCGAGGGTCGACACACCTCTTCAACGAGACAACAGCCGCCACGGAGCAACGACCAGACTGCACCCGCCCAGCTTCACCACGTTGCCCCGGGCAGGCCGCGGAGTGCGAGTCTTGGCGTGCGGCGGCCTCGAATCAGCACACGGGCCCCTCGCAGGCGCTGGACATGCTCATCCCTGGCCGGCGGGTCGGGGAACGGGGTGAGCATCCAGGCATGAGCCAGCAGGCGCATCTCATCCGTCACACCGACGAGTTCAGCGCCGCTAGCCTACGGTGTCGCCGCCGGACATCTCGTCACGGAAGCGGCGTAGTGGATGTGGGCGAAGTTCGCTGCGCGGTCGGCGTACTTGTCCCGGCGTTCGTCGTAGCCGAGCGGTTTCCACGTCCCGTCGCGACCAAGTGAGCCGGGCCGTCTCAGCCCTCGCCACGAGTGCCGCCGGGGCGGCGTCACTGCCTCGCTCTCGGCTGAGTGGGGCGCCTGAGCCGCGCGCCCGGCTGCGGCCGGTTCTCCATGACGGTGAGCAGCGACTTCTGGCCCGTACACCAGTCGGCGAACCAGGTAGGCACCGCTCCGGACCCTTGCAGCGTGCGCAGTTCTTTCCAGCTGAAGGGTTCTGGTCCCGAAATGACAGTGCGTCCGGGGCCGTTGCTCCGTGTGCTGCTGACCCGGTCGAACCACGGGTGCCCGAGGACAAAGCCGGCCTGCTTGTGGAGGGGGTGGTAGGCGGGCGCCGTTACTTCGAACAGGGCGCAGCATGCCCAGATGAGGGCATCACGGATATCGCGGTTCTGGGCCGCCTCGGCCGGTTCGTCGGGCGCCAGGACAGTGGTGCCCTCACCGATGCGCGCGAAGACGGTTCTGACAAAGGCGTCGTTGACCTGTGGCAGACCGGCTCGCAGGGAGGCGCCGAAGGCGGCGGTGATCCGGCCTGCGTCGGGGCTCGGCCCGCTCTCGGCGAGGAGCTCTTCCATGTCCAGGACAACTGGTCCCGGGACCGTTTCGCCGAATGCCTGGAATCCCAGAGCCCATTCCCATGTGGGCGGGAGCTCGTCGAGCTCCATCGGTGAGTTGCGCAGCAGGTAGGCCATGGCTGGCGGGTCCTGCGAGTACGGGTTGTCCATTCCCAGGGCCACTTCGTACATCTGCTGGTCCCACTGCGGATCGAACATGAGGGTTTCGCCGCGCCAGTAGAAGCGGGCCCACCTGGCGAGCGCGTGTTTGGCGTGGAGTGGGTCCGTGCGGAGTTTGGCGATGAATCTGTTTCTGGGGTCTCTGGAGAGTTCGAGCACCGCCAGTGCCGTGTCGCGGCCGGTTTCTGGGCTGCTGCCGTCCCAGGCGGTCAGCAGGGCATCGAAGATGGCGTCGGTCGACTGCGGGGGAAGAGGGGCCGCGTTCATGACGCGCAGACACAACGAGAGGTATTTCGCCGAGGCCTGCTGGCTGCTGTTCTTGGATCTTTCCATGAGGCTGGAGACGACGTCGCGTGCGCCGCCGTCGTACTTGTCGTCGGCGCACTGGAAGATCACGTCCGCCAGGACCGAGCTCGTGTCCCGGTCGTAGGCGAGCACCATCTCCTTGACCACCTCGTCGAGTGTCCGTGCGCGCCGCACGAGGGCCTCTGCGGCGAAGTACTCCATGAAGGTGCGGTGGGTGAAACCGAACAGCCGGTGATCGAGGGAGTCCGTGCCCTGGTAGGACAGGAGCCAGGCCCGGTCCGCGCAGAAGTTCAGGAAGTCCTGTGCCCGGGTGCGGGCGTCGACCTCGTCGACCGAGGCAGTGTCCGTGAAGAAGGTGGCGATCAGCTTTTTCAGCTGACCTTCCTGGACGCCGGCCTGGGCGGTCTGGCTCTTGTAGAAGAAGAGCGCGAGTTCCTGCATCAGGCGGGTTCCATAGTGGCGGTGGTCCATCGGCTGTTCGATGTGGCGCATGGCGTCCCATCGCTGGAACAGCAGGTCGGCGCATGCCTCGTACACGGTGCGGCGGTTGCGGGGAATGTATCCGCGGGCGCGGTAGAGGGCGCACAGCAGGGAGAGCATGAGGGGATTCGTGCGGATGTCGGGGACGTTCTCCGTCTCCCGCAGGAAGGCCAGGCGGTCCTGCTCCGATCGCTCCGTGGCCGCGAACCATTTCTCCGTGTACTGGCCCACCTGGTCCAGGGAGAAGTCGTCCAGCTCGTAGATGTCGAAGTGCCGGGTGTCGAACGGCGCTTTGCTGTAGCCGACGCGCCGGGCCGTGACGAGGATCGGGATGAGCGGGAAGCGGTTGGCGAAGGCCTCGATGGTCCGGACGAAGTTCATGCGCCGTCCGACGTCGATGATCTCGTCGATGCCGTCGAAGATCACGAAGGAGCGGCCGAGGGTGGCCAGGTCCCCGACGGCTTCCTCCCCCATCTCCAGTTGCAGGTTCTCGCGCAGGGAGCGGGTGATCGCCGACAGTATGTACGCGGACCCGTCCGTGCCCGGGACGTCCTTGCAGGACACCACGAGCGGGGCGTAGGCGACGCGGGAGCCGGAGTGTGAGAGCTGGTGGACGAGGTTCTGCGTCATGGTGCTCTTGCCGACGCCCGGGTTGCCCAGGACCACGCAGCGCGGGCGGCTCAGGGGCGAGACCAGGAAGGAGTCGTCGCGGAACTCGTCCGAGCCCCGCTTGCGCAGGTTGCGCTGGACGTACAGCACTTCATGGTCGAAACGGGCTGTCTCGCTGGCATGGCTGAAGGTATGGGCGAGGCTGAGCTCGGCGTACCGGCGCTCCGATGCGGCTCTGATGTCTGCCAGCACCTCGCGCGCCCGCTTCACCCGCTCCGGGGACCCGAGGATATCGACGATGTCCCGGAAAGCGGCGCTGGGTGGAGCGTCACCGCCTGCCAACTGCGGTGCGGCCCCGATATAGGCGGTGACTTTCTCCAGGTCGGCGGCGCTGAGCGGCGCGGTGGTGCTGGTGCCGTCGAGTGGGAAGAGACTCTCCATGTAGGCCATGGCAAGCTGCCAGAGCGCATTGGCGAGCCCGCCCCAGGTGTATCCGTGTTCGTCGCAGAAGTCCTCGGCCCGGGCCGTGAAGGTCTCCTCGTACTCCCCCGCCAGGTCCGACAGTTCCTGGCGGGATCTGAGGCCCAGCCTGGCGATGAACAGGAACTGCGACAGAGCCACGATCTCGGGCTGCTCGAGGAATTGTGAGACCTGGGCGACCTGATCCTGGGTCAGCAGGGCGATCGCCTCGCCGGCACCGTCCGTGAGGAGGAGGCCGCCCCGCTCGTCGGACTCCTCCGACCAGGACGGTGGCGGGGTGTCTCCCGTCACCAGGGCCGACGACCTCGTCACGAACGCCGCTGCCACACGTCCGACCACACTGCCCACGACTGCCGGTTCCACCGTTGTCCCTCCCGCGATCTGCTCCACATCCTCGCAGAAGGCACCTCACGGTCGGGAGCGGCCGCGGTGGCCGGCCCTGCGCCTGGCGCGCCGACACCTCTCTCCCCCGCCAACGGCGCAGAATCAGCATTTGCGGCGAAGCGGGCGCAGCTGCCCATCCAAGCCGCTGCAGATGACGCACTTCGAGCGCCGCATACCAGCGATGACCTGCTATTTCTGCCCCGCTTTCGCTTCAGGTGTCAGTGGTGACGCACTTTCCGCCGATCTCTCTGCCTGGGACATCGCGGGGCGACAGCCAGTGAACCAGGCCGCACATCCCGCTGGCTCACCGGCCGAGCACTCAAGCTACGAAGGCGATCGACGGTGAGCGGCTACCTCTGAACTCAGGGCTACCGTCTTCCCTGCAACGGATGCCCGTCCTCGTAGACATCCGGAACCGCATTCATCACCTCGCTGCCGACGTAGTAGCGGATGGCGCTGGGGTATCTTGCGCCCTGCTCGCGGTACATCAGGACCTGGCCCATGAGAGCGCTGATCTGCCATGCGTCACCCAGGGCAGCGGCAAGCAGGCAGAAGGCACGGTCGGCAGAGAGAGAACCTTCCGGGACGGCGAGCCGGATCCCGTCGATCGCGGTTCCCCGGTGGTCAAAGCGGAAGACGTAGGGGAGTTCGCTCCTGAGGTAGGCGGCCATCTCTCGCGCCGTCAGGCCGAGAGCCGGGCCGTCGGCGCGTAGAGGCCACGCCAGGTCGATCGGATGGTGCACGTCGAAGTGGCTGCCGGCGAGCCGGGCGGAGTCTCTCGCCCGCCCGGCATCGTGGTTGCCGAAGCCGTTCAGGTTCCAGAGCGGGGAATGTCCCTGGGCGTGCAACTGCCGGAGCACGACAAGCTCGGGCGCGACGAGGTTAAGGTCGTCGTCCAGCTTGAGGCAGCTGAAGGAGAGGTCGCGGGAGTCGATGTGGCAACGTCCGTCGATCTTCTGCAGGTGCTTGGCGAGACGGGCGGCGATCGAACGATCATGCTTTCCGACGTAGACGATCTCCGGAGTGTCATCGGACCCCTGGTGCAGGAGGTAGACACCGGGCCAGTCCTCGAGCTTCTCAATGCTCGCAGCCGTGAGGTCGTGGCGCGGCTGCGCGGCGAGGACCCGGAGGAAGAAGTCCACCTGCTCCTGCGGTAGCAACCTAAATCCTGTGCCGCCGGTGTACGCGACGTTGCGGCTGAAGGGGTAGGCCTCGACGGTGTCTGTCCCGCGCTGGTTGGGCTCAGGGAGGCCGCGCGCCAGGAGCGTGTTCCTGAGCTTGGGATAGATGTCGCTCAGGGCGAGCACCGGCGGGGCGCCCGGGATTCCGTCTCGCACGACGTCTCGCAGAGCTCCGGTGAACGATGTGCAGGCGGTCTCCTGTTCCTCCGGCGGGGGCACGTGGGCGACCTGGTCGGCCGCGGTGAGCGTGTACACGCCGCGGATGTCGGTGGTGTCCGCGAGCTGGCTCTCGCCGGCGCCGGTCAGGCCGTGGATGACACGGCCGGAGTAGCAGCAGTCGAGGATCACCAGTTTCGCCTGGGCCGGCGAGTCGAGCAGGGCGTTGCGGACCTTGTCGTACTCCAGGCCTGTCAGGTCGGGGTAGCGGAGCTGGGTGCCGCCGGTGGCAAGGCAGAGCGCACCGGTCCTGGTGACGACCCCGTGGCCGACGAAGTAGAGCAGGAGGGTACCCGTGGTGTTCTCGGCCAGGCGGTGCAGTTCCAGCGCCAGCGCGGTGGTGTCGGTGGGATCCGCGAGCATGTGTACCCGGTCTGCGGACCAGCCGCACAGGTCGGGAGCGGTGAGCAGAGCGTGCATGGCCGACAGGCTGTTGAGGACTGCGGGAACTTCGGGGAGGGAGGGGTCCTGGTATCGCGAGATACCGATGAGGACGGCGGTGTCGTCAGACTCCATCGGTGTCCTCGTCCAGGAAGCGCCGGATCAGCGCCTCGGCCTCTGCAATATCTCCGGTCTCGAGTTCCAGGGTGCGATCCGCCCGGGTGATGGTGATGCGCACTGTGGTCGGGGTCCGGCGGCTCTGCAGCCAGGCGGCGAGGGAACCGGCAAGGACGGTGGCGACACCGCCGGAGCCGAGGGAGACCGTGAGGAGTTCGAGGGCGGCACCGAGCTCGTTCTCGGCGGGGGCAGCCGGAATGAGATGGACGCACCCCTGCAGGCCGCGTTCGCTACGGAGCCACTCGGCCAACGCCAAGCGGTCGTCCAAGGCGCCAGCTGAGTCGAGCGTGATCTGGACATCCGCCGTCCCGGTGCCCTCTGTGCCGTCCATCGTGTGTTCCCCCACTGCTGCGCGCGTCTCTCGCCCAGGACTTCCCCGGGGCTGATCGGGGAGTCACCCTACGTGGGCGGCCCCGTCCGATTCAGCCCAGCCCAGCGGTTACACGTACGGTGGTTGCCGTGCGGCCGGGTGTACCGCGGCCCCTCGCCGACTGGATCGACGAGATGGACCGGTCAGATATCCCCACCGGCTGGCTCACGCCGGTCACGCCGCCGGTTCCCGAAGGCCGCTGCGTCAGCGGCGTTTCGCACGGGCGGTGTCGACCCGTGCGAAATCCTCAGGTCCTTCCTCCATGAGCAGTCCCCCGGGATCAACCAGCGGCGCCACCACCGGGTGAAGGTCGTCTCCGGCAGGATCGTCCTCGCCGTCATGCCAGCGAGCAACCACCCTGCCCGCACCCGCCACCAGGTCAGCGAGCTGGAGGGAGGGGTGGTCCGCCGAACGGCCGCGCACCAGATCCTGGAGGTGGTCTTGCTTGATGAGGCCGTGGACCAGGCCCACGGCCGTGGCCCCCCGCTCCAGGACGTCGAGTTTGTCGTCGGTCAGCAGCCGCTGGTCGTCGGCGAGGACCTGGAGCTTGCCGCCGTAGCGTACCGACGCGTGGAGAATGACCGTGGGCACTGCGGTGACGAGGGGATCCATCGTGTCGTCCAGAAGGCCGTGCTCTCCGGTCGGTGTGGCCTCGGCCGGACGCTCACGGGCGAACTCCTCAGCTTCCGGGCGGGTCTTGCGCAGCATGTCCAGGACCTCTGCTGCTTTCTTCGCCTGCGGCGCCTTGCGGCGGCGGGCGTAGGCGTAGGACTCCCGGATGACGGTGTAGAGGTCGTCGACCGTGACCTGGTCACCCGTACGGTTCCTCTTGGCGAAGAAGCCCACGGCGGTGGCGATGAGCCGGTCGAAGCCGTCGCGGCCCAATGCCCGGGGACCTTCGGTGGCCAGGTCCAGGGCCAGCTGCCGGCCCACGCCGTTGCTGTCGATGTCGTAACCCAGAGCGTGGAACCGCTCCTCCAGCAGGAGGGAGACAAGCTTGGCCGCGACGAAGTAGTGCTTGTCGATCGCGTACACCGAGGCACGGTCATGCAGGGGCCCGCCCGGCCACAGCAGTTCGCCCAGGAGCCGACGGCGCTGGCCGGCTCCCCCGCCGGTGAACATCTTCTGGAACTTCGCCTCTGTCGCGGACTGCTGGATCCCCGCATCGCGTCGCAGCGTGTCCACGATCGCGGCAGCTTCGGCGTCGTCGATGGCCACCGAGCCCAGGATCATGTAACGGTCATGGCCGTGGAGTTGGTCGCCGTGATAGCCGGACTCGTCGATGGCCATCCAGCGGTGTTCGCCGGCTGTGTCGTCGGTGGGTGCCTGACGGTTGCGGCGGCTGAAGTTCGGCCCGAGCAGGCCCGTGCCCGGGTTGCGCGCGTGGTTGCGTTCACTCACAGAGACATCGTCGGCGGATCGGGCATCGTCGACAACCCTCTTTCGCAGGCGTCCGCCCCGGTTGGGAGGGGCTGCAGGATGGCGCGGCTGTTTCACCGGTCGGCGGTGGGGGGCCAGGCTGTCGGGAGGGCGTGCTCTTCGCCGCTTCCCGTCCAGCGGCCCGTGATGAGCCAGAGTTCGTAGTGCAGGAGCCACGCCGAGGTCCACGGCAGGATGGTCTGGGAGAGGAACATGTGGTCGTTCCATTCTCCGGGCAGGTACAGGCACAGGTCGCCGCTGGCGTAGACGTGCGGAAGGTGTGTGGCGTCCGGGTGCAGTGCCAGTGGCGGGTCGGTGACGCTGACGCGGGGGCTGCCGCGGTGGCGGTAAGCGATCCTGACCGTGTAGCGCCTGCTGACGGGGGTGGGCTGCAGGGTGAGGGTGCATACGAGTTCGCCGCCGCGCAACGTTGCTTCGGCTGTGGGGACAGCCGCTTTGACGGCGGTCATCTGCCGGGCGAGGTTAATCGCGCGCGTCGGTGTGCTGGCCATGGAAGGTCTGGGGGCGCCTGCGCGGGCCGGCGGTGGTGGTGGAGAGCAGTCCCGTGGTGCTCATCCGCTGCTGGGTGGCCGTGTTCTTCATGCGGTTCGCGTAGCGGGTGAAGGAGCGCTGAAGAGGGCCGGGGTCGAAGGACTTGACGAGGTGGGAGTAGACGGCGTCCAAGCCCTCGGAGTGCATCAGGGACGGGTTGTCCATGGTCTCCGTGAGCTCGCGGAACCACGTCATGAAAGCCTGGCGCCGCTGAGGGTATTCGTTCCACTTGTCGGTGAAGTTCTCCTCCTTGTGGGCGGGGTTGGCGACCCACCACTGGCCGTTGCGTCGTTCGATGAAGCCGGGGATGGCGGCGAGCACGTTGCGCAGGGCGGTGAACAGGTCGTCTTCCCCGCGGTAGGCGCGGCCGGCGAGGGTGGTGAGGAGGATGGACGGCGGACGGTTGTCGGTGTCGTCGCCGAAGTAGGTCATGCAGTGCCATTTCAGTACCTGCACGAGGCGCTGAAGAGTGCTGCGGATGTGCCAGACGGGCACGTCCGCGATGCTGGCGCGCTTCTCAAGAAGGGCGTGCGAGAGTTCGGAGCGGGCGCTGAACCAGTCCGCGTAGCCGATCGGGTTGCCGTGCTGCCATTTGTACAGGTTCTTGTCCGTCAAGAGGATGCCGTGGGGCTGGTGTTCGTCGTCCGGGATGGCGGGAAGGACGTCGAGGTGGAATCCGGTGTATCCCAGGGTCCAGCACCGGCGACGGGGTTCCAGGCTGCTGGGGCCATCATTGTGGCCCTGCTGCTGTTTCCAGGACCGGTACGCGATGAGCTGGTCGCCCACCCGCTGCTTGAGATCGTCCTGTGTGGTGCTGGTCTTGTGCAGGGGGATGCGGCAGACGAGATCGATGTCGTACTCGCCGGTGGGTGTCTGGGGGCGGACGACGGTACCGAGGAGGAAGGACCCCTGCGAGTAGATCTTGTAGTCCGGGCTCTCGTTCAGGCCGAGCCAGGTGCCGACGTCCATGTAACGGCGAACAGCGGCGTCGTAGAGGTCCGGGGAGATATCAAGGGATTCCACGGCGCCGTCGAGCAGCATGGACAGCATCTGTTCCAGGGAGTCGGTGTCGGCCTCTCCCGTCGGGTGGAGCGTGTTCACGTCATTCCTCACGGGTGGGGTGGCAGGGCGTGTAGGTGGGGGCCTGGTGGTCGCAGAAGGTGCGGTGGATCGCCGGGGAGACGTCGCGGCTGATGTGGCCTGCCAGTCCGGAAAGGGTCTGGGTGTCGACGTTGTCGAGTGCGACGGCTCCGGTGGGGACGGTCGGGTTGAGGCGCAGGACGTTGTCCTTGCCTATGAAGTGGCGCACCTGTTTGGCGGCGCTTTCGCTCTGGGCCCGCATGAGGACCTCGACGGCGTCGCCGGCCCAGGGCAGCAGGCCGCCGCGGTCGAGGCGGCGGTGGCGGCTGCGGACGTCGGTGGTGGTGCCGAGGCTGAAGACCTTGATGGCCTCGAGGGGGACGGACAGCGGCCCGACGGCCTCGGTGAGCGCGACCATGGTGGGGTTGTTGGCCCACACGCCGCCGTCGACGAGGCGGGCTCCGTCCAGAGGCATGCCGGGCAGGTAGGTGGGTGCGGCGGAGGTGGCGAGCGCGACGTTGACGGCCTTTTCCCGCCAGTCCCGTTTGAGGGTGGGCAGGTGCGGGGTCCGGAAGAGGTAGACGTCGTCGGCGGCGATGTTGTAGGAGGTGATCACCAGGCGTTTGGTGCTCTCCCCGAAGGTCCGCTCGCCGAAGACGTCGGTGAGCGCCGCTCGCAGGGGCTCGGTGCTGTACTTCGCGCGCAGGAGGTGGCGCAGGCCGCGCATCCTGGAGCGGTCGCGGAAGATCCGCGGGCCGTGCTCGGTGTAGAAGGTGAGGATCTCGCGGGGTGTGAGACCCAGGCCGAGGCCGAGTGCGATGATCCCGCCGGTCGAGGTGCCGGCGATCAGGTCGAAGTGGTCGGCGATGCGAATGTCGAGGTCTTCCTCGAGGCGGGCAAGGACCGCTGCGGAGAACATGCCGCGGAAGCCGCCGCCGTCCAGGGCCAGGATCTGGAAACGCTCGGTCAGTGCAACCGCCCCCGTCACGCGGATCGTTGAAGGGCCGCTGCCGATAGGAGCGGATCTTCCCTGTCGAGGCTACTTAATATCACAGCATGAATTTCCGCGCCTGTTTCTGCGCAGGGGTCGTAGGGTCGTGTCGGGCCGCGCCGTCCCCGGAGCGTGCGGGGCCTGCGCGATCCGCCAAGATGTGGAGACCAAGATCGGGCAGGGCAGGCAAGGGGAGATATGAGCACGCAGGTGTTCGAGAGGGCACGGCTGCGGACCGCCCGTGAACTGGCCGGGCTGAGCCAGACGCGGCTCGCTCGCGAGGTCGGGCTCACGCCGGCCGCCATCAGTCAGTTCGAGAGCGGGGCCGCGCGCCCCAGCCCGGAGACGACCGGCGTGCTGGCCCGCGTTCTCGCGGTGCCGCCGGCTTTCTTCGGCGAGGCGATGACCGGCAGCCACGACGGCTTCTTCCGCTCGTTGCGACGGACCTCGGTGACCGACCGCCGCCGCGCCCGGGCGATCGCCCACGTCGCCCACGATCTCGCCGTCCACGCGTCTGCGGTGGGCCGCTTCCGCGTCGCGGACATGCCACGGCTCCCGGTGAGCAGCCTGCAGGCGCAGCGGGCGGAGATCGAGGAGGCAGCGGCCCAGGTGCGGTCGCTGTGGGGACTTCCCCCGGGGCCGGTACCGAATGTCGTGGAACTGCTGGAGGGACACGGGGTCGCCGTGACCCGGCTGCCTCTGGACAACCACGATGTGGACGCCTTCTCACTGCCGTTTCCCGACCACCCCGTCGTCGTCCTGGGCAGCAACAAGAACGACCGCGCCCGCTCCCGGTTCGACGGCGCGCACGAACTCGCCCACCTCGTCCTGCACGGCGAGCAGATCTGGGGCGTCAAAGAGGTCGAGACACAGGCCCACCAGTTCGCGGCGGCCTTCCTCATGCCCGCCGATGACATCCACGACCAGCTGCCGACCACGGTGGACTGGCCGACCCTGTTCCATCTCAAACAGCACTGGCAGGTCTCACTCGCTGCCCTGCTCATGCGGGCACGGACGCTCGGACGTATGAACGAGAACGTCTATCTCACCGCCATCAAAACGGCCTCCGCCCGCGGGTGGCGCCGCGTCGAGCCGGTCCCCCTCGGCCGGCCGGAACAGCCCGCACGGCTCCTGGCCTACCTCGCCTCCACCGACAGCACCCCAGCCCGCTCCGTCCTGCCGCCCCAGATCGTGGAGAGCCTGCAGACCGCCTCGGCCACGTGACCCGCACTCCCCCGCACTTCCGGCGGATCGCGAGGAATCGGCAGTCGGCCGCACCGGGCCTGGCCCCAAAACCGTGCGCCGAAGTCGTACCGACAGCCTGGAGGCCTTGCCCTACGCGCCTGCCCCACCCGTGCGGGACGGCTCCCCGATGCCTTCCTTGTACCTGCGGGCTTCGCTGACCAATTCGCTTCCCGCCTCGATCAGTTCACGTGGCCGGCCGCTTACCGCACGCAGGTGCAGGACGTGCTCGACGACCTGTGTGTCATCCAGCGAGTCGAGCCATGCCCGGACTGTTTCCGCCTCGGGCCGTTCCGGGAAGAAAGCGAGGAACTCGACGAGACCGGCGCGGCCGGTGATGGCCGCGATCCTGTCCCGGCTCCGGACGACCGCGGGTGTACGACCCGCCTTCGCCAGGGCATCGCGTATGTCCCGGTGTCCGACGGCGATGTCGAGGTGCGGCGGCAGCGGGCTCACGTCGTGGCGGCCGGTGACCAGAATAGGGATGGCCACGGTGCGTACCCACTCTTCGAGAATCTCCAGCTCGTTGGCGGCGATGGCCCACACACCGGTGTGGGGCCGCTGCAGGGACACGGTCGGCCACACGGAAAAGGGGATGCGGGCGCCGCGCGGCGCGCTGGCAAGGACGTCACCCTCCCGCAAGGGCAGTCCATCACCCGGCTGGGGCCCGTATTTGAGGGGAAGAGCGACGGTCAGGTCGCTGTGCGGATCGTCGGGATGCACGGCGCCGAGCCGGGTCGCCGCGACAGCGGGAGCGCGGTGCTTGGCTACGTTGGTGTAGACGGCGAGGAGCCGCAGCGGATGCTCGTCGGGGGTGCGGCGCTGGAACGGCTGCAGCCGCTCGATGCGCTGCGCGAGCGGCGTTCCGGCGTGCAGCGGCCCAAGTTGCCGTCGTCTGCGGTTGCCGAACCACTGGGCGAGGGCGGCGGCGTCACACGTGGCCGGCATCTCCACCCCCTTCGCCTCCTCTTCCGTCAGGGAGCGTCCAAGAGCGGCCTCGACCTCGGCGTACAAGGTGTGTTCCAGCGCGGCCCGCAACTGGGTGAGGGCGTCGGCCACGAGCCGGGGTATCGCCTGCGGGAGCGGAGCGACCTCCTGAACAACGACATCCACGCGGTTGTCCTTGCTCACTTCGGCGAACGTGATCGTCCCGTGCTCGGTGTAATCGTGCGTCAGCCGCAGCAACCGCTCGATCGTGTGGTCGACGTGGGCCAGCGTCTCCACCACATGCAGTTGATGGTCGGGCAGCCAGGAACAGTCCGCGTCGCGCAAGCTCATGCAGCGACCCTAGCGACCGAACTTCGGCGTTCCCCGCCCCTCTCGCATCCGTGCCGCACAGCAGCCACCTGCGGTCCGCGGTGCTCGCTCTCCTCCCTGCCCGTTCCTGGGTCCGCGCGTATGGCCTGGCGCTGCTCCCGCCGGCCGCCACTGGTCTACCAGGCGTCGGCGGCGAGCGCTCACAGAATGCGCTTCCGAGTTGTGGGGGTGGGCTGGGTTCATGCCCGGACGCGTTCGATGCCCTCGACGGGGAGACGCCGGACCTGAAGGACAGCATGGGAAGGTGGTTGCCAACCTGGAGGCCGTAGCGCTCGCCGGGGTTTAGACAGGTCACGATGGTTTGCGGCCTCGTGACGAACGCTGGGTCCTCGGTGGTACGGGGGCCGGGCGATGCGGGTGCCCGTCACCAGAGTGGCCCCTGTGGTAGACGAGCACGGAGTTAGCGCCGTCGCCGCCACCAGCGCTGTTGTACACCGGCTGAGGCGCTGGCTGTTGCGCCGTGGTCGGCGTGGGCGAGCGGGGCGGTGAGTGTGACGGGCGAGTTGTCGCCGGTCGTGATGCTGATGTTCTGAACGGCCCTGTGGACCTGCTCAGGGGTAGGCGTGCCGGAGCCGGCCGGCATCGTGGAACGCAGTTCGGCGACGAACTGCGTGAGGCGGGTACGGACTTGGTCGAGGATGTCGTGCAGGACGGAGGGAGAGACCGCCCAGTACAGGTCGTCGATGATGATGGCTCGGCTGCGGTACTTTTCCATCGCGCTCATCAGCGTGCGCAGTTCGGCCGCGCCGGGAAGGCTGAGGTGGACTGCCTGGCCGGGCGGAGTCCGTTCGATCAGGTTCTGGAGCTGGCCGACGCCGTACGGGATGGTCACTTCTTCGTTGATCGTGCCCCGTGTGATGTCGGGGAGGTGCAGGGCGCTGATGGTTTCACCCTGGCGTTGCCAGGTCAGCGAGTGTGAGTCGGCCTGGATGGGCGCGCGCGGGCGCCGGTAGTCGGGAACGCTGGAGGCGGGTTTGCCTGCGTAGCCCTCGAGTTCGTTGAGCGCCCATTGCTTCAGGGGCTGGGAGGCGGCGTGGCCGCCGATGACGAGCGCGAGGCGCAGCAGTCCGGCAAGCGGGACGGTGTCGTCGAGGACGCCTTGTTCCAACTGTTCCACGGGCTGCGGCCCCTGGCGGGTTGGCCCGGTCATCTGCCCAGCGCAAGGTAGGCGACGACGGCACCGGCCACCGTTCCCACGGCGCTGACGGCGCCCCAGAAGATGCCGCTGCGATACCACGGCGCGGGTGTGTCCGCGGCAGTCTGGCCTGCCGGTGCCGGCTGGCCGGCGCTCGCGTGGCCGCCGTGGGAGGCGTGGGCATGAGGGGCGTTCACGGTGACGGGTGAGTTGTCGCCGGCGGTGACCCGGACCGAAGGGCCTGGCTGGGGTTCTTGCGGTGCGGGCAGGTGGCCTCTTCGGCTCATGACGTTCATCAGCTCCTTGTAGCCGTCGAGTACGGTATCGCGGGCCTGGGAGAGATCGCGCAGGGCCTGGGCGTACCGTTCGGGGTCAGTGCGCCGCCACTCTGGCGGGACCTCGGTGTATGCGGCGTCGTGGTCGGGAGTGAAGGTGCCGTTGATCTCGTCGACGAGACGGGCCAGGGCTTCCATGAAGCCCTGATGTGCCGCTTCGAGTTCCGGGTCGACGAAGTCGATGACATCGCGCTGCAGGGCTTCCAGGGCCGAGTCGATGCCCTCGGCGACAAAGTCGGGGATGCGCCGCATCGGCATCCGCTGGGAAAGTTGGACCAGCCAGGCGGCGTCCGCCGGTACCGCTTCGGCTACCCGCGCCGCCTTCGCCCGGTCGGAACCCGTGGCCGTCACCGATACTCCCTCTCGGTAGGCCGCAGCGACGAAGGCTTCCAGTGCCTGCCTGACGGCGGCGGTGTGACGGGTGAAGGCTACGTCGTCGAGAGCGCACAGACGCTCCGCGCTGTTGAAGTTCTGCATGTGCAGGTCGAATTGGGCATCGGTGGCAGCCCTGACTGCCGCGTGGAGGGCCTCGGCCGCCACCGTGACATGACAGCCAGCCGCGGGTAAGAGCTCCTTGGCTTGCCTGAGCCGCCTGCAGAAACGTCGCATTGTGGCTCATGGGCGGCCTTCCTCGTCACACTGTGATCGGTTGATTCTGCTCCACGGCAGCCTCCGCTGTTGCGCGGACGCACACACGCGGCAGCGACGCCCGTCGCCACGCGCGCAGGGTCTCCCGCCGAGAGGCATCCGAAGTTGCTGCGAGGAAGGTGGCGCGCGTTCTACCCACCGTCAGCGCCATGACGACGACAACTGCGCGGCAGGATCAGCCGGATACGCTGGAGCGAGTTTCGCGGCGCGCTGGCACAAGGCAAGGCGTTGTCATAGCAACTGGCCGGCGGCACACGGTCACGACGTTCCAACACCTCACCGGCCCGTACAACGCATTCCATGCCGACGGCGGCGCCCCTCCGCTGCCGCCCGTCACACTCCCCTCTCGTCTCGACCTGGCCTGCCCCACCGACGCAACCGACGCCTTCCAGTCACGAGAAGGACTATCCGGCCAGGGCCAGTCCACCTGCTCTCGACCGCCACTACCGGCCGCCCAGTAACACTGAGCAGTCAACGCTCATAGTGAGCAAGCCTCAGAAACCCGCAGGTCATCTCAGTCCAACCGACGCAACTCCAAACCTACTCACGAGTAACTTCCAATGTGCCCCACTCATCAAACTGAGCAATGCACAGGCTGGCCTCGAAGGGCTGCTCACTTCCAAGAGGGCCGCAACACCTTGGTCACCATGACCGCCAGAGCCATGCCGCGCATGTCCACGGCCAGGTGCCGCTTCCTCCCATTGATCAACTTCCCGCCGTCGAAACCGCGGGTGTCCTGGCCCACCGTCTCGGATCCCTTGACGGACTGGGAGTCCAGGATCACCGCGACGGTGCGGGCATTGAGGCCGTCGTGAAGACGGACCAGCTGGTGCAGCTCGGCATGGATGCGGGCCAGGTCGCCACTCGCCCGCCACCTCTGGAAAAATCCGTAGACCGTGCGCCAGGGGATCCCGAAGTCGACGGGAACCGACCTCCACTTGCACCCATTGTCATTGACGTAGCGAATGGCATCGACGACGTTGCGGCGCGGATGCTTCTCCGGACGCCCGCCCGTGGGCAACTCACAGGCCGGGATGGGCAGCAGCGGTTCGAGGACGGCCCATTCGGCGTCCGTGGTGTCACTGGGATAGTGCCGTCCGCGCACCGCCGACGGCGGCGTCTCGTTCGTGCTGGTCATCAGCGTTCCATGCGGGTGAGGACTTCCAGGGTGGCCTTGACGCCGCCGAGCTGGTCCAGGACCAGGCGGATCCATTCGTCGTCGGGGGCCTTCCTGGCATGCGGGGCGATGATGCCGGTGATGAAGTTGGTGACCCGGTGCAGTTCGGCCTGGAAGATCGCGCGCTCGTAGGAGATCCAGACCTCGCTCTCCTCGGACATCTGAAAGCCGTCCCGTCTGTTGTAGGTCACCGGCGGGAGTCCTTCCTTGACCGCAACCTTCCGCAGGAACCTCAAGCCCGCCCAGACCTGCGACGGTGTGCGCTTGGTCGCCCGGCACAGCTGGGGAAGCGTCAGTCCCGCCGGCCGCGCCTCCTGCAGAGCCTTGCGTACCGCCTGGCCGTGGACGTGGGCGGGCAGACCCGCCCCCATGGCTACTGGCCCCGCAGCAGCTGGGCGAGCTGTTCGTCGAGATCGACCTGCCCGGTCGCGGCCGCGGTCTCGATCCAGTCGGCGGTCGCGCGGATCTTCTCCAAGTGGTTTTCCAACACCTTCGTCTGGGTGTCGGTGAACTCGTGCCCGCGCAACTTCGGGACCAGCCGGGCGGCCCCGGCGATGAACCCCTGGCAGACGGCGATCAGGTCGGAGAACTCCATCGACTTCCGCCAGCTGTGGACGATGCGGGCCGGGTCGTCAAAGCGTTCACCGTCCTCGCCAGCGCCGAAGGTGTTGTCGTAGTCCTCCTCGAACTCATCGTCTTCGACTTCGGCCTGTTCGAACTGGGCCTCGTTCACGTTCTCCCGGGCCTCGGGGTCGCGCATGGCTTTGAACGCCACCTCCGACCGGCGCAGGAAGTCGGTGGCCACCTGCGCCGCCACCACCTCGTCATCACGCGCCAGCTCACGGATCGCCTCGACCTTCTCCTGCACGGTGACCGGGACCAGGACCTCCTCGGTCTTCCAGCCCACTAACTTCTTCGCCACCTCCGCACTCCACCGACGCCGGCCGGTGCGCTCGCTCAACGGCGGGTTCCCGATCAGCTCGAACCGGTCCGGTACGGAGGCCAGGATCCGATGGACCTCCCAGGAGACCCCCGTCTGCCGGTGCTCGGCGGGCCACTGCGCCGCCACCCACCGGTGCGTCCGGACCGTATAGAAAGACAGCCCGATCTCCTCGGCGAACAGACGCAGCGACTCCTCCACACCCTGGTCACCCTCGTCGAGCGGCAGGTGACCGCCGTGCCCGCGAAGCGGCTCCAGCTCCAGAGCCGCGTCCCCGAGCCCGAACTGGCAGCGGGTGTCCTCCTCCACCATGTCCAGAGACTCGGCCACCAGCTCGTCGTAACGGCTCCGCGTGACCTTCCCAACCATCTCCACCATTGGGGCCATGGCGCACCACCCGGCGCGGGCCGAAGCGTCGGCGTCCTGCGTCGGCTGCGGAACCCCGGCCCGGCGATGCGCCCAGAGTCCACCTCACACCACCAACATCACCAGGTTCCGAGCCAACATGGCCAATTCTGGCCCCTATAGCGACCCATGGCGCCCTGCACCACTCGCCGATCCATCACTCACGGAACGTCACAGATCGTCGGTTCCGACACAGCTTCTCACGCCGAACGCCCGCTCGACGGCGGCCTTGTCGGTCGGCCGCAGCACCCGCGCGGGCAGGACCTGGCAGCCCAGCACCCGCTCGACCTCGACCAGGTGATGGTTGCGATAGACCGATCCGTGGTCGGTGGTCACCGTCTCCGGGGTGAAGAACGGCAGGCCGGCCACCGCGTGCCCGGCGAACTCGGCCACCACTGCGGCGGGCAGGCCGGGGTAGGGCCATTCCAGGTCCTCGCCCCAGTCCGCCCGCATCGGCAGCGGCATCGTCACGTCCCGCAGCACCATCGCGACGTCCACCGAGGTGTCGGAGACCAGCGTCAGCCGGAAGGCGACCAGCGAGTGCGTGCAGACGTCCAGGGCCAGGGTGAGGTGCATCTTCACCGGGTCGCCGAAGACGTGCTCGCGGACCATGACCGGCAGCACCGTGGTGTCCAGCGCGACGACCTGGCCCGGCCGGTGCACCAGGATGTGCCCCTGCGACTCCGGCAGATCCGCCGACCGTGCGTAGCGCTGCCGGGCGCCGCCGGGACCGAACCACTCCTGCCAGAGCCGGCGCAGGGTGTCGTAGCTGGGCACCTTCGTCTCGGGCCCGAACTCCTCGCGGACGTACTGGCGGATCATGCGGTCCTTGGTCCGCATCGACACCTTCGCCATCCGCTGCGTCTCCTCGCGGACCGCCAGGACCGCCTCCCGCACCTGCTCGGAGACCGTCCGGGTTCCGCCGCTGCGGCGCAGCCAGCGGTCGTCCGCGCAGCCGACCAGCCCGAACCGGCGGCGGGCGTTCTCCCACCGGATCAGCGTGCGGTAGCCGACCGAGCCCAGCCCCAGCAGCCGCGCGTGCTGCGGATCTAGGGCGGCGAGCTCCGCCACCTTTGCGTGCCGTCGCTCGGTGAGCGTCGTGGTCGCCGGGTCGTACTCGGCTCTCGGCTCGCCCGGGCCCGGGTGGAACGGGTCGCCGGAGCGGAACCCGGTCGCCACTTCCAGCAGGTGGGCCATCCGCAGCTCGGTCAGCTCCAGCCGGCCCGCTTTCAGTGGACGTTAAGTCCGTTTCTCGTAGCGACCTCGTCCGGGTTGGGTGAGGAAGCCTTGTCGGACGAGGCGTCCGAGGCGGCTGCGGGTGACG
>NZ_JBITCT010000057.1:0-27399 GCF_044453465.1 Streptomyces sp. NPDC051677
TCCTTCAGCGGTGTGTTCTCGCAGAGCTCGTAGCCGCTGTAGATGCCCCAGGTCGGGGAGAGGGTGGCGGCGAGGACGGCGCGCGCCTCGAAGGCCGGCCGGCCGCCGTGCTGGAGGTAGGCGTGCAGGATGTCGGGCGTGTTGGCGAACAGGTTGGGCCGCATGTACGAGGCCGACTCGCCCGACAGCTCGGTGAGGTACTCCGTCAGTTCCTGCTTCGTGTTGCGCCAGGTGAAGTAGGTGTACGACTGCTGGAAGCCGATCTGGCCGAGCGTGTGCATCATCGCGGGCCGGGTGAAGGCCTCGGCCAGGAAGATCACGTCGGGGTCGCTGCCGTTGACCTCCGCGATGACCCGCTCCCAGAACACGACCGGCTTGGTGTGCGGGTTGTCGACGCGGAAGATCCGCACCCCGTACGACATCCAGTGCCTGAGCACCCGGACGGTCTCGGCGACGAGCCCGTCCAGGTCGGCGTCGAAGGCGATCGGGTAGATGTCCTGGTACTTCTTCGGCGGGTTCTCGGCGTACGCGATCGTCCCGTCCGGCCGGTGGTGGAACCACTCGGGGTGTTTCTGCACCCAGGGGTGGTCGGGGGAGCACTGCAGGGCGAAGTCGAGGGCGATCTCCAGCCCGTGGTCCGCCGCCCGCTCCACGAACCAGGCGAAGTCCTCGATCGTGCCCAGGTCCGGATGGACGGCGTCATGGCCGCCCTCGGGCGAGCCGATCGCCCAGGGCACGCCCACATCGTCCGGGCCGGGGTCGAGGGTGTTGTTGCGGCCCTTGCGGAACGTCGTGCCGATGGGATGAATCGGCGGCAGATAGACGACGTCGAAGCCCATCGCGGCGATCGCGGGAAGCCTGCGCGCGGCGGTGCGGAAGGTGCCGTGCGGGTGCTCCAGGGTGCCCTCGGAGCGCGGGAAGAACTCGTACCACGCGCCGTACAGCGCCCGCTCCCGCTCCACCAGCAGCGGCAACGGCTCGGCGGCGGTGACCAGATCGCGCAGCGGATGACGGCCGAGGACGGCTTCGACCTCAGGCGTCAGCGCCGCCGCCAGCCGGGAGGCGGCCGGACGGTACGCGTCGCGCAGGGCGTCGACCGCGCCCAGCACCACCCTCCGGTCCGGCCCCTGCGGCACTCCGGCGGCCGCCCGCTCGTACAGCCGGGCGCCCTCTTCGAGGACCAGCTCCGTGTCCATCCCCGCGGGGATCTTGATGCGGGCGTGCTGCCGCCAGGTGGCGACCGGGTCCCCCCACGCCTCCACGGTGTACGTCCAGCGGCCGGTGGTGTCCGGCGTGACGTCCGCGCCCCAGCGGTCGCTGCCGGGGGCGAGTTCGCGCATCGGCGTCCACGGGCCCGGGGCGCCGTCCGGGCCCTTGAGGACCACATTGGCGGCGACGGCGTCGTGTCCCTCCCGGAACACGGTCGCCGACACCTGGAACGTCTCACCGGCGACCGCCTTGGCGGGCCGGCGGCCCTGCTGGACCAGCGGGCGGACGTCGAGGACCGGTATGCGCCCGACGGCGGTGTCGGCGACTTCGTCCGAGGAGGCGGTTTCGGCGGGGCGCGCGGGGGGCGCGGTGAGCGCTTCCGGTGTGGGGAGCGCGTCCGTTGTTTCGGGGGCGGGTGTCGCCCTGGTGCGGGGTGTCGGGGGTGCTGACGAGTGGTGCGTGGCGGGCATGACCGCTCCTGTCCGCATCAACGAGGGTGGGCGGATGGATGTGGGGTCGTGTACCGAGGGAGCCTTCCCACCCTGTTCGGGTGTGCAATCCGGCACTTTGTTAACTACTCACGCGTATGTCTACACACAAGACCGGCCTCGTTCGAGGGGAACGAGACCGGTTTTGAGACCCCGTTACCCGGCCGGGAGGACCTGCAGGAGTTTGTCCGGCGAACCGGCCCCCCGACCGGACACCTTCCCGCTCACGGCCCTCGCGACCAACGCTTTGGAGACCGTCGCCGGCGTCGCTTTCGGATGGTCGGCGAGATAGAGCGCGGCCGCGCCCGCCGCGTGCGGCGACGCCGTCGACGTACCGGAGTAGGCGACCCGGCCCGTGTCGCTCGTGTACGACGCGGAGGTGATCGACACGCCCGGCGCGAACAGGTCCAGGGCCGAACCGTAGTTGGAGAAGCCCGCCCTGGCGTCAACGCTGTCGGTGGCGCCGACCGTGATGGCCTCCCGCACGTCGGCGGGGGAGTGCAGGGCGGCCGGCTGCCCCGCGTTGCCCGCGGCGATCGTGTAGGTGACGCCGGACCGGATGGAGGTGCGCACGGCGGCGTCCAGCGCCGCGTTGTACCCGCCGCCCAGGCTGAGGTTGGCGACCGCCGGCTTGTGCGCATGCCGGGTGACCCAGTCGATGCCCGCGATGGCCTGCGCGGTGGTGCCCGCACCGGTGTTGTCGAGCACCCGCACCGCGACCACCTTGGCCTTCTTCGCGACGCCCAGGGCCGTGCCCGCGACGGTGCCGGCGACGTGCGTGCCGTGTCCGTTGCCGTCGGCGGCGACGCCGTCACCGCCGACGAAGTCCCAGCCGTAACTCGCCCGGCCGCCGAAGTCGTCGTGCGTGATCCGGATGCCGGTGTCGATCACGTACACGGTGACGCCCGCGCCCGCGGACCTCGGCCAGCGGTAACCGCCGTCCAGCGGCCGGCTCGGCTGGTCGACCCGGTCCAGCCCCCAGGACGGCGGGTTCTTCCCGACGGCGTCCCCCGCGACGTCCAGTGTCACGCGGGTGTCCTGGACGACGGACGCCACGCGCGGGTCGGCCGCGAGCCGCCGAGCCTGTCTCTCGTCGGCCTCGACGGCGAACCCGTTGAGGACCGTGCCGTAGGTCTGGCTGATTCTCGCCCCGTACGTCCGGGCAAGCCGTCGCCCGTCCTCCGGCGACGCGGGTGTGTCCCCCTTCAGCGTCACGAGGTAACTTCCGCCGACGGAGCCGGGCAGACCGGCGCCGAGTATCTTCCCCTCCGGTGCGGCGTGCGCGGGCAGGGCGACGGCCGACAGCACCACGGTCGTGGCAACCGCGATCAGGCCCCCCACCCGGCGCAGACGCCTCATACGCGTCCGAGCCATGGTTCGCGTTCCCCTCCTCGACTCGACGCACCCCGGCTTCGCCGGGCACGCCACTGGGCAGCCTCTCTCGGGGCGCGAACCGCCACAAGGTGGCCTCCGGCGGAGAAACAGGGTTTTCGGCCCGTTGCAAAGTGCCCGGCCGGCGCCGAGTCCGGGTGCTTCAACCCGTACGGAGACTGAGGCCGAGGCCGTCCGGGCCGAAAAGTCAGGGGTGCGGGGGCGGCCAGCCCCCAGCAAGGCCGACACCGACGCCGGTACCTTTTTCCACAGACGTGGACGCACACCGCCGTGCGCCCATCCAGCGAACGCGCCACGCCGAGGTGGAATGTGAAGGCGATCCGTCGATTCACCGTCCGACCCCTCCTCCCCGAACCCCTCCGCCCGCTCAGCGACCTGGCCCGCAACCTGCGCTGGTCCTGGCACGCGGAGACCCGCGACCTGTTCCAGTCCGTCGACCCCGAGCGCTGGGCCGTCTCCGACGGCGACCCGGTCAGACTCCTCGGCAACGTGCGCCCCGCACGCCTCGCCGAACTCGCCGAGGACCGCCGTTTCCTGCGCCGGCTCACCGCCGCCGCCGACGACCTGCACGACTACATGACCGGCGACCGCTGGTACCAGGCCCAGCCCGACACCGCCGGACTCCCCGCCGCCGTCGCCTACTTCTCACCCGAGTTCGGCATCACGGCCGCCCTGCCCCAGTACTCCGGCGGCCTCGGCATCCTCGCCGGCGACCACCTGAAGGCCGCCAGTGACCTGGGCGTGCCGCTGATCGGCGTGGGACTCCTCTACCGGCACGGCTACTTCCGCCAGACCCTCTCCCGGGACGGCTGGCAGCAGGAGCACTACCCCGTCCTCGACCCCAACGAGCTGCCCGTGACCCTCCTGAGGGAGGACGACGGCGCCCCCGCGCGGATCTCCCTCGCCCTCCCGGCCGGCAAACAGCTCCACGCCCGCCTCTGGCTGGCCCAGGTCGGCCGGGTCCCGCTGCTCATGCTCGACTCCGACATCGAGGAGAACGGCCTCGGCGAACGCGGGGTGACCGACCGGCTCTACGGCGGCGGCAGCGAGCACCGGCTGCTCCAGGAGATGCTGCTCGGCATAGGGGGTGTCCGGGCCGTGCGCACATACTGCCGCCTCACCGGTCACCCCGGACCCGAGGTCTTCCACACCAACGAGGGCCACGCGGGCTTCCTCGGCCTGGAGCGGATCGCCGAACTCGCCGACACGGGACTGGACTTCGACCCCGCGCTGGAAGCAGTCCGCGCCGGGACCGTCTTCACCACCCACACCCCCGTCCCGGCCGGCATCGACCGCTTCGACCGCGAGCTGGTCGCCCGCCACTTCGGCCCCGACGCCGAACTCCCGCGCATGGACGTCGACCGCATCCTGCGCCTCGGCATGGAGACGTACCCGGGCGGCGAGCCGAACCTCTTCAACATGGCCGTGATGGGCCTGCGGCTGGCGCAGCGCGCGAACGGCGTCTCCCTGCTCCACGGCCAGGTGAGCAGGGGGATGTTCGCCGGCCTGTGGCCCGGCTTCGACCCCGACGAGGTGCCGATCACCTCCGTCACCAACGGCGTGCACGCCCCGACCTGGGTCGCCCCGGAGGTGCTGCGGCTCGGCGCCCGCCAGATCGGCAGCGAGCGCGCCGAGGACGCCCTGAGCGTCGGCGGCTCCGACCGCTGGGACGCCGTCGCCGACATCTCCGACCAGGACATCTGGGACCTGCGCCGCGACCTGCGCGAGCAACTGGTGGTGGAGGTACGGCGGCGGCTGCGGGCCTCCTGGCGTCAACGCGGCGCGGGCACGGCCGAGTTGGGCTGGATCGACGGCGTCCTGGACCCGGACGTCCTCACCATCGGCTTCGCGCGCCGCGTCCCCTCGTACAAGCGCCTGACGCTGATGCTGAGGGACCGCGACCGTCTGATGGACCTGCTGCTGCACGCCGACCGGCCGATCCAGATCGTGGTGGCGGGCAAGGCGCACCCGGCGGACGACGGCGGCAAACGCCTCGTCCAGGAACTCGTCCGGTTCACGGACGACCCACGGGTCCGCCACCGCATCGTCTTCCTCCCCGACTACGGCATGGCGATGGCGCAGAAGCTGTACCCCGGCTGCGACATCTGGCTGAACAACCCGCTGCGGCCGCTGGAGGCGTGCGGGACCAGCGGCATGAAGGCGGCCCTCAACGGCTGCCTCAACCTCTCCGTCCTGGACGGCTGGTGGGACGAATGGTTCCAGCCCGACTTCGGCTGGGCGATCCCCACCGCGGACGGCGCCGGCACCGACCCCGACCACCGCGACGACATCGAGGCGGCGGCCCTCTACGACCTCCTCGAACAGCGCATCGCCCCCCGTTTCTACGAACGCGGCCGGGCGGGCCTGCCCGACCGCTGGATCGAGATGGTCCGCCAGACCCTCACCCTGCTCGGCCCGAAGGTGCTGGCCGGACGCATGGTCCGCGAGTACGTCGAACGCCTCTACACCCCGGCCGCCCACGCGCACCGGACGATGGCCCCCGACACCGCGCGCGAACTCGCCGCCTGGAAGCAGCGGGTGCGCTCGGCCTGGCACGCGGTGACCGTCGACCACGTCGAGACGTCGGTGGCCACCGCGACCGCCGAACTCGGCACGACCCTCGCGCTACGGGTCCGCGTCGGCCTCGGCGACCTCGCCCCCGACGACGTCGAGGTCCAGGCCGTCTCGGGCCGGGTCGACGAGGAGGACCGCATCACGGACGCCTCGACGGTCCCGCTGAAACCGGCGGGCGGCCCCGACCTGGAGGGCAGGTGGGTGTACGAGGGCCCCCTCTCCCTGGACCGCACGGGCCCCTTCGGCTACACGGTCCGCATCCTCCCGGCCCACCGCCTACTGGCGTCGGGCGCGGAACTGGGCCTCCTGGAGGTGCCGTCGCAGGAGGCGGTGGAGGGGACGGGAGTGGTGTTGCGGTAACCGGTCCGCTGGGGCGCCGACGAGAGATCGCCGGCGCCCCTCGCGCGTCAACCGGTGCTGCGTCAACCGGTGCTGCGTCAACCGGTGCTGCGTCAACCGGTGCTGCGTCAATCGGTGCTGAGGGTCTCGGCGAAACTCGTCAGAGTGGCCGGGGCTGTGCTGGACAGGCCGGTGAACAGGTTGGTCGTGACCGTCCCGCCTTCGGAGACAGCCCACAGGTCGGGTACGCCGTCGCCGTTGGCATCGGCGGCCTGAAGGTTCAGAGCGGCTCCGGTGTTCCACCCGGTGGCGACCGGATAGGCGGTGTACGTGAGGCTGCCGGTGTCGGGGTCGACGGCCAGGTTCTCCCACAGGTCGAGTTCGCCGGTGGACTTGTTCCACAGGAACATCGCGGTGCTGCTTCCGCCGTTCCCGCTGACAGGATTGAGCGGCGAGCCGTCTCCGCTGCCCTTGACGATCACGAGCGCTGCGGTCGACGTGCCGAATATCCGGTGGGCAGATCAGTGTCGGAGGGCTACGATCCCCGTGATGACTACTCCTTCTCGTGTCAGATCGGGGGACCCGTCCGCGCAAGGTGAGTGCTGATGCTCACTCACACCGCGAACGAGGATTCCCGGCTTTCCTTCTGGCTGCGCGTGCGCGAGTTCGCCGTGCCGGCCTCCATGATCGAGACTGCGACCGCCCGCCGGCATGCCGGGGACTGGGCGGGGGCGTGCGCCGCCGCAGGCATCGACGTCGACTTCAATCTGCGGGCCGTGGCACGTGAGCACGGCCAGGAACTCGCGGCCCGAGTCCGGGCGGATCTCCGCCACCTGGCACCCGACCTGTTGCGCTGGCACCTGCCGAGGATCGCTCCCGACGGGCTGCTGCGGCCCGGTCTGACGGTGTCCCTCGCCCGGTACGAGGCTGTGGGGCGGGGGCCGGGCGGCGTACGTCCGGTGCATCTCGTGGTGCGGACGCCGCCTGCGTGGGCGGATGCCGGGCAGCGGATCAGCCTCGCGCTGTGGGACGCGTCGTCCGACTCGGGGACGACTGGCTCGGGGGCGAGCGGCTCGGGGGCTGGTGGCTCCCGCCATCCGCATCCGCGTCCCAACCGACGGTTCCGGCTCGATCTGCACCGTCATCTGTGGGATGCGCGCAGGGCGGGTGAGCTGCGGGCCCGGTGCGGGGCGGATCGTCCGCCGCCTGGAGACGATCCGCCTCCGCCGACGGCGGCCCGGGCCCCGGAACTGTCGGAGCTCGGCTGTGCCGTGGACCGGTGGGCGGCCGAGGCGGGGATCGTGCTGCGGGCGGAGGGCCGGACCACGGGTTCCGTTCTCGTGCGGTTCGGGGCCGGGCGGCGGCTGGTGCTCGATCCGGCCGAGGGCGCAGCGGGGGCGCCCGTCCTGCGGAGTCCGTCGGGCTGCGTCTCCGCGCTGCCCGTTCTGCCCGACGCGGCGACCTGGGCGCTGCCCGACCTGGAGTTGCTCCGTACGGGAGCCATCGAGGCCGAGCGCCTGCATCCGCTGGTCGCCTCGGCGCTCGTACCGGAGCACGTCGTACCGGAGCACGTCGTACCGGACTGCCTCGTACCGGAGTACGCGGCATCCGGTCCGAGCCCGCTTCCCGACCGGGCGGGACGGGCCCGGTTCGTGGACTGCCGGGGAGCGACGCACCGCATCGGCCTGGTCGACGGCGTGCTGGCCCCGTTGGACCATGATCCGGCCGAGATCCGGCGCGAGGAACTGCTGGCCGCGCTGACCGGCACTCCGCTGCCCTGTCTCCAGGCCGTCGACGCGGCGCACCGGCGTCCGGACTGCCTCGCCGGCGTACGCGAACGCCTGGTCCACGGCGACATCGCGGGCGCGCTGGCCGTGGTGGAGGGGCTGCTGGGCCCCGACGCGGTGCTGCGCGACGGCGCGTTGCGGGACGAACTGGAAGCGGCGGCTCGACGACGGATCACCTACGGACTGTTCCGGGCCGGCCTGATCGGTCCCGGGCCCGGCCAGGACCGTCGTCGTCCCCTTCGTATGCGCGAGCACCCACGCCACGGCACCCGCCGCTGACCTTCCGAGCTTTCTCTCTTTCGACTACGCACCCAAAGGTGATCACACATGCCCACAGGCACCCCTTTCATCCCGGTATCTTCCAACCAACTCGACGTGGCGGGCGAGTTGTTGACCCTGCTGCGCGACGCCGCCACCGAGCCGCGCCCCGACAGCCAGCTGGAGGCCCTGACGCTGGCCGTGGCCGCCGACCTGCCCGTACTGCTGTGGGGTGAGCCGGGGATCGGCAAGACCGCGGCGCTGACCCAGCTCGCTCAGACGCTGGACCTGCCGCTGACCACGGTGATCGCCAGCGTGCACGAGCCGTCCGACTTCTCGGGCCTGCCCGTCGTCGGGGACGATCCGGCCGAACAGGGCGTCCCGATGGCCCCGCCGGACTGGGCGGTGCGGTTGGTGCGCGCCGGGCGGGGGCTGCTGTTCCTGGACGAGCTGTCCACCGCCCCGCCCGCCGTGCAGGCGGCCCTGCTCCGGCTGGTGTTGGAGCGACGGATCGGGGCGCTGACGCTGCCGCCCGGGGTGCGCATCGTGGCCGCCGCCAACCCGCGGGGCTCGGCGGCCGACGGCTGGGAACTGAGCCCGCCGCTGGCCAACCGGTTCGTGCACCTCCAGTGGATCCACGACCACGAGGTCGTCGTACGCGGACTCGGCGGCACCTGGCCCCGGGCGACCCTGCCCCGGCTCGACCCGGCGAAGCTGGCCGACGCCGTGGACTTCGCGCGGCGCGCGGTGTGCGGGCTGCTCGCCGCCCGCCCCAAACTCGTGCACCAGCTGCCCAGCAGCGAGGCGCGCCGGGGCGGAGCCTGGCCGTCGCCCCGCAGTTGGGAGATGACGCTGACCCTGATCGCCTTCGCGACGGCGGCCGGCTCCTCCCGCGACGTACTGTCGCTGCTGGTCAGGGGCGCGGTCGGCGACGGCCCCGGGCTGGAGCTGCTGGCGAGCCTGGACCGGATGGACCTCCCGGACCCCGAGACGCTGCTCGCCGACCCGGCGGGCGCCGACCTGCCCGAGCGCGGCGACCTGCGCCAGGCCGTGCTGGACGCAGTGGTGGCCGCCGTCCGCACCCGCCCCGACAAGTCCCGCTGGGACGCGGCGTGGAGCCTCCTCGTCCGGGCACTGGAGACCGGCGCCCCGGACCTGGTGGTCGTCCCCGCGACGACCCTCGCCTCGCTGCGCCGGGAGGACTGGGACGTACCGGCGTCGATCGAGAAGCTCGCGGGAGTGGTGACCCTGTCCCGGCGGGCCGACCAGGCGGCGGATCGCGCCGCGTCCCGGACCGCGGCCGTCGCGCAGGCCGGCCGATGAGCCCCGGCGAACCGAGGCCCCTGGACCTCGACAAGCTCTTCGCGGCCCGGCTGCAGGCCGCCCGGGCCCGGCCCTACCTGGCGACGGCGTTGTTCGCCCTGCACGTCGTGGAGTCGCGGCGGGTGCCGACCATGGGCGTGGATCGGCACTGGCGCTGCTACGTCTCACCGGCGTTCGTGGACCGCACGCCGGTCGAGGAGCTGGCCGGGGTGTGGGTGCACGAGGTGTCCCACCTGCTGCGCGACCACCACGGGCGCAGTGAGCGGGTCGCCCGGGAGCGCGGGCTGAGCGGCCCCGGCGAATGGCTGCGGATGAACATCGCCGCCGACTGCGAGATCAACGACGACGCGTTCGGGGACGGGCTGGTCCAGCCCGAGGGCGCCGTCACACCGGAGTTCCTCGGGCTGCGGCCGGGCGAGCTGATGGAGGACTACCTGCGCCAGTTCAGGCTCGGGCTGCAGACGCAGGACCTGGCCTGGCTGGACTGCGGCAGCGGCGCCGACGGCCGGGAACGGGAGTGGGACCTGGGCCCGGACGGCGCACACGGCCTGAGCGAACAGGAACGCGACGCGGTCCGCTTCCGCGTCGCGCAGGGCATCTCCGCCCGCCGGGGCACCGCGCCGGCCGGATGGCAGCGGTGGGCGGAGGAGGCGTTCCATCCACCGCAGCCCTGGCGGGAGTTGCTGGGCGCGGCGGTCCGCTCGGCGGCGTCCGCCCCGGGCGCGGGCGAGGACTACTCCTACGGCCGTCCGTCGCGCCGCTCGGCGAGCGTCCCGGGCGCGGTGCTGCCGAGCCTGCGCCGCAGACCGCCCCGGGTGAGCGTGGTCATCGACACCTCCGGGTCGGTCAGCGACGCCGAACTGGGCAGCGCGATCCTCGAGGTCGCCGCGATCTCCCGGGCCGTGGGCGGCCGACGCGACATGGTCACCGTGGTGCCCTGCGACGCGGCGGCCCACCTCGTGCACCCCCTGTGCCGGGGCGAGGGCATCCCCCTGCTGGGCGGCGGCGGCACGGACCTGCGCGAGGGCTTCACCAGAGCCCTGCGCGCCCGCCCCCGCCCCGACGTCGTCGTCGCCCTCACCGACGGCCAAACCCCCTGGCCGAGCACCCGCCCACCCTGCCGCACGGTGGTGGGCCTGTTCCCCCGCAGCCCGTCGTACGACGAGGACGATCCCGAGTACGTACCGGATTCACCGCCTGTTTGGGCGCGGGTGGTGGAGATCGGGTGACCGGGTGATGGCGTTCCGTGGTGAATGTCGTGTGAGCATTTTCACTTCACTTGAGGGAACCGTGTGAACATCTTGTGCTTTTGTTTGGAGATCATTTAGAACTTCCCCACTCGTGATCTTTTGGGGTGGGGGATTCCGTGCGTCCGGCACGTTCGCTGGTTCTTGTCGTTGTCTTCGTCCTGGCCGTGCTGGCCGGGACCGAGCAAGTCGCCCTCGCCGTAGGCCAGTCCGCGCCCGTCGGCTCCGGAGCGGCCCCAGACCAGCGGTGGGGTTCCGCCGCCGGGCGCAGCCACACCGCGTCCGAGAACGCGACGGACGCCGCCGCGAAGGGCGGGCGCGACGGGGCCCTCACCGGCCGGGGCGAACTGCCCGCCGAGCAGGCCGACGGCGTCACCCGCCTGCCGAGCACCGGGCGTACGCCCGAGCCCGGCCCGGTCGTCGAGGTGGCGGCGCCCGGAGCCGCGACCCCCCAGGGCTTCGACGCCAAGCGCAGCAAGGAAGTGGCAGGCGAGCGCGCGGAGCGCGAGCGCACCTACCTCAACCCGGACGGCACGTACACCACCCGCTTCTACACCGAGCCGGTCAACTTCCGGGCGAAGGACGGCGGCTGGAAGCCCATCGACACGACGCTGGCGCCCCAGGATTCGTCGGGTCCCAGCACGATGAGCGTGGGCGAGGAGGGCTGGGAGACCGGTTCGACCGAGGCGCCGATCGAGTTCGCCGGAACGGCCGACGCCGACCCGGTGGTGCGGATGCAGGTCGACGACGGTGTCTCCGTCGGCTATGGCGTGGACGACGCCCACCCCGTCACCGGGCAGGCCGAGGACAGCACCCTCACCTACGAGAACGCGCGCCCCCACTCGGACGTGGAGTTCCTCGCGGGCAGCGACTCGGTCAAGGAAACCCTCGTCCTCAAGGACGCCGCCGCGCCCACCGAGTGGCGCTTCCCGCTTCAGCTGCAAGGACTCACGGCAGCGCTTGACGAGCACGGCAACGTGGTGTTCACCGACGCCGAGGGCGCCGTTCGCGCCTGGACGCCGGCCGGCTGGATGCAGGACTCGAACCTCGCCCCCGACTCCAACGAGGGCGTGATCTCCTCCGGCGTCAGCTACAGCCTGACCGTGGAGGACGGCCGGCAAGTCCTCGTCGTCACGCTCGACAAGGCCTGGCTGTCCTCGCCCGAGCGGGTCTTCCCCGTACGCGTCGACCCGTCGGTGAAGTCCGTCGAGGCGACCTCCGGCACGTACGTCGAGTACCCGTACACCACCAACTTCGCCTCGGACACGGTGCTGAAGGCGGGCACGTACGACGGCGGCAGCCACAAGGCCTCGGCGTTCCTGCGCTTCGCGGGGCTGGAGACCACCCTGAAGAACGCCTGGGTGATCAGCGCCAACCTCGCGCTCTACAACACCTGGTCGCAGTCGTGCACCGCCCGGCCGGTGACCGTGCACCCGATCACCTCGAACTGGGCCGAGTCCACGACCTCCAAGTGGCCCGGCCCCTCCACCGGTGCGTCGCTCGCGTCGAAGAGCTTCGCGCACGGCTGGCGCCCAGAGGGCACCACGACGTGGTCCTGCGGCGCCGCCTGGGAGACCATCAAGCTCGGCGCGGCAGGCCGAAAGCTGGTCGACGACTGGACCCACGCCCGGAAGAACAACTACGGCCTGGCGGTGAAGGCGTCCGCCACCGACTCCAAGAGCTGGAAGCAGTTCGGCTCCGACGACTACCCGAACGGCAAGCCCAGCCTGGACGTCACCTGGACCAAGTACGGCGCCGCCTACTCGCTCGGCGACTTCACCGCGCCGGTCACCGCCACCACCGAGGGCGTCGAGAAGGTCACCGTCACCAACCAGGGGCAGACGACCTGGCCCGCCGGCGGCGCCTACAAGCTGCGGTACAACCTGTTCGACGCGGCCGGCAAGGAGATCACCGACAGCGCGAAGATCCGCTGGACGGCGATGCCGCAGGCCATCTCGCCCGGCGAGTCCGTCACCCTGGACGCGAAGATCGCCCCGCTGACCCCCGCCACCTACACCGTGCAGTGGACGATGGAGGAGGTCGGCGTCAGTCGTTTCACCGCTGCCGGCGTGCCGGGGGCGGCGGTCAAGCTCTCCGCGGTGAACATCCCGCCGCAGCTCACGGCGGAGTCGCCCGGCAGCGGCATCACGGTGAACACCCTCACCCCGACCCTGTGGGCCAGGGGCGCCGACGCGGACCGCTACCCGACGGCCGCCCTGCAGTACTCCTTCGAGGTCTGCGAGGTCGAGGGCAGCAACCTGCGCAAGAACTGCAAGACCGGTACGCGGGGCAGTGAACAGCAGTGGGCGGTGCCGTCCGGCTGGCTCTCGTGGGACAAGACGTACGCCTGGTACGGGTACGCCTACGACGGCTCCGCCACCTCGACGCGTCCCGGCGCGGCCCTGCTGACCACTCAGGTTCCGCAGCCCGCCGTGACCAGCCACCTCGGCGGCGCTGACGAGGGCAAGGAGATCGGCACCCGTGAGGGCAACTACGTCACGGCCGCGACCGACGCGGCGCTGACCACCGTGGGCCCCGAGCTCTCGCTGACCCGGACGTACAACTCCCTGGACCCGCGCACCGGCGGCGCGTTCGGCACCGGCTGGTCCACGCGCTGGGACATGCAGCTGAGGGAGGAGACGGCCACCGCGTCCGTCCTCGTCACCCTGTCCGACGGCTCACAGGCGAGGTTCGGCAAGAACGCCGACGGCACCTACACCGGTCCGTCCGGCGGCTCGCTCACCCTGGCCCGCCAGTCCACCGACTGGGTTCTGCGGGAACGTTCCGGCGCCACCTACCGCTTCCTGGCGAGCGGCGTTTTCACCAAGATCAGCGATGTGGCGGGCCGCAGCCAGACCATCACGCATGAGACGGCGACCGGCGGCCCGGTGAAGAAGGTGACCGACGACCTGTCGGGCCGCTCCCTGTCGTTCGGCTGGACCGGACAGCACGTCACCACCGTCACCACCAGCGCCATCGACGCGAACGCACCGGGCCTGACCTGGTCGTACGCCTACACCGGTGACCAACTGACGCGGGTGTGCCCGCCGACGTCGACGACCAAGTGCACGGTGTACGAGTACGCCACCGGCTCGGTCTACCGAAGCGGGGTCCTGGACTCGTCCCCCACGTCCTACTGGCGTCTCGGCGAGGCCGAGGGTTCGGTGGCGGCCAGCGAGGCCGTGTCGCGCACCGGTCTGAACGACGCCGTGCACCGTGACACGCAGCTCGGCGCCGACTCGGCGATCGCGGGCACCACGGACACCTCCGCGGGTTTCGACGGCGTCGACTCGGTCGTCGAACTGCCCGCGGACACGCTGAAGACGTCCGCCTTCCCGACCATCGAGGTCTGGTTCAAGACCACCACGGCCGCCGGGGTCCTCGTCGGCTTCCAGAACGCCGACGTGGGTGAGAAGCCCACCACGGCGCTGCCGGTCCTCAATGTCGACGGCGCCGGCAAGCTGCGCGGGCGGTTCTACCTGTCCGGCGGGGCCTCCGCAGTCCCCATCACCTCACCGCAGGCGGTCACCGACGGTAACTGGCACCACGCGGTGCTGACGGCCGCCGCCAACACCCAGAGCCTCTACCTGGACGGCGTGAAACTCGGCTCGATCAGCGGCGTCATCGCCGACCAGTCCCGTGAGTACGCCTTCCTCGGCGCCGGTTACGCCAACGGCGGCTGGATGGACATGGCCGCGGCCTGGTACCCGTTCAAGGGCCAGCTGGACGAAGTCGCCTTCTACGACCACACCCTGGACCCCGCCACGATCGCCGAGCACTACGCCGCACGGTCCGCGGTCGGCCAGCTGACGAAGGTCACGCTGCCCTCCGGCCGCCTGCACGCCACCGCGACGTACGACACCGTCAGCGGTCGACTCACCGAGCACACCGATGACAACGGCGGCACCTGGAAGGTGTCGGCGCCCGCCTACTCGACCTCGTCCTCCTCCTACGCGGACACCATCCAGCGCAGCGGCCCCACCGGTTACTGGCGTCTGGGCGAGCGTGGGGGAGCCGAGGCCGCGAGCCCGCTCGGCGAGGACCTCGCCGGCAGCTACCTGGACGGCACCCGCCTGGGCAGCGCGGGCGTCTTCGCCGACGGCGACGACACCGCCGCGAGCTTCACCGGCGACGGCGCGGTGGAGATGCCCGTCGAGTCGCTGGGCGTCAACACGGCGATGTCGCTGGAACTGTGGTTCAAGACCGCCGGTCCGGGGGTGCTGGTCAGCAACCAGGACGCAGACTTCGGCGACACCCCCACCGGCTGGCGGCCCATGCTGCTGATCGACGCCGCGGGCAAGCTGCGCGGCAGACTGTCGGGCTCCGGGAGCAGCCTGCTGTCGAAGGAGGCCGTCACCGACGACAAGTGGCACCACGTCCTGCTCACCGGCAACGTGGGCATGCAGGCGCTGTTCGTGGACGGCGACCTCCAGGGCAGCACCGCCACCGGCGTTCCAGCGGACCGCTACTCCCACTTGTTCGTCGGCGGCGGCTACTCGTCGACCGGCTGGGACGGCCAGGCGTCCGGCTACCGCGACTTCACCGGCCAGATCGACGAGGTCGCCTTCTATGACAAGCCGCTCGTGACGTTCACGCAGACCTCGGGTGTGTGGAAGTACGTCCCGGTGGCCGCGGGCCAGACGGACGCCCCCAACCAGCACATCCAGGCCCGCCGCAGTCTGGTCACCGGACGCGGCGACCAGTACGACGGCGTCGCCCTCGCCGACGCGCCCGCCGCCTACTGGCGACTCGGCGAGGACGAAGGCACCGGACTGGGCAGCGAGGTCGGCGGCCCCGGCATGAGTGCCACCTTCCGCCCCGACAGCGGCGCTGCCTCGAAGCTCGACCAGACAGGCGTCTTCGGCTCGGGCGACGATCGTTCGGTGAAGCTCGGCGGTGGCGGCACGGTGCAGCTGCCCGCCTCGACTCTCGCCGGCACCACGGACCTGACCGCCGAGCTGTGGTTCCGCACCACCACCGCGTCCGGCGTCCTGCTCGCCTTCCAGAACGCGCCCGTCGGCCAGACGCCCACCTCGGCGCTACCGGTGCTGAACGTCGACGGCGCGGGCAAGCTGCGCGGGCGTTTCTACCTGTCCGGCGGCGCGTCCGCCACGCCCGTCACCTCGCCGACGGCGGTCACCGACGGCGAATGGCATCACGTGGTCCTGACGGCGGCGAGCACCACCCAGAGCCTTTACCTGGATGGTGTGAAGCTGGGCTCGATCACCGGCGCGGTCGCCGACCAGAGCCGCACCTACGCCTACCTCGGCGGCGGCTACGCCAACGGCGGCTGGATGGACCTGGCCGCCGCCACCTACTACTTCAACGGCCAGCTCGACGAAGCGGCCCTGTACCGCGGCACGCTGACGGCAGACCAGGTCTCCGCCCACTACCGGGCCCAGGCCGAGGCCGCCGACTCGGGCCTGACCTCCACCTTGACGGTCACCGACCCGCAGCAGCACACCAGCACCACCAGCTACGACGCCCTGCGCGGCCAGCGCACGGTCGCGGCGAAGGACGCCACGGGCGCGGTCACCTCGTACGCCTACGACTCCGCCGGCAATCTCCACACGGTCACCGACCCAGGCGGCCACGCCACCGTCACCGGCCATGACGCGCGCGGCAACGTCGTGTCGAGCACGACCTGCCGGGACGCCGACTCCTGCTGGACCAGCTTCTCCTCGTACTACCTCAACGCGAGCGACCCGCTCGACCCCCGCAACGACAAACCGCTGACCCGCAGCGACCAGCGCTCGACCGACTACAAGGACAGCCGCTACCGCACCCAGTACGCCTACAACGCGCTCGGCCTGCCCACCACCGTGACCCGCGCGGACTCCTCCGCCGCCACCACGACGTACACCGCGGGCACCGAGACCGCGGTGGGCGGCGGCACGGCACCGGCCGGCCTGGTCCTGACGCAGACCACACCGGGCGGCGCGAGGACGTCGTACCGCTACTACGCGGGCGGTGACCTGGCCGAGGTGACGTCGCCTTCGGGCCTGGTGACCTCGTACACCTACGACGGGCTCGGCCGGAAGACCGCCGAGAAGCAGGTCTCCGACACCTTCCCGGCCGGTGTCACCACGGCCTACGGCTACGACGCCGCCTCGCACGTCGTCACCGAGACCGGCGCCGGCGTCACGAACGAGATCACCGGCATCACGCACACCGCCGTGATCGGCCGCGCCTACGACGAGGACGGCAACCTGCTCTCGGAGTCGACCAAGGACACCACCGGCGGTGACGCCGAGCGGGCCACGGCCTACACCTACGACGCGCACGGCCTCAACGACAGCGCCACGGACGCCGAGCAGAACACCACCCGCTACGAGCACGACGAACTCGGCCGGGCCGTCGGCATGACCGACGCGGCGGGCACGCACTACACGTACACGTACACCGCGCGTGGTCAGCACGCCACGACGGTCCTCGACGACTGGACGGGCGACCCGTCCGGCAGCACGCGGGACCTGACCGTGGTCTCCAACGCCTACGACCCGGTCGGCCGCCTGGCGTCCACGACCGACGCGATGGGCGCGACGACCGCGTACACCTACTACGACGACGGCCTCGCGGCCACCACCACCGCCCAGCAGGTCACCCAGGCCGACGGCAGCCGGCACGACATCGTGCTGGAGTCCGACGTCTACGACCCGGCGGGCAACCTCACCCAGCAGGTCACCGGCGGCGGCACGACCACCCAGACGTTCACGGTGGACGCCCTGGGCCGCACCCTCACCAGCGCCCTTGATCCGTCCGGCCTGAACCGCACGGCCACGTACACGTACGACGGCGACGACCGCGTGAAGGAGCAGACGCAGACCATCTCGGGGACCAAGAAACTCACCACGACCTCCGAGTACGACGCGGCGGGCAACGTCACCAAGCAGACGCTCACGGACGGCACCACGACCCACGTCACCACCGGCACCTACGACGACCGTGGCCTGCCGCTGACGTCGGTCAGCCCGCGCGGCAACGTCACGGGCGCGGACCCGGCAGCGTTCACGACCACCTTCCGCTACGACGCCCTGGGCCGCCCGGTGCAGCAGTCCGCCCCGGCCGTCCAGACCGAGGAGAAGGGCGAAGAGTGGGTCACGCTCAGGCCGACCACCCTGACCGGTTACAACACGTTCGGCGAGGCGACCGAGACGAAGGACGCCCGCGGCAATGTGACACGCACCGAGGTCGACAGCCTCGGCCGCACCACCGCGGTCACCCTCCCCGACTACACCCCGCCGGGCAGCACCACCGCCCTGACGGCGACCGCACGAACGACATACACGGCGCTCGGCCTTCCGCAGACGGCGACGGACCCGTTGGGCCGCGTCACCCGCTACGCATACGACCAGTTCGGTCAGCTGACGACCCAGACGGACCCGGTAGCCGATGCCGCCACGGCGGTGGCCGCGGAGACCGACCCGGACCTGCTCAACCCCGCGAGCACGGACGGCGGCGGGGTCACCCGCACCACCTGGACTCCCACCGGCCTCCAGCTCTCGGTCACCGACCCGATGGGCGCGCGCACCGAGGCGACGTACGACGAACTGGGCAGGCAGCTGACGGCGACGACCGTCGAGCGCTACCCGAGCACCGCCAACCTGGTCAGCCGTTACACCTGGGACGACGCGAGCAACCAGACCAAGTCGACGACGCCGTCCGGCATCAGCACGACGAGCACGTACGACGCGGCCGGTGAGCCGAAGACGGTGACGGACCCGGCCGGAACGACCAAGGTCGACTACGACGGCCTGGGCCGCCAGACGGAGACGACGGACGCGACCAACCGCCGCACCACGGTGGCCTACGACGCCCTCGGTGACGTCACAGGGACCGCCGACTACGGCACGGGTGCGACGGCGCTGCGCACGGCGACCGCCGAGTACGACGCGGAAGGCAACCGCACGGCCGCCGTCTCCGCGCGGACCAACGCCCGCACCACGTTCGTGTACGACGCGCTGAGCCGACTGCGGAGGCAGACCGAACCGGTCTCCGCGACCGAGTCGATCACCACCACGTTCGGCTACGACGCGGCGGGCAACCGGACCAGGATGACGGACGGCCGCGACAAGGAGACCGACTACACCTTCAACGCCTGGGGCCTGCCCGAGTCGACGATCGAGCCGATCACACCGGCGCACCCGAACGCGTCCGACCGCATCTGGACGACCGCCTACGACAAGGCCGGCCAGGCGGTGACCGAACTCCTGCCGGGCGGCGTGAAGCGCGACCGCACGTATGACGGCCTCGGCCGCCTGACGAGGGAGACGGGCAGCGGAGCGGAGGCCGCAACGGCGACCCGCACCCTGGAGTACGACCTGACCGGCCGCCTGACGGCGATCGGCACGGCGGACGCCCTGACCCGCAACACCTACACGTACAACGACCGAGGCGCGCTGCTCACCGCCGAAGGCCCGGGCGGCGCCTCCGCCTACGCCTACAACGCCGACGGCAGCATGACCCAGCGCACGACCACGGCAGGCACCACCGACTACACCTACGACGCCGCGGGCCGCATCGACACCGTCCGGGACTCGATCACCGGCAACAACGTCCTGTACGACTTCGACGCGGCGGGCCGCCCGAGCGTGGAGCAGTACGCCGCCGGCCAGACGGTCACGGCCAAGCGCACGTACGGCTACGACCCGTTGGGTCGCGTGCAGTCGGACACGGTGGCCTCGCCCGACGGCACGACCGGCGTGGCTTCGACGACGTACGGCTACGACCTGGACGACAACCTGACGTCGAAGCAGACGACGGGCACGGCGGGCGCGGGCACCAACGCCTACGCCTACGACTACGCGAACCGCATGACGTCGTGGACGAAGGACGGCACGGCGACGACGGCGTACGAGTGGGACGCGGCAGGCAACCGCACCAAGGCGGGCGCGACGACGGCGACCTTCGACGCCCGCAACCGCCAACTGACGGACGGCACGACGACGTACACGTACACGCCACGAGGAACCCTGTCTTCGGTCAACACGGCTGGCGGATCAGCCCGTTCGCTCACCTTCGACGCCTTCGAACGCAAGATCACCGACGGCGGCACGACGTACTCGTACGACTCCCTGGACCGAGTCCAGACCCACGGCTCGACGGCCTTCACCTACGACGGCGGCTCCAACAACCTCGCGAGCGACGGGACGACGGACTACAACCGCACCCCGGAGGGCTCGTTGCTCTCCCTCGCCACGGGCACGACCAAGCAGTGGGCCCTGACCGACCAGCACACCGACCTGGTGGCCGGCCTGACGGCCGACGGCAAGCAGGTCTCGGGCTCGACGTCGTACGACCCCTTCGGCAAGGAAACGGCGACCACCGGCTCCACCCCGGCGGTCGGCTACCAGTCCGGCTGGACGGACCCGGCGAACGGGGACGTCAACATGGCGGCCCGCTGGTACCAGCCGGGGACGGGGGCTTTTGGGTCGCGGGACACGTGGCAACTGGACCCGATGCCGTCCTCTCGTGGCAACCGGTACCTGTACGGCGGCGGGAATCCGTTGATGTGGACGGATCCCACTGGGCATAGCTGGGACTGGGGTCACTATCTGAGCGTCGCGGAGTCTTTGGTGAGGCCGTCTCCGCTGGGCGTCTTCTTCACCGCGTTCATGGGAGGCAGTGACAGCATCGGCGACGACTGCTGGGGCATGCCGTGCTATCTCACCTACTCCCATGCCTCTACCAAGGACCTGTTCTGCGACAGCCACCCCTGGACGGCGCAGTGCGGCGGCAGCGGGAGGTCCGCTTACAGCAGCGGTGGAGGCGGCTCGACATCGAGGAGGGGAGGCGGACATTACGGCGGCGGTTCTACGTCTGTGAGTGACCGCTGCAACGGCACCTGCACGGCCCGCCCGACGACACCCCCGAAGCCGCCGATCGACCAGAACCCCAACAACGGGCCCCACCCCACTGTCGCCCCCACTCGTCCCAAGGCGGTACCGGAGTGGACCGACGCGATATGGACTGCTGGGCAGGGAGTCAGCGCGACTGTTGCGGCGCAGGCCATGGTCGATCTGGCCGCACTCGCGATCTTCACGCCCACCGTGTATGCAGGGAAGGAGCTCTATCCGTTTCCCGACCCATCCCAGAAGCCGGGAGGCGGCAACCGTTGGCGGACTCGTAAGGACAACAAGTGTGACGAAGGGCCCGGAACGAGCCCGACTGGACACGTCACGTATATGCCGCGAGAGCGCTACTACGACAACTTCAGCAAGAGTCAGGAATGCCGCGCCCTCGGTGTCTACGGGATCATCGACCAGCAAGATCTGACGACGGTGGCGCACCCCGGTCCCGGCACCAGTACCGGGTCCTCCAAGCGCCCGCCCGGGTACGCCGAAATCCGGGCCCAGGGGCACGATGCTAACAATGGCCATCTTCAGCCGAAACTGGCGGGCGGTTCCGGAAAAGATCTGCGTAATCTTGTTGCGCAGTACGAGGCCACGAACAGCCCGTATATCAGAGATACCGTCGAAAAGGATGTTAGAGCCTCGCTCGAAGCTGGCCATCAAGTCGCCTTGTACATTAATCCGCACTACTCGAACATGAACTCTGGCATTGCGGCCGAGATCGAGTATAATTATGCGGACTTGAGTACGAGTGTCATGAAGCATTGTGTCGTGCATCAGTCGCCTACGGGTGGAAGTATCACAGGGTCGAGTAACTGTCCGAAATGATTGTCAGGGAATGGGAATGGTGCGTAATTTCGAAGACGCGGTGACAGGCGTCTTGGGGTCCGTAAGGCATGATTCGTTGCCGGATGCGGACTGGGTCATGCTGGAGCGTGGGCTGGGCGTGTCCCTACCTGACGACTACAAGAGGATTGTTGCCCGGTATGCACCCGTGCAGGTGAATGGGCATCTCTCTCTGCATCATCCCTCCACGGAACGGTGGAACCTCGGGCAATGGATGGAGCGGAGGGTCACCGCTTTCTCTAGTAGTGACCTGACAGATGCGAAGTGCCCTGGCTTTCCCCGCGGCCCGCTTTTCGGCGGACCTGAAGGCCTGGTTCCCCTTGTCTCGACCGACCGTGGAGAATATCTTTTTGGGGTTGCGGATGCCGCTTCCGGAGATTGGCGTTTTCTGGCCTGCAACGGAGACGAACAGGACTTCTATGAGTATCGGATGTCCTTTTCTGAATGGCTCTACCGTTACCTTTCTGGCGAATCCATGTTTGGCCCAGGTAGCGATGTTTTCTACCCTGGACCCGTCGTCTTCGAGGGATTGCCGATGACTGCGTCGGAACCCTCCGCTACGTGGTACGGCCCGGACAGGGGGGTATGAGCCCCGGAGCGAAGCCTGCGGGCCAGCCCGACAGGCGGGAGATGGTGCGCTCGATCCCCGTCAGCGGAGACGGTGGCGTGGTGGGGACGCGTTGTGCTGGGTGGCGTCGGGTTCCCGACTCCGACCGCTGTCCACTGGGGATGTGGCCATGAAGAGACGAAGGGTTGGCTGTTCATAAGAACGGTGAGCTGAGTTTCTCCGCCCGTTCTGTGAGTTGACTTCGACGAATGTCGGCTCGGCGTTATACGTTTTTTGGTCCGAGGCCCCCCTGCCGCCGGTTGAGGGCGTGTGACGGAGCAAAGGCGCGTGTCGGCGGCGGCTGATTTTCCCCGTCGCCGACAGCGCGTCTTTCGTGCTGGGGGTTGTGGTGTGGGCGAGCGCGGGATGCAGCCATGCGGCCGGCCCTTCTGGCGGCGCACGCGGAAGCCGGACTGCACGACACACCACTGAGCGGGGGCGGCACGGCCGCGTTGAGTATGTGAGGCCAGCAGGATCGAGATCACTTCCCCGGTCCTTGCCCAAGGAATCGGCGACGCCTCAGACGGTTGTGTTGAGCTACGGCCACTCCGGCCCGTGCGCCTCCGGTCCGGGGCAGATCGGAAACCGCGCCGGATCTGGAGAGCGTTGAGTGCCGGCAGCCGAGATGATCCAGATAACAAGCCAGAGCAACGAATGAGTGGAATGAAGCAAGTGAGTGAAGAGAGAACCCAGATGCAGAGAGGCCGCCGCCTTCTTCGGTCGGCGGTGGTGCGGGCTGCCGTGACCCTGGCTGGTCTGTGTGTGGTGGGATGTTCGGCCGCCGGGGGTGCCGGTGCCGACGAGCCGGCGGCGGGGGAGCATTCGCCCGCGGGCTCTGCATCCGCGTCGGCGAGTTCGTCGAGCGGGTCTGCTTCACCGAGCCCTGCTCCGAGTCGCTCGGCGACCGCATCGCCGACGCCCTCACCCTCGAAGACCTCGACTCCGCGGGCGACGAAGGGATCGTCGGCGCAGGTGGGCGGCGGTGGTTCTGGCAAGTCGAGCGGTTCGGGTACGACTGGTCGCGGGTCGAGTGGGGGGAACGGGTCAGGTTCTGTTCCGCAGAATCCCAACCGTGGCTCGAATCCTCCACCCGCGCCGCCTCGTCCGGCTCCCACGCCGGAGTGGAGTTCGGCGGAGTGGCAGCCTGGCGATCCGGTCGCGACGGTGCCCGGCTCGGGGGCCGGCCAGGGGTGAGTCGGGCGGGCCGTACGGCTGAGGCAAAGTCCTCGTCATGCCTGGGCAGGGCTGACATAGGCTGTGACGCCCGGTAACCGACTCACAGAGAGGCCGACGGCGCGTGGCCGACAGACCGTCCGAAGAGCACAGATCCGGTTCGGAAGAGGGGGACGGGGATGGGGCTTCTCCCCGGCCCGGCAGCAGCTCCATATCCGATGAGGAGTGGGCGAAGTTCCTCCAGGACAGCGAACGGGAGATAGCGTCCGCGCCGAAAGAGCCGTCCGCCCGGGCCCGTATGGTCACGGAGCGGCTGCGGCAGCGGGAGGCGCGCGGCGAGCTGCCCGAGAGCTGGCGTGCGGGTCCGTCCCCGCAGGAGATACAGGGGAGAGCCGCTCGGAAGCGGCGACTGTGGGCGATTATCGGGGTGCCCGTCGTGATCGCCGTGGCCGTCGTGGCGATGAAGCCGTCGCTGTTGCCCGGTGATCCTTTCGGCAGCGGGGAGTCGGAGGCTGGGGCGTCCGCGTCACCGCTGCCGGCGGAGACCGCGGCGCCGACCAGGGCGCCCGAGGCGGTGGATCCCCAAACCCCCACGCTGGACCGGCCGTTCGCGGGCTCCCCTGCACTGCAGTGGGCCGACGGTGCCGCCGGCATCGTCCTGCCGAAGGCGACCCCCATCGGATCGCTGTCCAAGGCCCAGGTGGAGCAGGCGCTGCAGCAGACCAGGAAGCTGCTGATCGACTCCAACCTCGACCCGGCCACCCTGCGCGGCGAACGTCCCACGGCCGCGCTCTCGGTGATCGAACCACGGCAGAAGGAACTGCTCGACAAGCTGAACACCGGGCTGAGCAAGCCGGACAAGGAACACGACCCGCTGGGAATGTTCAGCCGCTTCAACCCCAAGGAACTGCGGCTGGCGGGCAGTGTGGTCAAGACGCGGGGGCGGATGACGTTCAAGGCCGGTGAGCAGGCCTCCGTCGTCGTGCACGCCGACTACACCTTCGTCTACCCGCTGGTGCGTGTCGACAAGGACGTCCCGACCGAGGTCTCCCGCACCATCGTGCGCCGCGTACTCGACCTCGAGCTCTCCGATCCTGCCAAGTACGCGGTCACCCCGGGCAAGATCGCCGTCAGGAAGTTCGACCGGGACATCGGCAACTCCGCCTGCGACGTCTACGACGGCTTTCTGCATCCCAGCTTCTCCACGGCCGGGACATCGGCCGACCCCACGGGCGCGCCTCCGACCGGGCCGACGACGGACCCGTACGACCGCAGCAAGGACCTCGACGAGAACCGCGACGAAGGCTGCGGCGTGGTCTCCCGTACCTGACCTTCCATCGCCTTCAGGCCGTGTATCAGTGCCCGCAAGCGAGCCGGGGTCGTCGTGAGGACGACTCCCGGCTCGTCGCTTTCGCGGAGGTGGATGGTGTCCGTGAGGCCGGCGGCCACGTTGACGCAGTTGGCGGCCTCGGCGCTGTAGGTGGACTTCTGCCAGGTGAGGTCGGGCATGGCGGGGCTCCTCAGAGGTCGTGGGAGATGCGGTGGATGAGGTCTCGGGACTTCGCTTCAGACAGTGCGCGGGATTCCATGCGGTCCAGCACGGAGCGATAGCGGTCCAACTGGGCTTCCGCGTCGAGGAACTCGCAGCCGTGATCGGTGTCCAGCACCACGGTGTCGAGCTGGGGCGCGGGTCCGTTGGCGACGGTGATGGGTTGGCCTGAGGCAGGGAAGCCGGTCTGACCGAAAGGGATCACCAAGACCGTGATCGTGGACTGCTCACTCATCTCCAGGAGGTGCTTGAGTTGGCCGCGGGCGATGTCCGGGCCGCCGAAGCCCATGCGCAGGGCTGCCTCGTGAACGACGGCCGCGTAGGGGGTCGGGGTGCCCTCGAACAGTACGGCCTGACGCTTCACCCGGTACGAGACGCGGTGCTCGATCTCGTAGGGGCGCAGGGGTGGAACCGCCTCGCGCATCGCGGCGCGGGCGTGTTCGGACGTCTGCAGGAGTCCCGGCATGTGGACCGTCACTGACACTCGCAACGCCGTGGCGTGGTACTCCAGTTCCGCGAGGTCTAGCAGACCGGACGGGAGGTTGTCCCGATACTCCTCCCACCAGCCCCGCTTGCGGCCGCCCGTCATCGAGGCCAGGGCATCGACGTGGGCCTCGTCGGCGCAGCTGTAGTTGCGCGCGAGCGTACGGACGCGCTCGGCGCTCACGGCGTACCGCCCCGCCTCGATGTTGCTGATCCGGGCCTGCGGCCCTCCGAGGAGTGCGGCAGCCGCGGTCGAGGTGAGACCTGCACGTTCACGGAGCTTGCGCAGCTCGGCTCCGAGGCGCTGCTGGCGCAGGGTCACGGTGGGGGCGGGTGGCATGGCGGTTCGCTTCTCTCTTCGGCGTGGCCTTCAGCATCACCTACACGGGTGATGATTGGTAGATCTTCGCGGATCCAATAGAAGACCTTCCAATGTGACGCTACGTTGTACAACGCGAGCCGCTCAACACCCCGCACCCATAAGCCGGAAGTGCACCGACCAGGCAATGCCACCGCCGGGCGCGGTCGTGAGCGAGTCGTCCAAGTTCCCTTCCCGTGCCCCCTCCTCTTCCTCCCGGAGGTCCTCATGGTCACCGTAGCCTCGCCCGACACCTGGGTGTACGCCCTCCGTCTGCCGCATGACCCCAGAGCCGCACGTGTCGCACGTATGACCGTAAGGGCGGCTCTCGCCGGACATGGCATGGGTGAAGTGCTCGACGTCGTCGAGTTGTTGACGTCCGAGATGGTTGCCAACGTCTACCTGCACACCGACGGCCCCGGCTCGCTCCGGCTCACCGCCCTCGGCGACGGGCGGCTCAGGGTCGGCGTCTGGGACAGTCACCCGTACATCCCCGCGCCGTTCGCCAAGCCTTCCGGGGATCGTCTCCCGCCTGCCTCGGTCGACGGCGAGAGCGGGCGTGGGCTGTACCTCGTGCAGGAGTACGCGGACTGGTGGGGCGGCTGGCCGCTCGGGCGCGGGGCCGGGAAGCTGTTGTGGTTCGAGGTCGGACTGTGATGGTTCAGCCGACAGCGAGTGTCGTCGCCCGAACGGCGCCGGGCTGGTTCAGCAGCTCGGTGTTGTCCGACCACTGGTCCACGCTTCCCACCAGTGGCAGTGACCGGAGGTCCGGATGCGTGATCGTCCGGGCCAGTTCCCGGGCGAAGCGGTCGGCGCGCAGGACCAGGAACGGGCGTGAGTGGTAGGGCCTGCGGTTCGGGTCGAGCGGTGGCGTGAGGCCGGATGCGTTGTGCAGCGCCGCGACGGTCTCGTAGGCGTCGCACAGATGCGCCTCCCGGGTCGGGTGGTCGGTCGCGGCCAGCGCACCGCGTAGCGCCGGGGCGAGGGACTCGGCCACCGGCAGCCGGCTGAACGCGCTGCCGAGCCACTTGCTGTAAGGGGCGTAGGTACGTTCCAGCAGCAGGCACAGGCGCATCAGGTCGCGTACCAGGCGGGCGGCGACGACGGCTGAGCCGAGCTCGTCACCGACTTCCGCGCACCGGCCCACGAACGCCTCCTCGTGCGCGATCCGTTGCCACTGGCAGGCCAGCAGATACCGCCACACCTGCTCCGGATACCACGCAAGCCTGCGCCGGAGGGCGGTGAGGGCGCCGAGGTCGTCATGGAACACGTCGCCGCCGGTGGCCTCGGCGAGCCGCTGCTGCGGCGCCGACAGCCAGTCACGCACGCTCGGTTCCGCGTCAGCCGTGCCCAGGGTCACCAGGATGCCCAGGCCCAGCCGCCCCAGTTGTCCGGCCCGCCACTCGTCGGTGTCGTGCACGCTCACCCGGTGGTTGACCGGGCCGTCGGTCAACCGCATGCGACCCACCGGGTCCGTCGGATCGTCGCTCTCCTGGAAGTGCGTGGGCCAGCCCCGGACCTGCTTCGGCAGCCGCTCGGCCAGGGCGCGGCGGATGCTCTCGGCGTGCCGGGCGTGGTCCGCGGAGGTCAGGAAGAGGTCGAGCCGTGGACCCCACTCGTGATCCGCCGACCGCGGTGTGTCGAAGCCGAGGACCTCGGAGCCGCTGCCGACCCGGGCCGCCGCGTGCCGCAGGCCCGGGAAGGCCTCCCTGAGGATGGGCTCCACCGCCTCCACGTACAGGATCCTGGACAGTTCGATGCCGGGGAGGAACCGGGCGCCGGAGATCGTCATCGGGCAACAGTGCTGGACCGTTTCGACGCCGGTCCACCGGATATGCGCCCGAACCCCGAGGCGCCGTCCCGCAGGGCCGGCCCGCCTCGGACCGCCCCGGACCGCCCCGGACCGCCCCGGACC
>NZ_JBITCT010000057.1:27493-62466 GCF_044453465.1 Streptomyces sp. NPDC051677
CGGACCGCCTCGGACCGCCTCGGACCGCCTCGGACCGCCTCGGACCGCCTCGGACCGCCTCGGACCGCCTCGGACCGCCTCGGACCGCCTCGGACCGCCTCGGACCGCCCTGGTCTACGACTCCTCGCCCCCGCACAACCCCCGCAACACCACCCCGCACCGCCGCGCGTACGCCTGCTGCAGGCCCCGGGTCGCGGGGCCGGCCGCCCTCGCGTACCACTTCGCGGCGCGGCTGAAGGCGGAGACCGTCAGCCAGACCGTGCCGTCTCCCGTGCGGTCGACGACGAAGGACTCCTCGCCGCACTCGGGGTGGCCGGGGAGCGTGCCGTACGCCCAGCCGGCGCGGCGGTGTTCGTCCACCGTCCAGACCACGCGGCAGGGGGCCTTGATGAGGCCGGCCAGGGTGACCGTGACGTCGACGTCCGGGGCCGCGCGTTCCGCGGAGGCGTCGATGCCGACGCCCAGGGCTCGGTGCATCTCCCAGGTCAGGACGGCTTCCGCGGCGCGGCGGAAGACCTCGTGGCCCTCGCCGAGGCGGGTGCGGACGTGGAGGGGATGGAAGCCCGGCGGGCAGAAGCCGGGGCGGTCGCGGGTCGCGCCGACGTCGGTGTAGGTGAAGTCCTGGGGAGACATGGGGCCCAAGCGTAAGGCGGCACCCGGGGATGCCTTCGTCCCGGGTGCCGCCCTGTCTCAACTACTGGACAACTACGAGACGTTGACCGCCGACCAGGCCGCCGCCACCGTCTTGTACTCGGTGCTGCTGGTGCCGCCGTACAGGGCCGACGCCGCGTTCAGGGTCGCCGTGCGGGCGGCCTTGTAGTTCGTCGTCGACGTCATGTACGTCGTCAGCGCCTTGTACCAGATCTGCAGCGCCTTGTCCCGGCCGATGCCGGTGACCGTGGAGCCGTTGGACGTCGGCGAGTTGTAGGTCACGCCGTTGATGGTCTTGCTGCCGCTGCCCTCGGACAGCAGGTAGAAGAAGTGGTTCCCCACGCCCGACGAGTAGTGGACGTTCTTGTTGCCGACGCCGGAGGACCAGTAGTCCGCCGAGCTGCCGTCCTTGCTCGGCTTGTCCATGTAGCGCAGAGGGGTGCCGTCGCCGTTGATGTCGATCTTCTCGCCGATGAGGTAGTCACCGACGTCGTTGGCGTTCTTGGCGAAGAACTCCACGCCCGTGCCGAAGATGTCCGAGGTGGCCTCGTTGAGGCCGCCGGACTCGCCCGAGTAGTTCAGGCCCGCGGTGTTCGAGGTGACGCCGTGGCTCATCTCGTGGCCGGCCACGTCGAGGGCGGTCAGCGGGTGGTTGTTGCCGTCGCCGTCGCCGTACGTCATGCAGAAGCAGTCGTCGTCCCAGAACGCGTTGACGTACGCGTTGTCGAAGTGGACGCGGGAGTAGGCGGCGACGCCGTTGTTCTTGATGCCGCTGCGGCCGAAGGCGGACTTGTAGAAGTCCCACGTGGTCTGCGCGCCGTAGGCGGCGTCGACGGCCGCGGTCTGGTCCGTGCTGGAGCTGGAGGCGGCTCCGGTGCCCCACGTGTCGTCGGCGTCGGTGAACAGGGTGCCGGCTGAGTCGGTGTCGCTGTGCGCCTTGTTGTACGTCTTGTGGTTGCCGCGCGTGCTGTCCGTCAGCTGGTACGTCGAACCCGACTTGGTCGTGTTGAGGGTGACCGTGCCCGAGTAGAGGCTCTTGCCGGTGCCGGTCTCGATGGCCTGGTTCTCGAAGAGCTTCTTGCCGGTGGCCGCGTCGGTGATGACGTGCAGCTTGCTCGGGGTGCCGTCGTCCTGGAGGCCGCCGACGATCGTCTCGTAGGCCAGGGTCGGCTTGCCGTTGCCGGCCCAGATCACCTTGCGGGGAGCCTGGTCGGTGGTGGCGGCCTCGGAGCCCGCGGCCTTGGCGGCGGTCAGCGCCTGCTTCTGGGCCTTGGCGGTGGCGACCTGCGGGGTCAGCGTGGGCACCTTGATGGTGGCCGACACGGCCTTGGTCACGCTCTGGGTCGCGCCGCCGGCGGACTCGTGGACGACCAGGTCGCCGCCGAGGACCGGCAGGCCCGCGTAGGTGCGCTCGTAGCGGGTGTGGACCGTGCCGTCGACGTCCTTCACGACGTCCTTGACGACCAGCTTCTCCTTGGCGCCGAGGCCTATCGCCTGCGCGGTCTCGGGCGCGTCGGCCTGCTGCTGCTGGATGAGCGTCGTGCGGGCGGCGGCCGACAGCTGGACCGGAGCGGCCAGCGGGATCGCCTTGCCGGTGGACTCCGCCGGGGTCTGGGCGGCAGCGGTACCGGCGGTCAGACCGGTGGTGACCAGGGCTCCGGCCGCGACGGCGGTGGCGATGGCCAGAGTGGTGCGCTTGTGACGCGCGTAGAGGGAGGTCACACAAGCTCCTTGGATGTGGGGGGTCCGGGCGGCGTGGGGCGGCCGTCCGTGACGGGTGTGAAGTTGTGCGGCGGGTGAAGGAAGAGTGACATCAAGGCGCGTACATGTCAGGACCCCCAAGTGATGTTGGCTGAAAGTCGACTGTCTGGTGAACGTTGCTGGAATGTAAACGGAGTTGACCTCGGTAAAGGGCCAACAGGGCGTCGGTAAGCGGCCGGTAAAAAGGGAGCGCCGTCCCGGGGAGATCGAACCCCTGGGACGGCGCCCTGTGCCCTGCCTGTCGGACGGCTGTGCAAGCGGCAGTGCAAGCCGCAGTGCATGCCGCAGTGCATGCCGCTGCCCGTGGCCCGAGCGCAGGCCGCTGTGCGCGGCCCCCTGCGCCCCTGCGGGCCCGCGGCCTACGGGAAGGTCAGCTTCCAGCTGTTGATGTAGCCGGTGTCCTGGGCCGCGTTGTCCTGGACCCGCAGCTTCCAGGTGCCGTTGGCGACTTCGGAGGAGGCGTTCACCGTGTACGTGGTGTTGAGGTTGTCCGTGCTCCCGCCGGTGCCGTACGCCTTCAGCGTGTACGCCGTGCCGTCGGGCGCGACCAGCTGCACCTGGAGGTCACCGATGTAGGTGTGGACGATGTCGACCGCCACCGCGAGGTTCGACGGCGCGTTGCCCGTGCGCCCGGAGACGGTGATCGACGAGGTGACCGCCGCACCGTTGTCCGGAATCGATACGTCGGCGGTGTTCTCGAAGGAGGTGCCGCCCCCGCCCCCGCCGCCGGGACGCGAGCCGACCGCGATGGCCGCCCACGCGTTCTGCACCGCCGTGTACTCGGCGCTCGTCGTGCCGTACAGGTCGCCGGCCGCCGCCAGTGTGCCGGTGCGGGCACTCGCGTAGTTGGTGGTGGACGTGAACTTCGTCGTCAGCGCCCGGTACCAGATCTGCAGCGCCTTGTCGCGGCCTATGCCGGTGACCGGAAGCCCGTCCGAGGTGGGCGAGTTGTAGCTGACGCCGTTGATGACCTTGGCGCCGCTGCCCTCGCTCAGCAGGTAGAAGAAGTGGTTCGCGGGGCCCGACGAGTAGTGCACGTCGAGGTTGCCGAGGCCCGAGTACCAGCTGTCTTTGGACGAGCCGTCCTTGCTGGGCTTGTCCTGGTAGCGCAGCGGGGTGCCGTCGCCGTTGATGTCGATCTTCTCGCCGATGAGGTAGTCGCCCACGTCGGACGCGTTGTTGGCGAAGAACTCCACACCCGTGCCGAAGATGTCCGAGGTCGCCTCGTTGAGGCCGCCGGACTCGCCGCTGTAGGTCAGGTCCGCGGTGTTCGAGGTGACGCCGTGGCTCATCTCGTGGCCGGCCACGTCGAGCGCGGTCAGCGGGTCGGCGTTGCCGGAGCCGTCGCCGTACGTCATGCAGAAGCAGGTGTCGTCCCAGAACGCGTTGACGTACGCGTTGCCGTAGTGGACGCGCGAGTAGGCGCCGACGCCGTTGTTCTTGATGCCGCTGCGGCCGAAGGAGGACTTGTAGAAGTCCCAGGTCTCCGCGGCGCCGTAGTGCGCGTCGGCGCCCGCGGTGGCGGCGTTCGACGTGGTGCCGTTGCCCCAGGTGTCGCTGGTCTGCGAGAACAGCGTGCCGGTGCCGGACGTGCCGCGGTTGAGGTTGTACGTCTTGTGGTTGCCGCGCGCGCCGTCGTTCAGCGTGTAGTTCGACCCCGACTGGGTCGTCGTCAGCGTGACCTGGCCGCTGTACTGGGTGTTGCCGATGCCGGTCTTGATGCCCTGGTACTCGAAGAGCTTCGCGCCGGTGGCCGCGTCCGTGATGACGTGCAGCTGGTTCGGCGTGCCGTCGTCCTGAAAGCCGCCGACGACCGTCTCGTACGCCAGGGTGGGCTTGCCGTTCGCCGCCCAGATCACCTTGCGGGGCGCGGAGTCGGCAGCGGAGCTGGTCCCGCCGAGGGCCTTGGCGCGCTTGACCGCCTGCTGCTCGGCCGCCGCCGCGGTGACGCTCGGGCTGAGCCCGGAGACCTTGATGGCGGCGTTCGTCGCCTTGATGACGCCCTTGGTGGCGCCCGACGCGGCGGTGTCGACGACCAGGTCGCCGCCGAGGACCGGCAGGCCCGCGTAGGTGCGCTCGTAGCGGGTGTGCAGCGTGCCGTCGGCGTCCTTGACGACGTCCTTGACGACCAGCTTCTCCTGCGAGCCGAGGCCGATGGACGCGGCGGTCTGCGCCTTGGCGGCGTCCGCGTCGCGGATCAGCTCGGTGCGCTGCGAGGGGGAGAGCGCGAGCGCCGCGTGGGCCGCGTTGCCCTTGACCGCAGCCTGCGGCGCCTTCTCCGGGGCGGCGGTCGCGGCGCCGGACTGCACGGCGGCGGCGATGAGCGCGGAGACGCCGACGAGGGCGACGGCCGCGGCACGGCGGGGGGTGGTGTGGGGGGTGCGTCTGCGAGAGGGACTGCTGCTCAACACTGACTCCTTCTGCGCGGCCACGGGTCACGCGGCCAGGGGAGACCCGACGGCGGGTGAGCCGTGCGGGCACGACAAAGGCGGTACGCAGAACAAAGGCGGTACGTGGAGCGTGCACATCGAACGCGTGCGACTGTGGGGTTGCTGTGAAGTAGCAGTGGGAAGAGTGGCAGTGGATTGCGCTGTCTGTCAGGAGCGCGTCAGGAATTTGGCCGGAAATGGTTCGTTGTCCGGGAGTTCATGTTCGATATACGGACCGTGCGTCTTCTGATGCCTTCCGGCCCTTCCGGCCCTTCCGGCCCTTCCGGCCCTTCCGGCCCTTCCGGCCCTTCCGGGTTTCCGGCCCTCCCCCTGGTGGACGCCGGCACCGGCAAACGACGCTGGACGTTTCCCTCCGGAGGGGTCGGGGCGTCGGCACCCGCCGTGTCCGGCGACGTCGTCTACATAGGAAGCAACGCGAAACGCATGTGCGCGGTGGACGCCGGCACCGGCAGGCAACGCTGGCAGCTTCCCACCGGCGGCCGGGTGTTCTCGTCTCCGGTGGTGGCCGACGGGGTGGTCTTCGTGGGCAGTGAGAACGGCGATCTGTACGCGGTGACGGCGTGACGGGCTTCAGGGCAGGCCCCGGGACCTGTCGTGGCCGTCGGCGCTCTTACCGTGCTCCCCGTGCTCCCCGTGCTCCCCGTGCTCCCCGTGCTCCCCGTGCTCCCCGTGCTCCCCGTGCTCCCCGTGATTCCCGTGGTTCCCGCGCTCCTTGTGGTCGCCGTCCTCCCCGTGCCACGTCCGCCACAGTGCCGCGTACGGGCCGTCCGCCGTCACCAGCGCCTCGTGCGTGCCGAGTTCGGTGAGGCGGCCGTCCTCCATCACGGCGACCCGGTCCGCGTCGTGCGCGGTGTGCAGACGGTGGGCGATCGCGATGACCGTGCGGCCCTTCAGGACGGCGGCCAGGGCGCGCTCGGTGTGCCGGGCGGTCGTCGGGTCCAGCAGGGCCGTCGCCTCGTCCAGGATCAGCGTGTGCGGGTCGGCCAGCACCACCCGGGCCAGGGCGAGTTGCTGGGCCTGCGAGCCGTCCGTACGGCAACCGCCGCCGTCGCCCCCGCTTCCGCCGTCGCCCCCACTCCCGCCACCGCCCTCGCCCAGCGCGGCGTCGAGGCCGCCGGGCAGCTCACGGACCCAGTCGGCGGCGCCCACCGCGGCCAGTGCCGCCCACAACTCCTCGTCGGCCGCGGCCGGTTCGGCGATCAGCAGGTTGTCGCGCACGGTGCCGAGGAAGACGTGGTGTTCCTGGGTGACCAGGACGACCTGCCGGCGCAGCGTCTCGGGCGCCAGGTCGGCGACCGGCGCCCCGCCCACCGTCACCGTGCCCGCGCTCGGCGCGTCCACGCCCGCGAGCAGTCTGCTCAGCGTCGTCTTGCCCGCGCCGGACGGGCCGACGACGGCGAGCCGCTCGCCGGGCCGCACCGTCAGATCGACGCCGCGCAGCACCTCGCCGCCACGCTCATAGGAGTACCGCACGCCCGTGACGTCGATCCGGTCGTCCGCCGGAACGGGCGCCGCGCCGTCCGCTTCGGCGCGGGGCGCCCGGGCCAGGCCCTCCACGCGGGCGAACGAGGCGCCGCTGCTCTGCAGTTGCTCGACGCGGATCAGGATCTGGTCGAGGGGCTCGGTGAACTGCCGCAGATACAGCGCGGCCGCCACCACCGCGCCCAGGCTCATCGCCCCGCGCGCGTGCAGCGCCCCGCCCAGCAGCAGCACGCCCGCCACCGGCAGCGCGTACGACACCTCCACCACCGGGAAGAACACCGTGCGCAGGTACAGCGTGCGGAAGCGGGTGCGGCGCGAGGTCTCCAGCGCGTCCAGGGCCGCAGCCGTCCGCCGCTCCCGCAGCCGGAACGCCTCCACCGTCCGCGCCCCCGACGCGGTGGCCGCGATGATCTCGGCGACCTCGGAGGTGGCCGCGCCCTCCGCGAGGTACGCGGCGCGCGCCCGTCGCAGATACCAGCGCAGCGCGAACCAGATCGGCGTCAGCGCGAGCACCCCGACCGCACCGAGCAGCGGATCGATCACGAACACGGCGCCGAGCGTGAACAGCGCCTGCACCGTGCAGACCAGCAGCTCGGGCCCGGCGTCCCGCAGCGTGGTGCCGACGGCCGCCACGTCGGCCGTGCCGCGCGTGGTCAGGTCCCCGGTCCCGGCCCGCTCCACGACCGACGCGGGCAGCGCCAGCGCCCGGCCGACGAACTCCTCCCGCACCCGCGCGAGGGTGCGTTCGCCGAACCGGTGCCCCGCGTACCGGGCCCAGCGCGCCAGCAGCAACTGCGCGGCGGCGCAGGCCAGGATGGCCGCCGCCAGCCGGTCCACGGGCCCGGTGCCGTGACCGGTCCGCACCTCGTCGATGATCCGCCCCAGCAGCCACGGCCCGGCGAGCCCGGCCGCGGCGGCGAGCACGTTCAGGGCGAGGACGGCCACGAACGCCCGCCCGTCGGCCCGTACCAGCCGGGCCGCCGCCCGGCGCACGTCGGCGGCCTCGGCGACCGGCAGCCGGCCCGAAGCCCCGTCGGTCACCGTCACCGCAGGGCCTCCTTCGCTTCGGCGTCATCCGGTTCATCGGCGTCATCCGGCTCATCGGCGTCATCCGGCTCATCGGCGTCCCGCGCCACCAACTCCCGGTAGCCAGGCTCCCGTTCCAGCAGGTCGCGGTGGCGGCCGGTCGCCGCGACCTTCCCGTCGACCAGGTAGTGCACGGCCTCGGCCTGGTCGAGGACCAGCGGGGAGGTGGTGGTGACGACCGTCGTCCGGCCGGCCCGCGCCGACCGCAGCCGCCGCGCGACCGCCGCCTCCGTGTGCGCGTCCAGCGCCGACGTGGGCTCGACGGCCAGCAGCACCTCGGGATCGGCGAGCAGCGCCCGCATCAGCCGGACGCGCTGCCGCTGGCCCCCGGAGAGGCTGCGGCCCTGCGCGCTCACGGGCGAGTCGAGCCCCTCCGCCAGGCCCTGCACGATGTCGTCGGCCGCCGCAGCCCGCACCGCCCGCCCGAGGTCCGCCGGGGAGGGCTCACCTCGTCCGGCGACCACCTCGCGCAGGCTTCCCGCGAACAGGTCGGCCTCATGGTCGGCGACCAGGATCTGGGCCCTGACCTGCTCCAACGGCATGGCGTCCAGCCGTACCCCGCCCCAGGTGGCGTCCGAGGGGCCGTACCGGCCGAGCCGGTCCACGACGGCCGTCACCTCCGCGTGCCGCGCGCCGACCAGCGCGGTCAGCCGGCCCGGCGCCACGCGCAGCCCCGACCCGGGATCGTGCAGCACCGCCGGCTCGACGGGCGCGTCGACGGTCCCGGTGTCCGGGGCGGGCTCCAGCCGCAGCAGCCGCACGACCCGCCGGGCGGCCACCACGCCCCGGCTCAGCTCGTAGCCCATGTCGACGAGGAACGCCACCGGGCCGACCAGGACGGCGACATAGCCGTACACCGACACCAACTCGCCCACCGTCAGCTCCCCTTGGGCGGTGAGCCGGGCCGCCAGCCAGGTCACCACCGCGAGGAACAGCGTCGGCAGGCCCATCCCGAGCGCCTGCATCCAGCTGGTGACCGCGCCCACCCGGTAGCCCTGGGCCCGCAGCCGCTGCGAGTCACGGTTGAAGGCGTCCGCGAACAGCCCTTTGCCGCCGAGCCCGTTGAGCACGCGCAGCCCGCCCGCGAGGTCGCCGATCCGCGCGGTGAGCACGCCCTGCCGCTCCCGGTACTCCGCCTCCGCTCCCTGCAGCCGCGCCATCAGCGGCCCGACCAGCACCGCGATCACCGGCATCCCCAGCAGCACCACCGCCGCCAGCAGCGGCGACACGGACAGCAGCAGCCCGGCGACGAACACGTACACGACGACCGAGCCGACGCCCGGTCCGATCACCGTCAGCGAGCTCGCGATGGTGTGCACGTCGCCCACCCCGATGGTGACGACCTCCCCGGTCCCCACCTGCCGCGACAGCCCGGCGCCCAGCCGCACCGTCTGCCGGACGACGACCTTGACGGTCCGGAAGAAGCCGTCCATCCGCACCCGCGTCATCGTGCGGTGCCGCATGATGCTCACCCACGCGTTGAACGCGCCCACCGCGACCATGGCCGCCGTCCAGCCCGCCAGCACGGCCGTGTCACCGGGCTCCAGCCCGTCGTCCACGGCCCTCGACAGCAGGTACGGCTCCACCGCCATCAGCACCATCCAGACGCTGGCCAGCACCGCCCCGGTCAGCGACCGCCCCGGCTGGCGGCGGACCAGCCACGCCAGGTACGCCCAGCCGCCGCGACAGTCGGGCGTGCCGGGATCCTCGTACGCGTCGATCATCCACTCGTCCTTCCGTCCCCCGCTGCCCCCTGAGCGCCTAGGCCAGGCTGTCCCGCCAGGCCCGGTGGAGATCCGCGAACCGGCCGGCGCCCGCGATCAGTTCGGCCGGGCCGCCGTCCTCCACGATCCGGCCGTGCTCCATGACCAGGACCCGGTCGGCGATCTCCACGGTCGACAGCCGGTGCGCGATCACCACCGCCGTACGGCCCTTCAGCACCGTCGTCATCGCCGCCTGCACCGCGCGCTCGCCCGGGACGTCGAGCGAGCTGGTCGCCTCGTCGAGGATCAGCACCGCCGGGTCGGCGAGCAACGCCCGTGCGAACGCCACCAGTTGGCGCTGTCCGGCGGAGATACGGCCGCCGCGCTTGCGGACGTCGGTGTCGTAGCCGTCGGGCAGGGCGCTGATGAACTCGTGCGCGCCGATCGCCTTCGCGGCCCGCTCGATGTCCTCCCGGCTCGCGTCCGGCCGCCCGATGGAGATGTTCTCGGCGACCGTGCCGGAGAACAGGAACGCCTCCTGCGTCACCATCACCACCCCGCGCCGCAGTTCGGGCACGGGCAGCTCGCGCAGGTCGACCCCGTCCAGCAGCACCCGGCCCTGCGAGGGGTCGTAGAAGCGGGCGAGCAGCTTGGCCAGCGTGGACTTGCCGGCGCCGGTCGAGCCGACCACGGCGACGGTCTGCCCGGCGGGGAGGGCGAGGTCGAAGCGGGGGAGGACCTCGCCGCCCGTGCGGTAGCCGAAGGAGACCCCGTCGAACACGACCTCCCGGCCGGGCTGCTCGCCTGCGAGAGCCGGGAGTTCCTTCGGCGCCGTGGGCTCCGGCACGGACGGCTTCTGCGCGAGCAGGCCGGCGATCTTCTCCAGCGAGGCGGCCGCCGACTGGTAGGAGTTGAGGAACATGCCGAGCCGGTCGATCGGGTCGTACAGCCGCCGCAGATACAGCACCGCCGCCGCCAGCACCCCCAGCTCCAGCGAGTCGTCCGCGACCCGCATGGCGCCCCACAGCACGATCGCCGCGACCGCCGTGTTGGCGACCAGCCGCGACCCGACCACGTACCGGGCCATTTCCAGCAGCGCGTCGCCGTTGCGCCGCTCGTGCCGCCGGTTCAGGACCCGGAAGCCGGCCTCGTTGACGGCCTCGCGGCGGAACGCGCGCACCGGCCGGATGCCGTTCATCGTCTCCACGAACTTCACGATCACCGCGGCGATCGCGGTGGACCGGGCGGTGAACACCCGGCCCGCGCGCCGCCGGTAGCCCCGGACGAGGAGGTACAGCGGCACGAACGACGCCACCGCGACGGCGCCCAGGCCCAGGTCCAGCCAGAGCAGCATCGCGGAGATGAACAGGAAGGACAGCACGACCGTCACGAGTTCCTGGAGGCCCTCGTTGAGGAGCTCGCGCAGGGCCTCCACGTCGCTGGTGGAGCGGGAGATGAGCCGGCCCGAGGTGTAGCGCTCGTGGAAGTCCAGGCTCAGCGCCTGCGCGTGCCGGAAGATCCGGCCCCGCAGGTCAAGCAGCACGTCCTGGTTGACGCGGGCGGAGACGAGCAGGAACGCGTACTGCAGGGCGCCGGAGGCCAGCGCGCACAGCAGATAGCCGGCGCCCACCGCGACCAGCGGGCCCCGGTCGTCGGCCCGGAACGCCGGCACGGCGCGGTCGATGGCGTACGCCACCAGCAGCGGGCCCGCCTGCACGGCCGCCTGCTGGAGCAGCAGCAGAAGGGTGGTGAGGGCGACGCGCGCCCGCATGGGGGCCAGCAGGGAACGCAGCAGCGCGCCGGTGGCGCCGGGCGGGGTGGGCAGGACGTCCCGGTCGAAGGGGTCGTCGGCGGAAGCCCGCAGGGGGGCCTCCTGGTCGTCGTCGGCGGTGGCGGGGGAGGCGGTGGCGGGGGCGGTCATCGGCGGTCGGCCTCCTGTTCCCCGGACAGGGTGGGGGACTGGTCTCCGGACATGAGGTGGGCGTACTCGGCGTTCGTGCGCAGCAGTTCGTGGTGGGTGCCGACGGCGGTGACGCGCCCGTCGGACAGCAGGGCGACGCGGTCGGCGAGGAGCACGGTGGACGGGCGGTGGGCCACGATCAGCGCCGTGGTGTCGGCGAGGACCTGCCGCAGCGCGGCCTCCACGGCGGCCTCGGTGTGCACGTCCAGCGCGGAGAGCGGGTCGTCGAGGACGAGGAACCGGGGCCGTCCGACCACGGCTCTGGCCAGCGCGAGCCGCTGCCGCTGCCCGCCGGAGAGGCTGAGCCCCTGCTCGCCGACCTGGGTGTCGACGCCCTGCGGCAGCGCGCGCACGAACTCGGCCTGTGCCACCTCCAGGGCCCGCTCCAGCTCGTCGGCGCCCGCCCGGTCGTCCGCCCCCATGAGGACGTTCTCCCCGACGCTCGCGGAGAACAGGGTCGGTTCCTCGAAGGCGACGGCGACCCGCGCGCGCAGCTCCTCGCGGGGCATCGCGGTGATGTCCTCGCCGTCGAGGGTGATGCGCCCGGCGGTCACCTCGTGCAGCCGGGGGACGAGTGCCGTGAGGGTGGTCTTGCCGCTGCCGGTCGCCCCGACCAGCGCCATGGACTCACCGGGCCGGATGTGCAGGTCGACTCCGTCGAGGGTGGGCCGGGAGTCGGGGGCCGCGTCCGGGTAGCGGAAGGTGACGCCGTGGAACCGAAGCCCGCCGCCCTCGGCCCCGGACGGCGCGGGAACAGCGGGCTCGGCGGGAACAGCGGGATCGGCGGGATCAAGGGAACCGCTGGAACCGCCGGAACCGCCGGAACCGCTGGAACCGCCGGAACCGCCGGAACCGCTGGAACCGCCGGAACCGCCGGAACCGCCGGAACCGCCGGAACCGCCGGAACCGCCGGAACCGCCGGAATCGGCGGAATCGGCGGAATCGGCGGAATCGGCGGAATCGGCGGAATCGGCGGGCTCCTCCGGCAGTTCGTCCATCACCTCGAAGTACCGCTCCGTGGCCGTGGCCGCCTCCTGACTCATCGCCAGCAGGAACCCGATGGAGTCCACCGGCCAGCGCAGGGCGAGCGCGGTGGACAGGAAGGCGACCAGCGTGCCCGCGGACAGCTCGCCGTCCGCCACCTGCACCGCCCCCAGCACCAGCGCGGCCCCGATCGCCAGTTCGGGGAGCGTCACGATGACGGCCCAGATCGTGGCCAGCAGCCGCGCCTTGCTCAGCTCGGTGCCGCGCAGGGTCGACGACAGCTCCCGGAAGGCCCGCGCCTGGCTGCGGTGCCGGCCGAAGCCCTTGATGATCCTGATCCCGAGGACGCTCTCCTCGACCACCGTCGTCAGGTCCCCGACCTGGTCCTGGGCGCGCCGCGCCACGACCGCGTACCGGCTCTCGAAGTACACGCACATCACGACGACGGGGATGGCCGGCCCGAGGATGACCAGCCCGAGTGTCCAGTCCTGGATCAGCATGATGACGACTCCGAGAAGGATCGTCACCGAGTTGACCAGCAGGAACGTCAGTGGAAAGGCGAGGAACATGCGCAGCAGCCCCAGGTCGGCCGTCGCCCGGGACAGCAGCTGCCCCGACGCCCACCGGTCGTGGAACGCCACCGGCAGCCGTTGCAGCCGCGCGTACAGCTCGGCCCGCATCTCCGCCTCGACGTGCGACAGCGGACGCGCCACCAGCCAGCGCCGCGCCCCGAACAGCAGCGCCTCCGCGAACCCGAGCAGCAGCAGGCACAGCGCGCCCAGCCAGACGCCGGCCGTGTCCCGGTCGGCCACGGGACCGTCCACCATCCACTTCAGGACGAGCGGGATCACCAGGCCCGTACAGGAGGCGAGCACGGCGACGAAAGCGGCCGTGAACAGCCGTAGCCGTGCGGGACGCACATACGGCCACAGGCGCAGCAGGGAGCGTACGGCGGAGCGGTCGGGGGTGGTGGTTGCACGTGTACTGGCCATCACCGCGAGCCTACGGACCGGCACTGACAACGCCCACCGAGTTTTGGCCGGACCCCGCTCGGACGCTGGTCCTACGACCTGCGTGTTCGAGCCGTGCGTTCGAGGTGTCGTACCGCCGTATCCACCGATCGGCTGATGTCCGTTCGAGCGAGCCGGCCGATGTGCGGGTCCGGCGCCGGCCGGAAACCTGGTGGCATGCCCGTCATCGAAGTCACCGAGCTGCGCAAGTCCTACGACGGCCGTGCGGTCGTCGACGGCGTGTCCCTCGCCGTCGAGGAGGGCGAGATCTTCGGGATCCTCGGCGCGAACGGCGCCGGCAAGACCACCACCGTCGAGTGCGTCGAGGGTCTGCGCGCGCCCGACGCGGGCCGGGTCCGGGTCACCGGCCTCGACCCCGTCGCCGACCACGCGCGCGTGGCCCGCGTCCTCGGCGCCCAGCTCCAGCAGAGCGAACTGCAGCCCAAACTCACCGTCCGGGAGGCCCTGGAGCTGTACGCCTCCTTCTACCCGAGACCGCTCGACTGGCGTCCGCTCGCCGAACGCCTCGGCCTGACCCCGAAGCTCTCCACCCGGTTCGCGAAGCTCTCCGGCGGCCAGAAGCAGCGCCTGTTCATCGCGCTCGCCCTGATCGGCGACCCGCGGATCGTCGTCCTGGACGAGCTGACCACCGGCCTGGACCCGCGCGCCCGGCGCGACACCTGGGAGCTCATCGAGGACGTGCGGGCAGGCGGGGTGACGGTCCTGCTGGTCACCCACTTCATGGAGGAGGCCCAGCGGCTGTGCGACCGGATCGCCGTGATCGACAAGGGGCGGGTCGCCGCACTGGACACCCCGGCGGGACTGATCCGGCGTTCGGCCGGGGCCACCGTCATCAGCTTCACGCCCTCCGCACCCCTCGACGACCGCGACCTGAACGCGCTCCCCGCCCTCGCCTCGATCGAGCACAAGGACGGCCGCGTCACGCTCGCCGGCACGGACGAGACGGTCAACGCCGTCATCACCCTCCTCGCCCGCCACCGCATCACCGCCCACCAACTCCGCGTGTCCGACGCCACGCTCGACGACGCGTTCCTCGACCTGACGAATGGCGCGACGAAAGACGCCACGAAGGGGGCAGCGGCATGAGCACCGCCGTACTGAAGACAGAGGTCCGCCTCTTCCGCCGCGAACCCGGCGCCCTCTTCTGGATCCTGCTGTTCCCGACCCTGCTCCTGGTGATCCTCGGCTCCATCCCGTCCTTCCGGCAGCACCAGGCCGACCTCGGCGGGCTGCGCACCGTCGACGTCTACGTCCCGGTGGCCGTGCTGCTCGGCCTGATCGTCGGCGGCCTGCAGTCGATGCCGCAGACCCTCACCGGCTACCGAGAGCGCGGCATCCTGCGCCGCACGGCCACCACGCCGGTACGTCCGAACACCCTGCTGTCCGCGCAGATGCTGGTCTACGGCGGCGCCTCCCTGGCGTCGGCGCTGCTCGTCCTCGTGGTCGGGCGGCTCGGCTTCGACGTACCCGTGCCGAAGCAGGGCTTCGGATACGCCCTGGCCCTGCTGCTGGCCGTCCTCGTCGCCCTCGCACTCGGATCGGTGGTGTCGGCGTTGTCCCGCACGACGAAGATCGCGGGCGCGATCGGGTCGGCCGTGTTCTTCCCGTCGATGTTCTGCGCGGGCGTGTGGGCGCCGGTGCAGACCATGCCGCACGTCCTCGCCCGGATCGTCGGCTGCACCCCCTTCGGGGCGGCCGCACAGGCCCTGAACCAGGCGGCGGCCGGGCACTGGCCGGGCTGGAGCCACCTCGGCGTGCTGGTGGTGTGGATCCTGCTGCTGACGGGCGCCGCCCGTCGCTGGTTCCGCTGGGAGTAGGGGCGGCGCCGTGCAGACTGGGGACATGACCGCGGTGGACACGCAGATCGACCGGCGCTGGGACCAGTTCCACACCTGGGGGCCGTACGGGCTGCTCGGCATCAGCGTCGTCCCCGCGCTCGCGACCGCCGACCCGCACGCCCCCCTGGCCAAGTGGTACACCGGCTGGGCCCTGCTCTGCGCCGCGGTCGTGCTCCAGCTGTGGTGGCACAGCACCCGTCCCGGCAGGCCCGACCGCCGCCGGACGCCGTCCCCGGCCGGGACGGTGTACTACGTCGTCCGTTGGGCCCTGGCCTTCACCCTCACCTGGATCAACCCGTTCTTCGCGTTCTACGCCGCCGCCGGCTACATGGACGCGGACGAGACGATCCCGGGCAGGCGGTGGCAGCGGCTCGGACTGCTCGCGAGCGCGGTCACCGTGGCCGGGGCGCAGGCCGGCGGGATGCCGTTCGCAAGCGCGGTCCAGTGGGCCGTCTTCGCCGCCCTGCTGATCGCCAACTCCGGTCTGCAGATGGTGGTCGCCCACCTCACCGAGCAGGAGACGCACCGGGCCCGCGAGCGCAACGCGACCATCGCCGAACTCGAGCGCACCAACACGGCGTTGCAGCAGGCCCTCGACGAGAACGCCGCCCTGCACGCCCAACTCCTCGTCCAGGCGCGGGAAGCCGGGGTCGCCGACGAGCGCCGGCGGCTGGCCGCCGAGATCCACGACACCATCGCCCAGGGCCTGACCGGGATCATCGCGCAGCTCCAGGTCGTGGCGAACGCCCCCGACCTGACCGTCGCCCGCACCCATCTCGCCCGCGCCTCGGATTTGGCCCGGCACAGCCTCGGCGAGGCCCGTCGCTCCGTGCACAACCTGGCCCCGGTGGCGCTGGAGAACGACGGACTGCCCGAGGCCCTGAAGAAGACGGTCGCCGAATGGGGCGAACGCACCGGCGTACGCGCCGAGTTCACGGTCACCGGCACGGCCGAGCCGCTCCACGACGAGATCGCCGCCACCCTGCTGCGCGTCGCCCAGGAGGCCCTCTCCAACGCGTCGCGGCACGCCGGGGCGACCCGGGTCGGCGTCACCCTCTCCTACCTGGGCGACGAGGTCATCCTCGACATCCGCGACGACGGCGTCGGCTTCGCCCCCGACGCCGTGCGCACCCGCCCCCGCACCCGGACGGGCGGCTTCGGCCTCGACGGCATGCGGGCCCGCGCCGAACGCGTCGCGGGCGCCCTGACCGTCGAGTCCGCCCCGGGGCAGGGCACCGCGCTGTCGGCTCACGTACCGTTGATCCGCCATGAGTGACGCACCCCTGATCACCCTGCTGATCGTCGACGACCATCCCGTCGTACGGGACGGTCTGCGCGGCATGTTCGAGTCCGCCGCCGGCTTCACGGTCGTGGGCGAGGCGGCGAACGGGGTGGAGGCGGTGGCGACGGCGCAGACGGCCGACCCGGACGTGATCCTGATGGACCTCCGCATGCCGGGCGGCGGCGGAGTGGACGCCATCCGCGAACTGACCCGCCGCGGCGCGCGTTCGAAGATCCTGGTCCTGACGACCTACGACACCGACTCCGACACCCTCCCCGCAATCGAGGCGGGCGCCACGGGCTACCTGCTGAAGGACGCCCCCAGGGACGAGCTGTTCACGGCGGTCAGGGCGGCGGCGGAAGGCCGCACGGTGCTGTCGCCCGCCGTGGCCACCCGCCTGGTCTCCGCGGTCCGCACGCCCCGGGCGCCCGCGGCCGAGCCTCTCTCCACCCGCGAACACGAGGTCCTCACCCTGGTCGCCAAGGGCACGTCCAACCGGGAGATCGCCCGCGAGCTCTTCATCAGCGAGGCGACCGTGAAGACCCATCTCACCCATCTGTACGCCAAGTTGGGCGTCAACGACCGCGCGGCCGCGGTGGCGACGGCGTACGAGCGGGGGATCCTGGGCCGGGGGCGGCGGTGAGCGCGCGACGCGGCGGTTCGTGAACTCGCCGCTCTCACCCCACCACCCGCAACAACAGCACCGCCCGCCCCGGCACCGTCACCGCTGCCCCCGCCGGATGCGTCACCCCCGGCGCGTCCCCCTGCTCCTCGCTCGACGTGTCGACGACCACCTCGTACCACTCCGCCCACGGCGGCCCCGGCAGGACGAAGTCCACCGGACCGTCACCGGCGTGCAGGACGGCGAGAAAGCTGTCGTCGGTGATCGGCGCGCCCCGCTCGTCCCGGCCGGGGATGTCCCGCCCGGAGAGGTACATGCCGAGGGTCGCGGCGGGGGCGTACCAGTCGCCCTCCGTCATCTCCGTGCCCCGCTCCGTGAACCAGGCCAGGTCCCGCAGCCCGTCCGCCGAGTGCGCCCGCCCGGAGAAGAAGGCCCGGCGGCGCAGCACCGGGTGCCGGTGGCGCAGGGCGATCAGCCGGGACGTGAGGTCGAAGAGCGCTCGCCAGCCGGGGTCCTCCAGCAGGCCCCAGTCCAGCCAACTGGTCTCGTTGTCCTGGCAGTAGGCGTTGTTGTTGCCCTGCTGGGTGCGCCCGAGCTCGTCGCCCGCGACCAGCATCGGCACGCCCGTCGACAGCAGCAGGGTCGTCAGCAGGTTCCTCAACTGCCGTCGCCGCAGGGCGAGTACGTGTTCGTCAGCCGTGTCGCCCTCGGCCCCGCAGTTGAAGGACCGGTTGTCGTTCGTGCCGTCCCGGTCGCCCTCGCCGTTGGCCTCGTTGTGCTTGCGCTCGTAGGACACCAGGTCGCGCAGGGTGAAGCCGTCGTGCGCCGTCACGAAGTTGACCGACGCGTACGGGCGCCGGCCGCCCCACGCGTACAGGTCGCTGGAACCCGACAGGCGGTAGCCCATCTCCCGTACGTCCGGCAGCGCGTGCCGCCAGAAGTCGCGTACGGCGTCGCGGTAGCGGTCGTTCCACTCCGTCCACAGGGGCGGGAAGGCGCCGACCTGGTAGCCGCCCGAGCCCACGTCCCAGGGTTCCGCGATCAGCTTCACCCGCCGTAGCACCGGATCCTGCGCGATCACCGCGAGGAACGGGGACAGCATGTCGACGTCGTGCATGGAGCGGGCCAGCGCCGCCGCCAGGTCGAAGCGGAAGCCGTCCACGCCCATCTCCGTCACCCAGTAGCGCAGCGAGTCGGTGATCAGCCTCAGGACATGGGGCTGGACGACGTGCAGGGTGTTTCCGCAGCCGGTGTAGTCGGCGTAGCGGCGGGCGTCCGACTGGAGGCGGTAGTAGCCGCGGTTGTCGATGCCCTTCAGCGACAGCGTCGGGCCCAGCTCGCCGGCCTCCGCCGTGTGGTTGTAGACGACGTCGAGGATGACCTCGATCCCGGCCGCGTGCAGTGCGCGCACCATCCGCTTGAACTCGCCGACCTGCTGCCCCGTCGTCCCGGCGGCGGCGTACGCGGCGTGCGGGGCGAAATAGCCGATCGAGTTGTAACCCCAGTAGTTCTTCAGACCGCGGCGCAGCAGATGGTCCTCGTGGGCGAACTGATGGACGGGCAGCAGTTCCACCGCCGTCACGCCCAGCCGCACCAGGTGTTCCACGGCCGCCGGGTGCGCCAGTCCGGCGTACGTCCCGCGCAGTTGCTCCGGAATCCCCGGGTGCCGGCGCGTGAAGCCCCGCACATGGAGCTCGTAGATGACCGAGTCCGCCCAGGGGGTCTTCGGGCGGCGGTCGTCGGCCCAGTCGTCGTCATCGTGCACGACGACGCCCTTCGGGACGTGCGGCGCCGAGTCCCGTTCGTCGCGGACGGTGTCGGCGACCTGCTGCTGGGGCCAGTCCCGGACGTGCCCGTACACCTCGGGCGGCAGCCTGAACTCGCCGTCCACCGCGCGGGCGTACGGGTCCAGGAGCAGCTTCGCCGGGTTCCAGCGGCCGCCGGTCCACGGGTCCCAGCGGCCGTGCACCCGGTAGCCGTAGCGCTGGCCCGGCATCACGCCCGGCACGAAGCCGTGCCAGATCTCGTGCGTGAGCTCGGTGAGCGGGGCGCGGGTCTCCCGTCCCGCCTCGTCGAACAGGCACAGCTCGACCGCCTCCGCACCCCCCGCCCACAGCGCGAAGTTGGTGCCCGCGACGCCGTCCGGGCCGACCCGGAAGCGGGCGCCCAGCGGGGTGGGCGCGCCCGGCCGCACGGGTGGGCCCGGCACCTTGCGCGACGCACCGTTCACGACGGTGTCCGGCGCGGCGCGCTTCGCCGCCACCGCCTCCTGCTCGGCTGCGCTGGACACCGGCTCGCCTCCCGCGGCTCATGGAACGACGTGGGCGAAGAGCTCGCGGTGTCCCGCCGCGGCTCCCCGTGACGTCGTCCTCCCCCCATTTCTGCCCAGAGCGGCCCTCGCACTCACGTTTCCCCGGAGCGTGCCCGATCGTTGGGCACCCCGTGAGGCACGTACATGGGCGCGCACGGCGCGCGGGGGTCGCACTGGCCGCCGTACTGACATGGGCAGGACTACTGGCCGGGGCCGCCGGCTGCACCGGCGGCGAGGGCCGAAGCGGCCTGGACCGCATGCTCGGCAAACCCCCGGCCCCGAAGGACGTCATCCGCGTCACCCCGGCGGACGGCGCCAAGGGCGTACGGCCCGGAGAGGAGCTGCGGGTGCGGGTGCCCGACGGGCGGCTGGAGTCGGTGAAGGTCGTCCGCTCGCAGGACGCGCAGGAGGCCGAGGTGCCGGGCAAGGTCGCCGCGGACGGCCTGAGCTGGCGGCCGGACGACGACCGGCTCGGGCTCGCCGCCCGCTACACCGTCGACGTCGTGGCGGTGGACGGCGACGGCAACCGCTCGGCCCGGCACACCACGTTCACGACGTACGTCCCCGGGGAGCGCTTCATCGGCTACGTCACCCCCGAGAACCGCGCCGTCGTCGGCACCGGCATGATCGTCTCGCTGGAGTTCAACCGGGAGATCGAGAACCGGGCGGCGGTCGAACGCGCCGTACGGGTCACGGCCGAGCCGGCTGTGGAGGTCCGGCCGCACTGGTTCGGCGCCACCCGCCTCGACTTCCGCCCCGAGCGGTACTGGGCGCCCGGCACCCGTGTCACCGTCGCGCTCGGCCTGCGCGACGTCGAGGGGGCGCCCGGCGTCTACGGGCTGCAGCGCAAGTCGTTCTCGTTCACCGTCGGGCGCAGCCAGGTCTCCCTGGTCGACGCGGCGCAGCACACCATGCAGGTGCGGCGCGACGGTGAACTGCTGACCACCGTGCCGATCACCGCCGGGGCGCCGAAGAACACCACCTACAACGGCAAGATGGTGGTGACCGAGATGCTGGAGCTGACCCGGATGAACGGCGCCACCGTCGGCTTCAAGAAGGCGAACGGCAAGGGCGAGTACGACATCCCGGACGTGCCGCACGCCATGCGGCTGACCAACTCCGGCACCTTCCTGCACGGCAACTACTGGGCCGAGGAGGACGTCTTCGGCAACGCCAACGTCAGCCACGGCTGCGTGGGGCTGAGGGACACCAAGGGCGGCAGCTCGGACACGCCCGCGGGCTGGTTCTTCGACCGCAGTCTCGTCGGGGACGTCATCGAGGTCGTCCACAGCAAGGACAAGCAGGTCGCCCCCGACAACGGCCTCGGCGGCTGGAACCTGAGCTGGAAGGAGTGGACCGCCGGCGCCGCCGCGAAATGACCTGGACGAAATGACCTCGTTCCCCATGCAACCTTCCCCCCGTTCCCGCGGTCCTAGTACCTGTTCGGCCGATCATGCCGCTGACGCGGGGTGTGGCACGCACATCTGCGGCGTTGTCGTCGGTTGCCGACGCTCCGCGTCGCCGCCCTCCTCCGCCTTGCAGCTGCACGCACCACACCCCGCTCACCGGCGCAGAACAGTCCCGTCGATGTCCTGCGACCCGATCGGCCGCACAGGCACTAGTTGGGACTGAACGGTGACAATCTTGGCCCGTCCAGGCCGTTGACCTTGTGGTTAATATGCGGCGAACGCGGGGGACGCGTCGCGGTGCGGGTCCGGTCGGGCCCGGGGGAGTGGGGAGAACGACTTTGAACGTGCGACCGATATCGGGGGCGTCGGTTGGGGGGCGCCCGCGCGGCCGCAACAAGCGGCTGGCGCTGATCGCCGGAGGCCTGCTGCTGGCCGTCACGGCGTGCGGCGGCGGGGACTCGGACTCCGGGTCCGACGCCAAGGACGCGGGCGGCAAGGGGGCTTCCGCCGCCGCCGAGAGCAAGCAGTCGGAGGCGGTCGTCACGATCGCGCCGAAGACCGGGGCCAAGGACGTCGACACCAGCGGCACGCTGAAGGTCACCGCCGCCAAGGGCAAGCTGACCGAGGTGACGGTCAAGGACACCAAGGGCCGGAAGATCGACGGCGCGATCTCGGCCGACGGGGCCGGCTGGACGCCCGCCACCCACCTGGCCGCGTCCACCGCGTACCAGGTGCACGCGGTCGCCAAGGACGCGGAGGGCCGGACGGCCGCCGAGGACTCGTCCTTCACCACGCTGAGCCCGCAGAACACCTTCGTCGGCAACTTCACGCCCGAGGACGGCTCGACGGTCGGCGTCGGCATGCCGTTCTCGGTCAACTTCACGCGCGGCATCACCAAGCCGGCCGACGTCGAGAAGGCCATCAAGATCACGACCGTGCCGGCCGTCGAGGTCGAGGGCCACTGGTTCGGCAACGACCGCCTGGACTTCCGCCCGGAGAAGTACTGGAAGGCCGGCACCAAGGTGACCGTCGAGCTGAACCTCGACGGCGTCGAGGGCCGCAAGGGCGTCTACGGCAAGCAGTCCAAGACCGTGTCCTTCACCATCGGCCGCAACCAGGTGTCCGTCGTGGACGCCAAGAAGCACACGATGAAGGTCATGCAGGAGGGCAAGGTCGTCAAGACCATCCCGGTCACCACCGGCAAGCCCGGCTACGCGACCTGGAACGGCCAGATGGTCATGAGTGAGAAGTTCACCGTGACCCGGATGAACGGCGACACCGTCGGCTACGACGGCGAGTACGACATCAAGGACGTCCCGCACGCCATCCGCCTGACCAACTCCGGCACCTTCGTGCACGGCAACTACTGGGGCGGCGACGCCTTCGGCAACTACAACGCCAGCCACGGCTGCATCGGCCTGCGGGACGTGCGCGGCGGCTACGACAGCTCCGTGGCGGCCGCCTGGTTCTTCAACCACTCCATGGTCGGCGACGTGGTGACCGTGCAGAACTCCACCGACCCGACGGTCGACCCGGCCAACGGCCTCAACGGCTGGAACATCCCCTGGTCGGAGTGGAAGAAGTAACCGTCCTCGCTTCCGGATCCGGTGAGCGGGCCCGGTGCCGTACGTCCTGTGACGCACGGCACCGGGCTCGTTGTCGTTAGTGGTGGTTAACCTGCTGCCATGACCGTGAATCTCGAAGTCGCCGAAGGCGTCGGCACGATCCGCCTCGACCGCCCGCCCATGAACGCGCTGGACATCGCCACCCAGGACCGGCTCAAGGAGCTCGCCGAGGAGGCGGGCCGCCGTGACGACGTACGCGCGGTCGTCGTGTACGGCGGCGAGAAGGTGTTCGCGGCGGGCGCGGACATCAAGGAGATGCAGCAGATGGACCACGCCGCGATGGTCCTGCGCGCCCGCGCCCTGCAGGATTCCTTCACGGCGGTCGCCCGCATCCCCAAGCCGGTCGTGGCGGCCGTCACCGGATACGCGCTGGGCGGCGGCTGCGAGCTCGCGCTGTGCGCGGACTTCCGCATCGCCGGGGACAACGCCAAGCTGGGCCAGCCGGAGATCCTGCTCGGGCTGATCCCCGGCGCCGGCGGCACCCAGCGCCTGGCCCGGCTGATCGGCCCGTCCAAGGCGAAGGACCTGGTCTTCACGGGCCGGATGGTGAAGGCCGACGAGGCGCTGACGCTGGGCCTGGTGGACCGGGTGGTCCCGGCGGCCGACGTGTACACGGAGGCGCACGCCTGGGCGGCGAAGCTGGCGCAGGGTCCGGCGATCGCGCTGCGCGCGGCGAAGGAGTCGATCGACACCGGTCTGGACACGGACCTCGAGACGGGCCTGGCGGTCGAACGCAACTGGTTCGCGGGCCTGTTCGCCACCGCCGACCGTGAGATCGGCATGCGCAGCTTCGTGGAGGACGGTCCCGGGAAGGCCAAGTTCCTGTGAGGGACGTCTCCTTCGACCTGCCCGGAATCACTTGCAATTGACGGGCTGTCTCATCCGGGTCCCTCGATGGGGCGGTTTATGGGAACCTTAAGGCAACCTTAAGTCTGTCCTGTCGAGGAAGCCTGGCGATTGCCCCCGGATGGGCCGTCATCGCAGGTTGATGGGGGTTTGGTAGAGAACGAGCTGCCTCTGGCATATGCCGGTCGAAACGTGCGGAATGGTAGGTTCCGGGGGGCGTATTCCGTCGGAACGCCTCCGGAGGGGGCCCCGGACGGCCATGATGGGGGCATGGCGGGGCTGGAGGGCATCGAACAGCCGCGGGGACAGGGCCGTGCGACCGCGGCGCGCTGGTCGCCTGCGGTCGAGGACGAACGGGCGCTCAAGGCCCTGGAGTTGTTCGGCAATCCGACGGACGGCGAGGTCCAACTGCCGTCCCGCCCCGAGTCCGCCGCCGCGGCCCGCCGGCTCGCCCAGATCGTCGTCCTGCGCCAGTGGGGGCTGACCCCCAAGATGACGGAGGACGCGGTCCTCCTCGTCTCCGAACTCGTCGGCAACGCCGTACGGCACACCGGCGCCCGCGCCTTCGGGCTGCGGATGCGGCGCAGGCGCGGCTGGATCCGCGTCGAGGTCCGCGATCCCTCCCGGGGGCTGCCCTGTCTGATGCCGGTCCAGGAACTGGACGTCAGCGGGCGGGGGCTGTTCCTCGTCGACAAGCTGTCGGATCGGTGGGGCGTGGACCTGTTGCCGCGGGGGAAGACGACGTGGTTCGAGCTGCGCGTCGCCGACCGGTAGGCGGCGGCGACGGCCGTGGCGTGGGCCGTGTCGACGGCCGTGCCCGCAAGCGCCGGACGGGCTGGTTGTGCGGGCCGCCGTTGCGTCAATCGCCGGAATTGCCGCATTTCACCCCTTAAATGGTGCGGGTGACCACATCCGACCGTCGTTCCGTGCTGTGGGCGGGCGCCGGGCTCGTCGCCGGGGGTGCGTTCGCGGCCGCGTGTTCGCCCCCCGGGACCGCCTCCGGCGCCGTCGCCGCCCACCGCGCCCCCGCCTCCGCGACCCCAGCCTCCCCCGGCCCCGCCTCCGCGACCCCCGCCTCCCCGAGACCCGCCCCCGCCCCCCGCGCCTACCCGGGGCAGCCCGCGCAGATCGCCCACGGGCCCCGGGACCGGCCCCGGGTCGCCCTCACCTTCCACGGGCAGGGGGAACCCTCCGTCGCCCGCGCCCTGCTCGCAGAGGCCGAGCGACGAGGGGCGCGGGTCACCGTACTGGCCGTCGGGAGCTGGCTCGACGAACACCCCGACCTCGCCCGCCGCATCCTCGACGGCGGACACGACCTCGGCAACCACACCCAGCGCCACCTGGACGTCAACGCCATGTCCGAGACGGACGCGGCGGCCGAGATCACCGGCTGCGCCGAGCGGCTGCGCAGACTCACCGGATCCATCGGAACCTGGTTCCGCCCCTCCCGCACCGCCCGCGCCTCTCCGCTCGTCGAGGCGCTGGCCCGCCGCGCCGGCTACCCGCACGTCCTCTCCTACGACGTCGACTCCCTCGACTTCACCTCGCCCGGCGCCCCCGCCGTCGCCCGCAACGTCCTCGACGCCGTCCGGGACGGGTCCGTCGTGAGCCTGCACTTCGGGTACGCCGACACGGTCGCCGCGCTCCCCGCCGTCCTGGACGAACTCGACCACCGCGGACTGCGCGCGGTCACCACCACGGAGCTGATCGGCTGATGCACCGCAACCTCGTGAAAAGCACCCTGCTGGCCGGCGCCGCGCTCGCCGTCCTCGCCGCCTGCGGCGCCGACGACAAGAGCGGCGCCGACCGGGACGGCACGGACGGGGCCACCAAGGCGGCCGCCCCGGCGCTGAAGAAGCCGCGCAAACCGGTCGTCGACGGGCTGCCCGGCATGCCGCCCGTGCTGGACCCGAAGGACGTCTACGCCGCCGACCGCCCCAACAAGCTCTCCCCGGCGGTCAAGGACTTCCCGTCCCGGGTCTACGTCCCCAACACCGAGTCCGACACCGTCTCCGTCATCGACCCGAAGACCTACGAGGTGATCGACACCCTTAACGTCGGCCGCCAGCCGCAGCACGTCGTGCCGTCCTGGGACATGAAGACGCTGTGGGTCAACAACAACCGCGGGCACACCCTCACCCCCATCGACCCGAAGACCGGAAAAGCCGGCCGGTCGATCGAGGTGCACGACCCGTACAACCTCTACTTCACGCCCAACGGCCGGTACGCCGTCGTCATGGCCTCCCTCGACCGCGAGCTCGTCTTCCGCGACCCGCACACCATGAAGCGGATCAAGACCGAACCGGTCAGCTGCTACGGCGTCAACCACGCCGACTTCTCCCTCGACGGGCGGTACTTCATCGTGTCCTGCGAGTTCAGCGGGGAGCTGCTGAAGGTCGACACCGAGCAGATGAAGGTCGTCGGACAGCGGAAACTGCCCTTCAAGGGCGCCATGCCGCAGGACGTGAAGGTCTCACCCGACGGCAAGCGGTTCTACATCGCGGACATGATGGCCGACGGGATGTGGATCATCGACGGCGACACCTTCGGCGAGCCGCGGTTCCTGTACACCGGCAAGGGCTGCCACGGGCTGTACGTCAGCCGCGACTCCCGCGAGATGTACGTCTCCAACCGCGGCGAGGGCACCGTCTCCGTCTTCGACTTCGCCAGGAACGAGATCACCAGGAAATGGCATCTGCCCGACGGCGGCAGCCCCGACATGGGAGGCGTCTCGGCGGACGGCAAGGTCCTGTGGCTGTCCGGGCGCTACGACTCCGAGGTGTACGCCATCGACACCGGCACCGGCCGCCAGCTCGCCCGCATCAAGGTCGGCAGGGGACCGCACGGTCTCGCCGTCTACCCACAGCCCGGCCGCTACTCGCTCGGCCACACCGGCATCTTCCGCTAGGCCGCGTCCGCAGCCCCGCCTGGCACGCTCCCCCAGAGGGGGGACTCCCACTTTGCGGACACGAACCTAGGACCGGTCCTCGGGTGTCGTCAGCAGGAGTTCCGCGCCCACCGGTGCGTAGCCCGCCGCCTGGAACGCCCGTATGCTGCGGGCGTTTCCGGGGGCGATCTGGGCCCAGACCGGCTCGGTGGCCAGGTGACGGGCGGCGGTGACCAGGCGGCGGCCGAGACGCCGGTGCCGTCCCGTCTCGTCGACCTCGACCGACACCTCCAGCCGGCCGCCGATGCCCCGCCCCATGACCAGGATCCCGCCGTCCGTCGACCAGGCGCGCACCTCCTCGCGCCGGCGCCGGGCGTAGCGGATCCGGGGTTGGTCGCGGTCCTCGATCTCCCGCAGCGGCAGCGGCAGCGGCAGCGGCGGCTCGCCGGGCAGCGGGGCGGCCACCAGCATCGCGTCGATCGTCTCGGCCGTACGTCCCGTGCGCTCCATGAGAGCGGCCAGGAAGCGCGGGTTCATGGACGCCGACAGGGGATCGGAGTCGACGTCGCGCAGTGCGCCGTACACCCAGCCCGGGTCCTCGTCCGTGAAGACGACCGAGTGCGCGGTGAAGGCGAGGACGCCCGCGTCGCGGCGGGAGGGCTGGGGGACGACGGTCGTCCGGCCGTCGGGCGGCGGGAACGCGCCGCGTGCGGCCGCGTCGAGAATTGCCCGCAAGGGCCCCATGGTCGTCCTCCTCGGGTCTGTGGGTGGTCGCTGCGTCGGGCGTTCACCAGGGCCGTTAATCTGACCTGCGTCAGTAGGACAGCAACGTACGACCGCAAGGCATGACGAAGAGGGGCGGATCGGTGGCCGACATCGAAGAAGCGCGCAAGCAGTTCCAGCGGATCGACACGGACGGTGACGGCTTCATCACCGCGACCGAGTTCAAGGCCGCCCTGGCCCAGGAGGGCGACTGGAACGTCACCGAGTCGGTCGCCGAGGTCATCATCAAGAGCCGCGACCTCAACGGGGACAAGGTGCTCTCGTTCGACGAGTTCTGGGCGTACCTGAGCAAGTGACCTGAGTCCGGGCCGAGAGGGGGGGCGCCGCTGTGGGCGCCCCCCTTCGCCATGCCGGGCGTCAGGATCGCGCCGCCGCCCGGTCGACCGCCGCCTCCGGGGCGGTCCGGCGCCGGTACTGGCCAGGAGCCACCCCGTACTCCCGCTTGAACGCCTTGGCGAAGGCGAACTCCGAGGTGTAGCCGGTGCGTTGGGCGACCTGGCGCATCGGCACGTCGTCCGCGCGCAGCAGTCGGCCGGCGGTCGTCATCCGCCACCACGTCAGATACGTCAGCGGCGGCTCGCCCACCAGGGCGGCGAACCGGCGGGCGAAGGCGGCGCGGGAGAGGCCGCCCTCGGCGCCGAGTTCCTCCACGGTCCACGGGCGGGCCGGGTCGCCGTGGATCGCGCGCAGGGCCGCCGAGACCGCCGGGTCGGCGAGCGCGGCCGCCCAGCCCGCCGCCCGCCCGGCGCCCCGCTCCTGCTGCCACCAGGCGCGCAGGATGTACAGCAGCAGAGTGTCCAGGAGCGCGGTCACGATGGCGTCCGAACCGGGCCTGAGCTCGTCCAGCTCCATGCCCAGCAGCTCCACCGCCGCCCGCAGTGAACGGTGCGTGCCGACCCGGGCGGGCAGGTGCACCACCTCCGGCAGCTCCGCCAGGAAACGGTGGGCGCGGCGGCGGTCCAACTGGTAGACGCCGCACATCATGACGGTGTCGGCAGTCCCTGACTCCTCTTGCTGGGGCGGCTCTTTGCGCCAGCGCCCGTCGGGGCCCACCGGCGCGTCCTCCACGGTCACGTCGAGCCCGCTGGCGAGCGCGTGTCCGTGCCCGTGCGCCAGGAACACCACGTCCCCGGCCGCCAGTGCCACCGGCTCGCCCGTCGCCGGGATCAGCCATGCCGACCCGCGCAGCAGCACATGGAATCCGGCCCCGTCCGAGGCCCCGAACCGGACTCCCCAGGGTGCGAACTTGTCCCGCCGCGAGGAGTGCGGCCGCCCGCTGCGCATCGCGGCGACGGCGTCGCTGAGTACGTCCATGCCGACACCGTAGGCCCTTTGAGCGGGGAGCGAGACGTACGGACAGGAAACCGATACCGATGGACATGGATCGTCTCGCCCCACCGCCCTAGCGTCGACGGCATGACAACTTCCGCATCGAATTCCCCATCGAAATCCGTATCGAGTTCCTCATCGACTTCCGCTCGTGCAGTGCTCTTTCACGAGATCGGCGGCCCCGACGTCCTCACCGTCGAGGAGGTGGAGCTGCCCCCGCCCGGCCCCGGGGAGGTGCTCGTCCGTGTCGAGGCGCTGGCGCTCAACCGGGCCGAGGCCCTCTTCCGCTCGGGCGGCTACTTCTACCAGCCCACCCTGCCCGGCTCCCGCAACGGCTACGAGGCGGCCGGCGAGGTCGAGGCGGTCGGCGAGGGCGTGACCGGCTTCGCGCCCGGCGACCCGGTGCTGTCGGCGGGCAACTTCGACCTCGGTGTCCACGGCGTCTACGGCGACCGGGTCCTGCTGCCCGAGACCTCGCTCGTGGCGCGTCCCGCCGGCACTGACCCCGTCACCGCGGCCGCCGTCTGGCTGACCTATACGACCGCCTACGGCGCCCTGGTCGAACGGGCCGGGATGGGTCCCGGCGACCGCGTCCTGATCACCGGCGCGTCCAGCGGGGCGGGCACGGCCGCGATCCAGGTCGCCCGCCGGGCCGGCGCCGTCCCGATCGTCACCACCCGTACCGAGGCCAAACGGCGGCGCCTCTACGACCTGGGCGCGGAGCACGTCATCGTCAGCGACGACGAGGACGTGGTCAAGGAGACCCGGCGGCTGACCGACGGGCAGGGCGTGGACATCGTCTTCGACGCGATCGGCGGCGCCGGCTTCGCGGCCCTGGGTGAGGCGGTGGTGCCGGACGGCACGCTGGTCAGCTACGGCTGGCTGGACCAGCAGCCCATCCTGCTGCCCCGCCGGTGGCCGCTGACCGTGCACGGCTACGCCGACTTCGTGGTCACCGGCAACCCGGAGGGCCGCCGCCGCGCCGCCCACTACATCGGCTCCGGCCTCGCCGACGGCACCCTGCGCCCGGTCGTCGCCGAGGTCTTCGACGGCCTGGACCGCATCCGGGACGCGCACCGCCTGATGGAGTCGAACACGCACACGGGAAAGATTGTCGTGCGGGTGGAATAGCCGTCCGCCGACCGGGGTTGGTGCGATCAAGAAGCATGCATGTGCATCGATCCTGATCGATTCCGGAAGGCAAGGCCTGTCATGAAGATCGGCATCATCGGCGCGGGCAACATCGGCGGCAATCTCACCCGGCGTCTCACCGCCCTCGGCCACGACGTCTCCGTCGCGAACTCCCGCGGCCCGCAGACGCTCACGGAACTCGCCGAGGAGACCGGAGCGACCCCCGTCGCCGTCCAGGAGGCCGCCCGCGGCGCCGAGGTCGTGGTGATCACGATCCCGGTGAAGGCGGTGCCCGGCCTGCCGTCCGGCATCCTGGACGGCGCGGCCGACGACGTCGCCGTCATCGACACCAACAACTACTACCCGCAGCAGCGCGACGGCCGGATCGCGGAGATCGAGGACGAGGGCATCACCGAGAGCCGCTGGACGGAACGCCGGATCGGCCACCGCGTGATCAAGGCCTTCAACGGCACGGCCGCCCAGGACATACTGGACCGCCCGCGCCCCGCCGGCGACCCCGACCGCGTCGCGCTCCCGGTGGCCGGCGACGACGAGGCGGCGAAGGCGAAGGTGCGTGCCCTCATCGACGAACTCGGCTTCGACACCGTCGACTCGGGCGGCATCGACGACTCCTGGCGCCAGCAGCCCGACACCCCCGTCTACGGTCTGCAGGCCGGCGTCGAGGCGGTCACCAAGGCGCTGGCGGAGGCGAGCCCCGAACGCCCCGCGACGTTCAGGGCGTAATGCCGTAATGCCACGCAGGGAGTGGCTACACACGCTCCAGGGGCCGGTGCGGCCCGTCCGGCAGCTCGACCGTGATCGAGTCCCCGGGCCGCACCACGCCCCCGCTCAGCACGATGCTCATGATCCCGGCCCGGAACTCGGGGCGACCGTCGGCGTCCTGGCGGACGACCTGCTTCAGCAGGCCCTTCTGGAAGTCGTCGATCTGCGCACAGGGGTTGCGCAGCCCGGTCACCTCGAGCACGGCCTCCGCGCCGAGCCGCAGCAGCGTCCCGACCGGCAGGCCGTGCAGGTCGATCCCGCGCGTGGTCACGTTCTCGCCCAGCTGCCCGGCGGCCACCTCGAACCCGGCCGCCCGCACCTCCTCGAACAGCTCCTCGTGAATGAGGTGGACCTGCCGCAGATTCGGCTGCGTGGGGTCCTGCTTCACCCGCGACCGGTGCTTCACGGTGACCCCGGAGTGCACGTCCCCCTCCACCCCGAGCCCGGCGAGCAGCGTGACGCTGTCGCGATTGGGCTTGGTGAAGGAGTACACCCCGTTACTGCTGACCGCGCTGACCGACCCACCCATGACGGGAACTCCCCTCTCCCTGCGACTCCCTGTGAACCGCAGGTCAGAGCCTAGAGGAGAGCGTCGGCGTCTGTGCCGGGCCGGCTCGCCGACTCCCTCGTGCGCGACGGCTGCTACCAGGCGGTGGCTCCGCACTGCGTGCCGCCCAGGGCCAGGTTGGAAATGCAGACGCGTGACCCGTAGTTGCGCCCGTTCCAGTGGAACCCCGTGGCAGCCTTCGACTGCTGGATCTCGTAGGAGTGGGAGACCTCCTTCCAGGCGAAGTGGATGTCCGCGCGCTCCAGCCAGACGTAGCACCGAGCTCCCCAGGACTGGCCGAGGGCCTGCACATAGCCGTCCGTGGTCCGGCGGTTGAGCCAGCCCTTGCACGAGCCGAGCGTGATGTCCTTGCCAGGGATGTACTGGACGGCCTGCACCTGGACGTTCTGTTGCTCCGCCGGGGCCGAGGCCGGGGCCGACGCAGGGGCCGCCGTGGCCGTCGACCCCGGCAGCGAGCCCACGCCCAGGGCCGCGGTCGCCGTGAGCAGACCGAGCCGCATGACAACTGCCGTGTTGCGCATGGTGGTTCCTCCGTCGTGATGGTCGTGTCAGCCGGGACGGACGGCCCCGGCTGCTGTGCCCTACAGAGATTGCTGGCCAATCCGGGTCGCAGCCACCGAAGCCCGCAGGGTGGGGACACTGCGGGACGTCCCCCGCGTCGACCTGCTGGGACGTCCTGTGCGATGCGGCGGCGCCGGGATGTCCGACGCTGTCGGGTCTGGCCGAAAGCAAGGGCGTGGTGCGGCAGTTCGAGTTCCGGGGTCCGCGTCGGGTGTACCAAAGGAGCGACAGTGAGGCGGGCCGCCGAGGGATTTCTGATGTGTATGGGGGGCGGAGCATGGCGCGTTGGAAGGAACTGCCGGACGCGCTGGACCAGCGAGTCCGGCAACTCGTGGTGCACTTACGGAGATTGAAGGACCACAGCGGGCTGAGCCTGGCTTCGCTCGCGGCCAAGACCGGATACAGCCGCTCGTCGTGGGAGCGCTACCTCAACGGCAAAGCGCTGCCACCACAGCACGCGGTGGAGGAGCTGGCGCGGGTCGCCGGAGTCGAGCCGACCCGGCTGCGGGTGCTGCACGAGGTGGCGGAGGGGGCGTGGCAGCAGCGGGCTGTCGCGCCGTCCCCGTCGATCGGCCGGGAGGGCGACGGCGGCCCGCGAGCAGACGACGAGGGCGGCCCGGAAGCAGGGGACTCGACGGCCGCCCGGCGACCGCCGGAGGTGCGCAGGCCAATTGTTCTCGTCGCCGTCGTGGCCGCCGCGCTCCTGGGGATGGGCGTCGGCCTGCTGATCGCCCTGCCCTGGAGGGCTGATGACGGCGAGGACGGCAAGGTGAAGACCGCGGTGGGCACGCCCGGCTCCCGGCCGAGCGGCAGCGCCCCCACCCCCTCCGAGGGGCCGGGCCGGTATGTCTTCAAGCCGGGCAGGACCTACCCGTGCAGGGTCCACGAGGCCGACGCGGTGGGCGGCGGACTGAGCGCGGGATACAGCACGACGCGCACCGCCCTCCTCGCCGGACCGGGCTGGGACGTGGTGGAGGCCCAGTGTCTGCTGCGCTACCGCAAGCTGGAGCCGGGCGCCGTCGACGGGATCTACGGGCAGCAGACCATCGCGGCCGTGATGCGTCTGCAGAAGGATGCCGGGCTGCCGGCAGACGGCGTGGTCGGCCCGCACACCTGGCAGGTGCTACGCGGATGACCGGCCCGGCACCGGAGTGCGCGGCGCTGGCCGAGGGGCTTCGGCACCTGAGGGCGCGCACGGGCCTGACCCTGGTGGCGCTGGCCGAGCGCACCGCGTACAGCAAGTCGTCGTGGGAGCGCTATCTCAACGGCAAGGCGCCGGCGCCCCGGCAGGCCGTCGAGGCGCTGTGCGCGATGGCGGGGGAGCCCGCCGGACGGCTGCTCGCGCTGTGGGAACTGGCGGACGCCGAGTGGAGCGGGCGCGCCGCCTCCCTCCGTTCCGCCCCGTCGCCCCGCTTCCGCCCGCAGGAGTCCCCGAGGACCGGCGTGGCCGCCACGGGTACCCCCGGCCGGCGCCGCTGGCCGTTCGCCGTCGGCGCGGGGGCGGCGGCGGTGACCGCCGCGGCGATGCTGGTGCTGTCCGTGGGGGGCCCGGGCGCCGGGCGGCAGCCGACGAGCCTGGCGTCTCCCGTGCTGAACCCCGCCCCCGGCTGCGAGGGCAAGGGCTGCGACGGCAAGGACCCCGAGGCCATGGCCTGCGGGCTGCCCGGCCGGGTGGACTCCCTCGAGCCGCAGCACCGCACCGGCACCGGTGCGGGCGTCGAGATCCGGTACAGCGAGGTGTGCGCCGCCGGCTGGGGCCGCATCTGGCACGCGCGGGTCGGGGACGCCATCGAGGTCTCCGCCCCCGGCGCACGCCCGCGTCGAGTCGTCGTCAGAAACGCTGCGGAAACGGCTCTCTACCGCTTCACCCCGATGATCGGCGACCCGGCCCGGACCGACCTGCGGCTGTGCTTCATACCGGCTCACAGCTCGGCCCGGGAATGCTTCAGCGCTCGATGACGTCCGCCGCCGAATGACAGGCTTCGGGTCCCACGCGCGGTACGTCCGCACCGCACGGTCACCTCACTTCGGCGAGCCGGTACATCCCGCACGCGCTTCACACGCGGAGCCGTCGCAGCAGGTCAGCCGGTGAAACGTCCCAGGAATCACTCGCTCTGCGGCGAGCCCTGGCACCTGTCGTCCACCCGCACGCACTCTCGATGTGCAGACGGGAGGCGGCCCGCGCCGCCTCCACCACCAAGGGAGGGCAACAACAATGCTGACGACGAAGGGCAAGGCCATCATCGGCTCGGCCGCTCTCGTGCTGGCAGGAGTCCTGGGCGCCACGGCTCCGGCACAGGCCGCCTCTGCCGTCGCCGCCGCCGGCGGTACGGCGCCCGCGTGCATCGATCGCAGTGGTGTCACCAACAACCCCGACGGCGGCATGTCAGGTTGGGTGTACAACGGGTGTCGCGGCACGATGCGCGTCAGGATCATCGTCCACAACTGGCGGGACACCTCCTGCCAGTCCATTCCCCCCAGGCAGAGCAAGTACTTCCACACCAACGGCGGGCGTTACGACCGAACCGCGGTCTGCTGACACACCTGGTCGGCTCCCGCCGCCACGCCCGCGCGGGCGTGGCGGCGGGAGCCGTGCGAGGTCGTGAGCACCAGCTACACGGTCACCGGCTTTCGCTGCCGGGCCTCCAGGGTGCTGGTCGGAGGCTCCGGAAGAACCCGGCGGCGAGCCCAGGAACACAAGCTACCCAGACCACAGGTCTTGACTATTGCTCGCGCCGCTCCGGACCGCCGTCTGGAATCGACACAGCAGCCCGAGACATCATCGTATGTCGGGGTATACGGCGCGAAGGTCGAGTTATCTACGCGAGTAGCGAGGATCCCCCAATAACCCCCGCCACCTCCTCTCTTTGTGGTTGAACAATTCTCGCCAATGTGGCTTGTGGTCATGCTGTAGTGCGCTCAGTCGTCAGTTTCGGGCTGTTCTGGAATGGTGCAGGTTTCAGCCAGTCATGAGCGGGGCGCTTCTCGGGTCACCGTCACCGGAGTTCCCTGATCAGGCGGTCTGCAGGAGGGCCGGCCTGCTGTGAAAAATTCTAGCCAAGCAACCTTCTCACGCCTTAATCGGAGTGCAGCACTCCGAAGTTCCCGGCAGGTCATGTGATGTACGTCACGCGCGTCCGGGTTGATCTCAGCAGGTAAAGAGTTCGTATAGTGAGTGGCGCAACGGGGAGCGATTAATGATCACCACGCTGAAGCGGTGACGTAATGACACGGGGGCTACGTGCAGAAACTCTCCTGTTTTCGAAGGAGATTCTGCCCGGCTGTCCGCATTGCATTTTCAGCTGGCGTGGGCCCCTCCGGGGCAGGCAAGACCACCCTGTTCCAGCTCATCGAGCGCTTCCAGGTGCCCGACGCAGGTACGGTCCGCTTGGGCGGCACGGACATAGGTGCTCTGCGCCTGGACGAACTACGGTCCCGAATCGGCCTTGTCGAGTGTTGCCCTGCACGAACAGGCCGACACGCCTGGCGGTGGTCTGCGCTCGACGTCGCTGTTCGATAGCGCCGTCGTCCACGACATCTGCTCGGCAGTTCACCCGATGGCCGCCGCCTCCGCGTTCTTTCGGGCATTCGACCTGCCTTCTCGCGGCGTCCGCCTGCTCCAGCCCGACCTCCCCTACGCCCATTCCCCGTGGTCGACCCGCTGGTTGTCGACCCGGCCGTCACCGACCCGACACGGGCATCCGGCCGCAAACGCCCGGTGTGGGCATACGCTCATGTGCCCAACGGAGACACTCGTGATCCAGTCGAGATGATCCGTAAACGCATCGAGGCGTACCCGTTATGTTCTTCGCGGTCCTGCAACGGGGCCGCTGGCCTCCGGGCCCGGCATGACTGTGTCCCCCTGTCGAAGGCATGACCTGGGGGGTGGT
>NZ_JBITCT010000058.1:0-58693 GCF_044453465.1 Streptomyces sp. NPDC051677
TTGACCCCGGACGCTGCCCGCCTGAAGCCGCACACGCAGCGGTAGCGGGCCGACGGCTCCCGCACCCAGCGCGCCGCCTGCACGTCGTACGCGCCGAACTCCACGTGAAGCCCCGGTAGCTCGGTAGGCGGCCAGGTGCCCATCACGTGCCTCCGTGGACGCGGTGGCGGTGAGGCCGCTCGCATCGGCAGGTGCCTGTGCCGCAGCCGTCGTCTTCGAAGGCGTGCTCGCCGCCCGCCATGGCGACGCTTTGCCGGGCGGCGGCTTGTCGCCTGTCGGAGGCGCTGCGCTCCTCAGCGATCAACCGAGTGAGGTCACCCTGAGCTTCCATCCGCTTCAGGTAGGCGGCGAGGTTCCGGATGCTTCCGCTGGCTTCGATCTTGGCGAGGATCTTCGTCGTCTCGTCCTCGGTGGCCCCCAGATCCCGTAGCAGCCGTTCCGCACGCGCGCGCGGAGAAGATGAGGTCTGAGGGGATGAGGAGAAGGGGGTAGCGGGGGCTACCCCAGAAGGAGCCGGGGCTACCCCTGAGTGAGCCGGGGCTACCCCTTCAGGGTCGCGAGGGGTAGCGGGGGCTCCCCCTTGATGGGGTAGCGGGGGCTCCTCCTTGCTAGGGGTAGCTGGGGCTACCCCTTCGACCTCGGGCACCCGGAAGGTCATACGACGGCCGGGTACGGCGTACAGGATCCGACCGTCCTTGCCCTTCTTGTCGATGGGTACGCGGAACTCCCACCCGGCCGCAGCGAGCCGCTTCAGCGCGTTCCGTACGACGGTGGTGTCCTTCGCCGCAGTCCACCGGCGCAGGTCCTCCAAGGGCGCGTAGCTCAGGCGTGTCGCGTCGTTGGCGTCGTCCGCGATCTCCAAGGCGACCGCCCGCTGAAGGCCTGAGATCTCCGGCCCGAGTGCTTCCCGGAGCGTGCGGCGCAGTTCGTAGCCCATCACCACCCGCCCCTACGGTCGGGTCCACACACGGGCACGGCCGCATACTCGGCGCGTACCGTGTTGGTGATGAGGTCGCGGACTGCGACGCCGGGGGCCGCCTGTCGGGGGCGGCCCTCTCGGCTGTTCAGGATCATGCCGCCTCACCTCCGCCCTGCTCGGCTGCGGCTACAGGAGGCAGGAGGTCGCGAAGGCGGCCGATCTGGTCGGCAGTCAGTGGCGGAGCGGCCTCGACTACCTGACGGATGTGCTCTGCAAGACGCATCGCGCGAAGGTCACGGCGCAGTTCAGGCAGCCGAGGGTCATCTGCCCCGTGCCACCGTTCGAGGATCGCGATCTTCCCCGCGAGCCGCCGATACGGCTCCGGTTCAACAGCCTTTATTTCACGGGGAGTCGTTTTCGCCATGAGGGCATGTCTCCGGGGGTCTGCCCGGTGAGGCTGACCCAACATGCCCTCGGCTTAGTCCGGGTGTCCGAGGTGCGTCCCGGGCGGCACCGCCGCTCCTCACGGCATCCGCATTCAGGTACTGATCGGAAGTCTATTCGACCGGCAGCCGTATAACTGCCTGGTGAGCATCATTCACCTGCGCCCACATGCTGGCGATGCGCGCATGCCGAGCCTCGACGGGCGCCGCCCCGCACTTGCAACGCCACGTGTACGTGTACACGTACCCGTATCCGTCGCCGTCCGCCTCTGTGTGAGGACGCCTGTAGTCGTCCTGGTCGACGTTGGGCCGTGGCGTCACGCAGAGGCCATCCGACGTCCAATCCGGGTTTCCCAGCGGCATCGTGACGTCGGCGAGATTCCGCCCGCAGCTCAGGTGATAGAGACGCAGCGTCTTCATCCCCTCCACCACTCAATGCGGTCCATAGCGTCCACCTTCCGGCCGCTGCCGATCTGGTGCACGCGCACTTCCCCCAGCACGGACGGTGTGAGCAGGAGTCGGGCGATCGAGCGACGGGAACTGATCGGTGCCGCCTCCCACCTTCGCCACACGTTCACGCCGGGCTGGATCAGGTCACTCAGCGCGGCGGGCAAGGTCAGGTTGCGTACCTCCTCTTCGAGCCGATCAATGTCCGCCTCAAGGCGTTCGAGGCCGCGGGCGATCATCCGCGCTTCAGCGAGTGAGGCAGGCTCCGCGGCCTCCATCACGTCCTTCTCCGCTCGCATCGCAGCTACTTCGGCACGGAGTCTGGCGGCCTTTTCGGAGTCGCCGGGGCTCGCGGCAAAGTCGCGATACACCTTGTCGCTCGCGAGGTAGGCGAGCATGGCACCGATGACGACCTCGTCTGTCTCGGCCTTGTCGATCTTGACGCAGGATCGAAGCGCGCATTGGTAGCGAGGTTTCCCGACGGCCTCCGGGGTGATCGCCTTGAGGATGTCGCCGCAGACACCGCACTTGATGATGCGGGAGATCTCGTGTTTCGCCTTGCCGTTGCGGATGATGGCGCGGCCGGGCGTCGTCAGGGTGCGCTGTACGACGTAGAAAGTCTCCTCATCGATGAGGCCGTCCCAGGTCCCTTCCGTCACCTGGTCCTGGTGTACTCGCTTCCCGGCATACGCCGCCCGAAGTGCCATGCTCCGGATGTGCGGGCCGGTGTACGGGGTACCGCTCTCGTTGAGGATCCCGCGTCGCTTGAAGTCCTCCGAGATGGCCAGGAGTGAATGCCCCTTGCGCAGGCGGACGAAGACCTCGCGCGGAATGTCGCACTTCGCGATCTGCCCGCTCGGCTGCTTCGAGTCGGGTACGAGTGTCTCGTCGGGCGACCACGTGACCAGCTTGCCGGTCTTCGCGTCGTACTCCCCCCGGAAACCGAACGGTGGGCGTCCGTGCGGCCGGCCCTTGGCGGCCTCTGCCGCAGCAGTGCGGCGCGTCCGGGCGGATGTCTTGAGAGCTTCCTGCTCGCTGTCGATGGCGGCCGACTGAAGCACCTTGCGGTCAGCAGGGCGGGCCGGGTTGTACAGGCGGTCATCGACTGTGACGAAGACCTGGACGCCCTTGTCTTCCAGCAGCTCAATGAGGATGGCCCACTCGGAGACTCGACGGGAGCCGCGCGAGTTCTCCCACAGCACCAGGACGTCCGCACCGAAGTCGCTCTCCCGTCCGGTCGGTCCGCTGCGCAGATCGGCGAGCAGCTGCTCGAAGTCGGCACGGCGCTTCGTGGCGAACTTCGAAGCGGACCTGTCGTTGTCCCCGTCGTACGGCTGGGCGAGCTCGATGTCGTGCTCGGCAGTAGCCGCGACGTTGTCGTCGTGCTGCTCCGTGACCGAACGGCGCTGCTTGGAGCGGTCGTCGGACACACGTAGGTACTCGCGCCCCAAGAGGGCGTGCGTCAGCGTCATGGCACAACAATGCCCAGGATCGGGACCCTTGACAAGGCGCGTGCGTCGACGCGTGGCGGGTCCCGCTGGGGATGCGCATCGAGACACGGGACGTGTCGGTGCGGTGGGAGTGAGAAGAGGTCGCGGGGCGCGGTGACGCCGCGGCGCCACCCGGCGTCACCGTGCGGTCGTTACTTCAGCGCCAGCCAGGCGACCGCGGCGACGATCACGACGGCGGCGATGACGCCGACGATCAGGCCGATGCGGGAGCCGGTCGGCGCGGGAGCCGGCTGGGCGGCCCGGGGGGCGCCCTCGTCGACGAACGCGCGGAACATCTGGGTGCTGCCGGCGGGGTCGTGGTTGCCCTGGGGGCCCTGGGTGTTAGCCATGGGCCGAGACACTAGCGAAAACGGGCGGGGCGGCCCAAGTGGGGGTCACCACACGAGCCCTGAAGGGGCCCCGACAACCCGGTGCCTCGACCGGCGACCGAGACACCCCCGCCCACTCCCCCATCTGCACATTTACCCTCGCAATACTTGCCTTTGCCAACTTTTTGCCGCCCTCACGCCGCTTTTATTTGCCTGTAGCAACCAACCGCTCCTATGGTTGCCCCAAGCAACAAAAACAGGAGGTGTGAGATGGCCGGGCAGGCGCAGTACGAGGAGTTGGCGCGTCAGCTCAGTGCCGTCGGGGCCGTGAAGCGGGACCTCGGGCGGATCCTGCCGCCCGACTGCTCCGCCGGCTCGGCCGCCGTACTGACGCTGCTGGGCCGGCACGGCGACATGCGCATGAGCAATCTCTCCGAGCTGCTCGCCGTCGACATGTCCGTGACCAGCCGGCACGCCGCGCATCTCGCCGACCGCGGATGGATCGAACGCTCCCCCGACCCGGCGGACAAACGCTCCCGCATCCTGCGCCTCACCCCCGAGGGGCACGCGATGCTCGCCGAGCTGTCCCGTCGGAGCGCCGACCTGCTGGCGCAGCGGCTGGGCGACTGGACCGACGCCGAGGTCGGCCAGCTCGTCGGACTGCTGACCCGGCTGCGCGCCAGCTTCGGCGACTGCCGGACGGTCCCGCACCGGCCGCAGCCCCCGCCCGCGCCCCCTCCGCCCGCACCCCCGCCTCCCGTTTCCGCCCCCGGTTCCGCCCCCGTCCCCGTGGGCGAACGGACACAGACCACCCGTACACCCGCTCAAGCAACGTAAGAGAAGGAAGCCCATGGCAACGACCACACCAGCCGGTGTGCGGGCTCACGCGAAGCACGGCGGAGGGTCCCACGGCTCTGCCGCGGACGCTCCGATGACGCACCGGCAGATCATGGAGGCGCTCTCCGGGCTGCTGCTCGGCATGTTCGTCGCGATCCTCTCCTCCACGATCGTCTCGAACGCCCTCCCGGAGATCATCGGCGACCTCGGCGGCGGCCAGTCCGCCTACACCTGGGTCGTGACCGCCACCCTGCTGGCGATGACGGCGACCACCCCCCTGTGGGGCAAGCTCGCCGACCTCTACAACAAGAAGGCGCTCGTCCAGATAGCGCTCGTCATCTATGTGCTGGGGTCGGCCGCGGCCGGGCTCTCGCAGAACTCCGGCATGCTGATCGCCTGCCGGGTCGTCCAGGGCGTCGGCGTGGGCGGGCTCTCCGCCCTCGCGCAGATCGTGATGGCCGCGATGATCTCCCCGCGTGAGCGCGGGCGCTACTCCGGTTACCTCGGCGCGACCTTCGCCGTCGCCACCGTCGGCGGTCCGCTGCTCGGCGGTGTCATCACCGACACGAGCTGGCTCGGCTGGCGCTGGTGCTTCTACGTCGGCGTGCCCTTCGCCGTCATCGCGCTGATCGTGCTGCAGAAGACCCTGCACCTGCCGGTCGTGAAGCGGGACGTCAAGGTCGACTGGGCCGGCGCGTTCTTCATCTCGGCCGCGGTCTCGCTGCTGCTGGTCTGGGTCACCTTCGCCGGTGACAAGTACGACTGGCTGTCCTGGCAGACGTACACGATGGTCGCCGGGTCCGTGGCCCTCGCGCTGGTCTTCGTGCTCGTCGAGTCGAAGGCCAAGGAGCCGATCATCCCGCTGCGGCTGTTCCGCAACCGCACCATCACCCTCTCCTCCATCGCCTCCATGTTCGTCGGCGTCGCGATGTTCTCCGGCACGGTGTTCTTCGCCCAGTACTTCCAGCTGGCCCGGGACAAGTCCCCGACCATGTCGGGCGTCATGACGATCCCGATGATCGGCGGTCTGTTCGTCTCCTCCACCGTCTCCGGGCAGTTCATCACCCGTACCGGCAAGTGGAAGGCCTGGCTGGTCAGCGGTGGTGTGCTCATCACGGCCGGCCTCGGACTGCTGGGCACGATCCGCTACGACACGGACTACTGGAAGACCGCGATCTTCATGGCGCTGCTGGGTCTCGGCGTCGGCATGATGATGCAGAACCTGGTGCTGTCCACGCAGAACCAGGTGGACCCGAGCGACCTCGGCTCGGCCAGCTCGACCGTGACCTTCTTCCGGTCCCTCGGCGGTGCGATGGGCGTCTCGGCGCTGGGCGCCGTCATGGCCAACCGCATCACCGACTACGCCAAGGACGGCATCGCCGACCTCGGCCCCAAGTACGCCTCCCTCGCGTCCGGTTCGAGCTCCGACTCCATTCCGGACATGGACAAGCTGCCCGCGCCGCTGCGCACGGTCATGGAGAGCGCGTACGGCCACGGCATCGCGGACGTCTTCCTGATCGCCTCCGGCCTGGCCCTGCTGGCCTTCCTGATCACCCTGTTCATCAAGGAGGTCCCGCTGAGGACCAAGGGCGCGCTGGCGCAGGCCGCTGCCGAGGACGCCCCGGCCGACAGCACGCAGGCCCCGGTCGCCGCAACGGAGGCTCCGGCCGCCGTCGAGGCTCCGGTGACGGTGGAGGAGAAGGTCCCGAGCTGGGCCGTCGCCGCCTCCACCACCGAGGCCGGCGGCGCCGAGGCCACGCAGCGGCTCGCCGCCGTCGCCACCGTCGAGGCCCCCGCCCCGCAGTCGCCCTCGGGCGGCGTCCCGGTGCACGGCTTCGTGCGCGGCGCGGAGAGCGCGCCCGTGCCGCAGGCCGCCGTCACGCTGATCTCGCTCGGCGGACGTCAGCTCGGCCGGTCGGTCTCACAGGCCGACGGCGCCTACGCGCTGGACGCGCCGGGTACGGGCTCGTACGTGCTGATCGCCTCGGCGGACGGCTTCCAGCCGCAGGCCTCGACGGTCGTCGTGAACGGCGAGCCGGTCGCGTACGACATCCTGCTCAGCGGGACCAGCGGGCTCAGCGGTGTCGTGCGCGCCGCCGAGTCGGGCGACGGCGTCAAGGACGCGATGGTGATCGTCACCGATGTGCGGGGCGATCTGCTGGCCACCGCCGCCACCGGTGAGCAGGGCGAGTTCTCCTTCGCGGAGCTGGTGCCGGGGGCCGTGACCGTCGCGGTCAACGCCGTCGGGTTCCGGCCGCGCGCCCTGCCCGTCGAGATCGGCGCGACGGGCGTGACCCGCGCGGAGGTCGTCCTCGACGCGGGCGCCCAGCTCCAGGGCGTCGTCCGGGCGCCGCACGGTCCGCTGGCCGACGCGCGGGTGACGCTCGTGGACGCGGCGGGCAACGTGGTCGGCACCGCCACCACCGGCACGGACGGGGCGTACGCCTTCGCCGACCTCGACGGCGGCGACTACACGGTCATCGCGACCGGCTACCCGCCGGTGGCCACCGCGCTGACCGTCGCGGGCGCCGGCGTCGACGGCCACGACATCGAACTCGCCCACCCCGGCGAGTAGTTCGGATCGCTATAGGCTCCGGCCCGGTGCGGGGGTTCACCCCACGCACCGGGCCGGTTCCAGTTGAGGAGCACATGAGATGGGACTGACCGCGAAGATCCGCACGCGGGACGGGTGGGCCGTGTCGCACGCGGTCGTCACGGTGACCGACATGGCGGGGAGCCAGGTGCTGCGCGCCGAGGCCGACGCGGAAGGAGCCGTACGGGACACGACCGAACTCGCCCCGGGGGCGTACACGGTGATCGTCACGGCCGTCGGGTACGCGCCGATGGCGTCCAGCGCGATCGTGACGGCGAGCAGGCGGGCGGAGGTCGGCATCGTGACCCTGGCCCGGCAGGGCGGCACGGAACTGCCCCCGCCCGGCCCCTGGACCGTCGACCCGGCGCACTCGACCGTCGCCGCGGTCGCCCAGCACCTGGGCATCTCCAGCGTGCGCGGCCGGTTCACGGACTTCACGGCGTCCGTCGAGATCGCTCCGGACGACGTCGCCAAGTCCCGCGTGGAGGCGGTGATCCGGGCGTCGTCCATCGACACCGGCAACGCCATGCGCGACACGCATCTGCGCTCGGCGGACTTCCTGGACGTCGAGACGTACCCGGAGCTCACCTACCGCTCGACCGGTCTGACGCCGGCCGGCCCGGACCGCTGGACCGTCCACGGTGAGCTGACCATGCGCGGGGTGTCCCGTCCGGTGGACCTGGACCTGGCCTACCTCGGCACCGGCTCCGACCCGTGGGGCGGTACCCGCGCGGCCTTCCGGACGACGGCGGAACTGCGGCGCGAGGACTTCGCCATGGACTACAACCAGGTCGTCCAGGCGGGCATCGCGGCCATCGGCACCACCCTGAAGGTCGAACTGGACGTCCAAGCGGTGCAGGGAGAAGCCCTGCCGCAGCAATAGCAGGCCCGGTCGACACCGGCGCAGACGTAGGCACAGCAGGGTCAGCCGAAAGGGGGGCCGCGCGCCTAGGGTGGGCCCATGGCACCGAACATCGCGACGAACACCAAGGTCTCCCTGGACGAGCTGCTGGACTTCGTCCGCCCCCGGCACCGCGCGATCCTGCTCACCCGGCGCGCCGACGGCAGCGCCCAGGCCTCGCCGCTGACCTGCGGGGTCGACGACTCGGGGCGGATCGTCGTCTCGACCTACCCCGAGCGGGCCAAGGTCCGCAACGCCAAGCGGGACGAGCGGGTGAGCGTCCTCGTGCTGAGCGACGACTGGAACGGGCCCTGGGTCCAGATCGACGGCACGGCCGAGGTCGTCGACGCTCCGGACTCCGTGGAGCCGCTCGTGGAGTACTACCGCAACATCGCCGGCGAGCACCCCGACTGGGACGAGTATCGCGAGGCCATGCGCAAGCAGGGCAAGTCGATCATCCGGGTCACGCCCGAGCGGTGGGGACCGGTGGCGACGGGCGGGTTCCCGGCGCGGCTGGTCCAGGAGGACTAGGACGGACGGACCAAGGCAGAACAGGGCAGGCCAGGACAGGTCGCAGGCCCTGGTCAGCCGCGTCTCACCATCGCCTCGATGCCCGCGACCAGCAGGTCCAGGGCGAAGGTGAAGTCGCGGTCCATCATCTCCTCGACCGTGTCGCCGCCGCGGGCCGCCATGAGGCTCTTGGACCGCTCGACGACCTCCGCGGTCTGCGGGGCCTCGGCGCTCGCGCTCAGCGCGTGCCGGAAGTACTCGTCCGGGCTCAGACCGGTGTCCGCGGCGCGCGCGATGAAGTGGCCCTCGATCGTGCCGTAGCCGTACACGAACTGGAAGACGGCCGAGATCGCGCCGGTGATGCCGTGCGCGGGCAGGCCGGTGCGCAGCACGACCTGCTGGACCGTGCTGGAGAAACGCAGGGAGTTCGGGCCGAGGTTGAGGTAGCGGCCGGCGAGCGGGGACAGCCAGGAGTGGCGGACCAGCAGCCCGCGGTACACCGTGGCCAGCGTGCGCAGTTGCTCACGCCAGTCCGCGTCCTCGGCCTGCGGGTCGGGCAGCTCCTCCAGATCGCCGTAGACCCGGTCCAGGGCGAGTTCGAGGAGGTCGTCCTTGGTGTCGACGTACCAGTACACGGACATCGCGGTCACGTTCAGCTCGGCCGCCAGCCGCCGCATGGAGAACCCGGTCAGGCCCTCGGCGTCCAGCAGCCGCACGGTGGTCTCGGTGATCCGGTCCAGGTCGAGCCCGGAGGGCTGCCGCCCGCCCCGCCCCCGCCGACGCGCCTTGCCGTCCAGCCACACGCTGTGCCGGGCGGCATCCTTGGCGGTCTCGGCCATGGCAGGGCACCTCCCGCGAAAAAAGCAAAGGCAAGGAGGTTGCCCACTCCTTGCCACTTTCAACTTATAGCGCACCGGGGGGCTTGCGGCAAGGCCCCCGTCGTGCCGCAGAATCTCCGGCCTGGGCCGCAATCTACGGAAAACGGGGTCGCGAAGTGCGCGTGCTGTTGACGACATGGGGATCGCGTGGGGACGTCGAACCGCTGGCGGGACTGGCGGTGGCGCTGCAGGAGCTCGGCGCGGAGGCACAGGTGTGCGCGCCGCCGGACGAGGAGTTCGCCACGCTGCTGGCGCGGGTCGGCGTGCCGCTGGTGCCGCTCGGCCCGACGGTGAAGTCGGTGGTCGCCGGACCGAAGCCGCCGACGAGGGAGGACGCGTTCCGGCTCGCTCCCGAGCTGGTCGCCGCCCGGTTCGACACCCTCACCGCGGCGGCCGAGGGATGCGACGCGCTGCTGGCGACCGGCCTGATGCCGGCCGGAGCACGGGACGTGGCCGAGAAACTGGGCATCCCCTACGTCCTCGCGTGCTTCCACACCCTGGGACTGCCGTCGCGGCACTTCCCTCCGGGGCAGCGGCCGGGCACGCCGTCCCCGCAGGACGAGACCGACAACCGGGTGCTGTGGGAGCAGGACGCCCAGCGGGTGAACGCGTTGTACGGCGAGGCGCTCAACCGTCATCGGGCGGCGATCGGGCTGCCGCCGGTGGACAACGTCCGCGACCACGTCCTCACCGGCCGGCCATGGCTGGCGGCGGACTCGACGCTGTGGCCGGCGCAGGGCAGGACGGACCTCGACGTCGTGCAGACGGGGGCGTGGATCCTGCCCGACGACCGTCCGCTCCCGGCGGAGCTGGAGGCGTTCCTGGAGGCCGGCGCACCACCGGTGTACGTGGGCTTCGGCAGCATGGCCGCGTACGCCCCGACGGACATCGCCCGGGTGGCCATCGAAACGATCCGTGCGCGGGGCCGCCGCGTGCTCCTCGCCCGCGGCTGGGCGGGTCTGGCCCCGGTCGACGACGGCGACGACTGCTTCGTCGTCGGCGAGGTCAACCAGCAGGCGCTGTTCCCCCGGGTGGCCGCCGTCGTGCACCACGGCGGCGCGGGCACCACGACGACGGCCGCCCGGGCCGGCGCACCCCAGCTGGTGGTCCCCCGGATCGCCGACCAGCCGTACTGGGCGAAGCGGGTGGCCGAGCTGGGCATCGGCGCGGCGCATCTCGATTCGACGCCGACCGTCGAGTCCCTGTCGGCCGCGCTCGAAACGGCCCTGGACCCCGAGACCCGCGCACGCGCGACCGCCATGGCCGCCACGATCCGCACCGACGGGGCGACGGTGGCCGCGAAGCTGCTGCTCGACGCGGCCGGTCGGGACAGCGGAGACGGCCGGGACCGGCCGCCCGCGACCGCGTGAGGTCGGTCACGCCCGTCCGGACGCCCTCTTCCCGCGTGCCATGGTCGTATGCGACCTCTTATCGGAGCTGATCAAGTGAACCCCCTGACCACCAGCGCGTTCGACCTTCCCGACCGTCTTTCCGCCAAGGCCGACCCGGCGCTGATCTCCGACGACGAGCGGCACTTCGCGGCCATCGCGCAGTGCCTCGACGAGGCGATCGCCGAGCTGTCCGACCGCCTCGACACCGAGCGCCGGGCGCCCGGCGGCATGGGCCGGCACGCGATGGACCGGGACACCGAGATCCACCGGCTGACCGGCCGGCTGCGCGCCCTGCGCCGCTTCGGACTGGACCTGTGCCTCGGACACATGGTCGACGCCGACAGCGGCGAGCCCCTGTACGTCGGACGGCTCGGCCTCACCGACAGCGAGGGGCGCCGGCTGCTGGTCGACTGGCGCTCCCCCGCGGCCGAGCCGTTCTTCGGGGCCACCCACGCCAACCCGATGGGGCTGGCCAGCCGCCGCCGGTACCGCTGGACCCGCGGCCGGATCAGCGACTACTGGGACGAGGTCTTCGCCTCGGACGGGTTCGCCGGGCACGCCGCGCTCGACGACCAGTCCGCCTTCATCGCCAGCCTGGGCGCCAACCGGTCGGCGCGGATGCGCGACGTGCTCGGCACCATCCAGGCCGACCAGGACGCCGTCATCCGCGCGGGATCCCGCGGCGCGCTCGTCGTGGACGGCGGTCCGGGCACGGGCAAGACCGTCGTCGCCCTGCACCGCTCCGCCTACCTGCTGTACTCCGACCCGCGCCTCGGGCACCGCCGGGGCGGCGTGCTGTTCGTCGGCCCGAGTCGGCCCTACCTGGGGTACGTCGCCGACGTCCTGCCCAGCCTCGGCGAGGAGGGCGTGCAGACCTGCACTCTGCGGGACCTCGTCGCCGAGGGAGCCACGGCAGCGGTCGAGGCCGACCCGGAGGCAGCCCGCCTGAAGTCGTCCGCGCACCTGGTGAAGGCGATCGAGAAGGCCGTCAGGTTCTACGAGGAACCGCCCGCCGAGGGGATGACGGTCACGACCCACTGGTCCGACGTCCAGCTGACCGCCGGCGACTGGGCCGTGGCCTTCGAAGCGGCGGAACCCGGCACTCCGCACAACGAAGCACGCGAGCAGGTCTGGGCGGAGCTGCTCACGATCATCATGGACAAGCACGAGGCCGGGCCCGACGGCGAGGACGTCCCGCCCGCCCTGCTGCGCAAGTCGCTGCTGCAGAACAGGGAGCTGCTCACCGCCTTCAACCGCGCGTGGCCGCTGCTCGAAGCCGCCGACCTCGTCTCCGACCTGTGGACCGTGCCCGCCTACCTGCGGATGTGCGCACCCTGGCTCGACCGGGACGACGTCCAGCTGCTCCAGCGCCAGGACGCCCAGGCCTGGACGGTGTCCGACCTGCCGCTGCTGGACGCGGCACGGCAGCGGCTCGGCGACCCGGAGACCGCCCGGCAGAAGCGCCGGCACGCGGCGATCCTCGCCGCCCAGCGCGAGCGCATGACCCAGGTCGTCGACAACCTGATCGAGGCCACCGCCAACTCCGGCGCCGACGGTGACGACGGCGAAGGCCTGGTGACGATGTTGCGCGGCGAGGACGCCCAGGTCAGCCTGGTGGACGAGACCGAACTGCCCACGCTCGAGCCGGATCTGCTCGTCGGCCCGTTCGCGCACGTCGTCGTCGACGAGGCCCAGGAACTCACCGACGCGGAGTGGCAGATGCTGCTGCTGCGGTGCCCGTCCCGGAGCTTCACCATCGTCGGGGACCGCGCCCAGGCCCGGCACGGGTTCACGGAGTCGTGGCGGGAACGGCTGGAGCGGCTCGGCTTCGACCGGATCGAGCTGGCCTCCCTGAGCATCAACTACCGGACGCCCGAGGAGATCATGACGGAGGCCGAGCCGGTCATCCGGGCCGCGCTCCCGGACGCCAACGTGCCGACGTCCGTGCGCAGCAGCGGCGTCCCCGTCGTCCACGGATCCGTCGCGGAACTGGGTTCGGTCCTCGACGCGTGGCTCGCCGCGCACGACGACGGGATCGTCTGCGTCATCGGCGATCCGTCCTTCCGGCCGACGTCGTCGCGGGTCCGGTCGCTGACCCCGGAACTGTCCAAGGGGCTCGAGTTCGACCTGGTCGTCCTCGTCGACCCGGAGGGGTTCGGCGAGGGCATCGAAGGGGCGGTGGACCGCTATGTCGCGATGACCCGGGCGACCCAGCAGCTCGTCGTCCTCACCAGCTCCTGAGCACGCCGGGGCATTGAAGAAGGGCGGTGGCACCGAGCCACCGCCCTTCCCTTCTCTTCCCTCGACCGATCTCGGAGCGGGTCAGCCGCTCGCCTTCTGCGTCAGGTCGTAGAAGGTGGCCGAACCGACCGTCACCTTCTTGAAGTTGGCCTCGACCCAGGAGCTGATCTGCGAGGACGTGCCGCTGCTGCTGCCGCCCATGCCACCGCCCGAGCCACTGCCGATGAAGTAGTGGATCTTGCCGTCGGCCACGTACTGCTTGAACTGCGCCAGCGTCGGGGACGGGTCGGTGCCGTTGAAGCCGCCGATCGCCATCACCGCCTCGCCCGTGGCGAGCTGGTAGCTCGCGGCGTTCTGGGCGCCGATCGCGGCCGCGGCCCAGGTGTACTCGCCGGAGTCGGTCTCCAGCAGCTTCTTGGCGTCGTCGGTGACCGACGCGCCGTTGAGCAGACCGCCGACACCGCCACCGCCGCCCATGCCGCCGCCGTCACCGGTCTGACCGCCGGGCATGCCGCCCTGCTGGTTCTGGCCCTGGTTCTGGCCCTGACCCTGGGTGCTGCCCTTGCCGTTCTGCTGGTTCTGGCCGGGCGTGCCGCCACCCGTCTGACCGCCGCCCATCTGACCGCCGCCGGGGAAGCCGTTGCCGTTCTGGGTGTTGCCGTTGCCGTTCTGGGTGTTGCCGTTGCCGTTCTGCCGGCCCTGCTGACCTTGCTGGTTCTGGCCGCCGCCCATGCCGCCGCCGAAGCCGCCCCGGCCGCCGCCCGGACCGCCGCCGCCCATCATGCTCGCGCCGGCCGGACCCGCCGTCACGATGGAGCCGGTGTGGCCCTCCTGCAGCGTGCTGAGGGTGTACGCCGTCGGTCCGGCCAGCGCGGCTGCCAGGCCCACGGAGGCCGCCGCGAGGGCCAGCTGACGGTTGACCCGGCCCGCGAAGGTCAGGCCGAGCGCGGCGACCAGGCCGCCGATCAGGACCAGCCACTTCAGCCAGGGCAGGTAGTCGGGGGTGCGGTTGAGCAGGAAGTACGACCAGGAAGCCGCCGCGACGACCGAGGCCGCGAGGGTGATCGAGGCCCAGATCTCGGACCGCTTCTCCCACAGCAGACCCGCGCCCATGCCGATCACGGCCGCCATGTAGGGAGCGAGGGCCACCGTGTAGTACTGGTGGAAGATGCCCGCCATGTAGCTGAAGACGCCCATGGTGATCAGCAGCGAGCCGCCCCAGACGAGGAACAGACCGCGGGTGACCGAGGTGCGGCGGAACCTCCGGGTGGCCACCAGACCGCCGACCAGGAGGACCAGCGCGGCCGGCAGCAGCCAGGAGATCTGGCCGCCGATCTCGGAGTTGAACATCCGGTCCCAGCCGGTCTCGCCCCACTGGCCCGTGTTGCCGCCGCCACCGCCCCCGCCGACGCTGCCGGTCTCCTCGCCGTTGAGGCGGCCGAGACCGTTGTAGCCGAAGGTCAGCTCCAGGAAGGAGTTGTTCTGCGAGCCGCCGATGTACGGGCGGGAGGAGGCGGGCCACAGCTCGACGATCGCCACCCACCAGCCACCGGAGACGACCAGCGCGGCGGTCGCCGCGGCCAGCTGTCCGAAGCGCTTCTTCACCGGCACCGGCGCGCAGACCGCGTAGACGATCGCGAGCGGCGGGAGGATGAGGAAGGCCTGGAGCGTCTTGGCGAGGAACGCGAAACCGATCGCGACCCCGGCCCACAGCAGCCACTTCGTCCGGCCGTCCGCCACAGCGCGGGCCACCATGGAGCAGGCCACGGCCATCAGCAGGGCCAGCATCGCGTCCGGGTTGTTGAACCGGAACATCAGCGCCGCGACCGGGGTCAGCGCGAGGACCGCGCCGGCGATCAGACCGGCCGCGGGGCTGAACCGGCGGCGCACGGAGGCGTAGACGACGGCGACCGTGCCGACGCCCATCAGCACCTCGGGAGCGAGGATCGCCCACGAGTTCAGGCCGAAGATCCGGACCGACAGGGCCATCGGCCACAGCGAGGCCGGGGGCTTGTCGACGGTGATGGCGTTGCCCGCGTCGAGGGAGCCGAAGAAGAAGGCCTTCCAGCTCTGACTGCCGGCCTGGACGGCCGCCGAGTAGAACGAGTTGGCGTAGCCGGAGGCGCTCAGGTTGTAGAGGTAGAGGAGGAGGGTGGCGGCCAGCAGGCCGAGGAAGGCCGGGCGGGCCCAGCGGGGGTCCTCGGGGCGGCCGCGCCACAGTCTGCGGTGCAGGGGCTGCTTCGGCTCGCCCGACCCGGGGGCCGGGGCGACCGGTTGCCGCGGGGTGACCGGCGCGGTGGCCGGCGGCGCATCCCAGGCGGTCGCCTGGTCGAGGTGAGTGGTCATCGGGCGTCCCCCGGCTCGGTGTCGCGGGGGCGCACCGGCTGCAGCCGCATGGTGGCGTCCCTCCAGGTGCCGTCCGCGGCATCACCGGCGCGGAGCTGAGACGTCGTGTCGTACGTCGACGTCGGGTCGCACGGGGTGCTGTTCTGCTGCTGCGGGACCGAGCGCTGCGGCAGCGGCGCGAAGGGGCCGCCGTTCTGCGCGGACGCGGGCGCCGTCGGGTACGTCGAAGAAGTCGGGTACGTCGGGGATGAGGGGGCGTGCGAGGGGGCGTGCGGGACGACCGGGGTGGTCGGGGCGGTCGCCTGGTCCGCGGGGCTCACCTGGTCCGCCGGGTCGTCGCCGTCCCGCCGGTCGGAGAACACCCACACGCGGAAGAGCAGGAAGCGCAGCACCGTCGCCGCGAGGTTGGCGGCGATGAGGACCGCCAGTTCGGTGGAGTGCGCGGGGTGGGACGTCGCCGCGTTCAGTGCGGCGAGCGAGCCGCTGGTCAGCGCGAGGCCGATGCCGAAGACGACCAGACCCTGCGCCTGGTGCTTGACGGCCCCGCCGCTGCCCCGCACCCCGAAGGTCAGGCGCCGGTTGGCGGCGGTGTTGGCGACCGCGGACACCAGCAGGGCGAGCGCGTTGGCGACCTGCGAGCCGCTGAACTGGCGGAAGCCGCTGTAGAGAAGCAGGTAGAAGAGGGTGGACAGGCCGCCGACGACACAGAAGCCGACGAGCTGGCGGGCCAGGCCCTTGGGCACGTCCTGGATGTCGCGGTCGCGCGGATCGTCGCCGAACGGGCGGGTGAGCCGGTCGAGGGACAGCGAACCGGTGGCCAGGGCCTTGCCCACGCGCCACACCCCTTTCAGGTCGTCGGTCGCCGTCTTCACGATGTGCACCGTGGAGTTCGGGTCGTCGACCCAGTCGACCGGCACCTCGTGGATACGGAGACCGGCACGCTCGGCGAGCACCAGCATCTCAGTGTCGAAGAACCAGCCGGTGTCTTCCACCAAGGGAAGGAGAACTTGTGCGACGTCACGCCGGATCGCCTTGAACCCGCACTGCGCGTCCGAGAAGCGGGCCTGGAGCGAGCCGCGCAGGATCAGGTTGTAGGCGCGGCTGATGAACTCCCGCTTCGGCCCGCGCACCACCCGGGAGCTACGGGCGAGCCGGGAGCCGATCGCCAGGTCGGAGTGGCCGGAGATCAGCGGCGCCACCAGCGGCAGCAGCGCGTTGAGGTCGGTGGACAGGTCCACGTCCATGTACGCGAGGATCGGGGCGTCCGACGCCGACCAGACGGTCCGCAGCGCTCGGCCGCGGCCCTTCTGCTCGAGCCGGAAGTTCCTCACCTGCGGGGTCCGTTCCGCCAGCCGCTGCGCCACCAGGGGAGTGGTGTCGGTCGACGCGTTGTCCGCGATCGTGATGCGGAAGGAGTAGGGGAAGGTACGCGTCAGATGGTCGTGCAGTCTCTGGACGCACGGCCGGAGGTCCTTCTCCTCGTTGTAGACGGGGATCACTACGTCCAGGACAGGCGTACCGGCTGTGGCGGCCGGGAGGTGCTCCCGCGCCGGCAGGGTGCCGGGAGAAGAGTCGGTTCGCATGTCGTCGACTTTCGTCAGGCGCCCTGTTGCACCCATGTGGTGGCACTGTGCTCGACCTGTGAGTCGAGTTGCCAGTTCGTTTCGGGGGCGGGCTGGGGCACGGCGGGGCCGATGGCCGGCAGGTGCACGGTGAACACGGTCCGTCCGGGCACGCTGTCGACGGTGACGGCGCCGCCGTGCGCGGTCGCGACGGCCTGCACGATGGCGAGGCCGAGACCGGTGGAGCCGGAGGCCCGGGAGCGCGAGGAGTCGCCGCGCGCGAACCGTTCGAAGACATGCGGAAGCAGGTCGGCCTGGATGCCCTGACCGTTGTCCTGGACGTCCACGCACAGCCACGGCCCGCGCCGTTGCACGCGCGCGGTGACCGTCGTCCCGGGCGGGGTGTGCGTACGGGCGTTGGCGAGCAGGTTGACGAGGACCTGCTGCAGCCGGGCCGCGTCCGCGGACACCAGGGCGGGCTCGTCGGGCAGTTCGAGCCGCCAGACGTGGTCGCGGCCGGCGGCGCGGGCGTCGCTGACGGTGTCGATGACGAGAGGGACGAGGTCGGTCTGCTCGAACTGCAGCGGCCGTCCGGCGTCGAGGCGGGCGAGCAGGAGGAGGTCTTCGACGAGGAAGGTCATCCGGCCGGCCTCGGACTCGATCCGCCCGAGGGCGTGCCGGGTGTCGGGCCCGACCTCCTCCCGTCCGCGCCGGGTCAGCTCCGCGTATCCGCGGATGGAGGCCAGCGGTGTACGGAGTTCATGACTGGCGTCCGCGACGAACTGCCGGACCCGCATCTCGCTCTCCTGGCGGGCGTGCAGCGCGCCGTGGACGTGGTTCAGCATCCGGTTGAGGGCCGCGCCGACCTGCCCGACCTCGGTGTGCGGGTCCGTCTCGGTCTCGGGCACCCGCTCGCTGAGGTTGACCTCGCCGGTGTGCAGGGGGAGCTCGGAGACCCGGGTTGCGGTGGCGGCGACCTTGCGGAGGGGGCGGGTGGCGACGCCGACCATCACGGTGCCCGCGAGACCGGCCGCGATGAGGCCGGCGACGGTGAGGCTGACCTCGACGAGGATCAGGGTGTTGATGGTGTTGTCGACCTCCGCCGTGGGGATGGCCACGTAGTAGCTGGAGGTGTCGTTGCTGGCGTACTTGACGCGGTAGTCGCCCAGCCCGGGGAGCTCCACGGTGTGCGTCTTCTCGTCCTGGGAGACGGAGTTGAGCACCTTGGTCTGGGCCTCGGTGAGCGGCTTGTTGCCCATCGAGAAGTCGTTCGTGGACTTCACGCCCCGCTCGGCCTCGGTGATGGCGCCGTTCACGACCTTGGCCGCGATGGTGCTGTCCGACTGGGGGCCTTTGACCAGCTGCGCAAGGTCGGTCACCTGCGTCTTGCCCTGTTGCCGGCCAGGCGTGCCGGCGCCGTTCTTCGCCTGGTCCGGCGGCCCTCCGAAGCCGTTGCGGGGCGCGGCCCGCGCCGCGACCTCACCCAGTCGCCCGTCGAGCTGGCCGTACAGGTGGTCCCGCAGCACCAGGGTGGTGACGGTTCCGATCAGCGCGCAGATCACGGCGATCAGGGTCACGGACACGACGACGAGCCGCGTCCGCAGGGTGCGCGGTTTTCCCGCCCGTCTCTTCTGCGCACGCGGCCGTCGTCGCCCGCTCATGACACAGCGGGCTTGATCAGGTATCCGGCGCCGCGCCGGGTGTGGATCATCGGCTCACGCCCCGCGTCTATCTTGCGCCGCAGGTAGGAGATGTACAGCTCGACGACGTTGGCCTGGCCGCCGAAGTCGTACGACCACACGCGGTCGAGTATCTGCGCCTTGCTGAGCACGCGCCGCGGGTTGCGCATCAGGTAGCGCAGCAGCTCGAACTCGGTGGCGGTCAGATGGATGTTGTCCCCGGCCCGCGAGACCTCGTGGCTGTCCTCGTCGAGGGTGAGGTCCCCGACGACGAGCACGGACTCGGAACGCCGGTCGGCTGCGCCGGAACGGCGGATGAGCCCCCGGAGCCGGGCCACGACCTCTTCCAGGCTGAACGGCTTGGTGACGTAGTCGTCGCCGCCGGCGGTGAGTCCGGCGATACGGTCCTCGACGGCGTCCTTGGCCGTGAGGAACAGCACCGGAACGTCCGGCAGGTCACGCCGCAGCCGCCCCAGGACGGTCAGCCCGTCCATGTCCGGCAGCATCATGTCCAGGACGACGGCGTCGGGCCGGAACTCACGGGCGGTCTGAATGGCGCCCGTGCCGTCACCTGCGCTCCGGATCTGCCATCCCTCATAGCGCAGGGCCATGGACAGCAGTTCGGTGATCGACATCTCGTCGTCCACCACAAGCACTCGGACGGGGCTCCCGTCCGGCCTCAGCAGTTCGGTGCGCCCCTGGGGCGAGGTCGTGGTCATGGTGGACACCTTGTCGGGGTCCCCTGAGAGCACTCTTTCACTTATCTGTGATTTCCCTGAGAAACGCACAGGGGCCTCTCAGGCAACACCTGGGAACCCCATGTCCGGCCCTGACACGGCCCTCACACCGCAGGGCGGAATGCCCTCTGGCATCACCTTCACGCCCCGCAGGACCGCCCTTGAGGACCGCCGGCCCCGGCCGGAGGCCTCCGCAGCCTCCCGCACGAACCGCGCTCCGCACTCTCCCGCGCCCTCAGAACAGTCCGTCCTGCAGGTGTCCCGCGCCGGCGTCGAAGTGGCGTACGGGAAAGGCGACTTCACCGCTCCCCACCGGAACCAGCTCCCACCCCCGCAGCAACCGCGTGTCGAGGACGACCGCCCCGCCCGGGGCGGCCAGGTGCAGATCGGGCCCGGCGGCCGCCACCAGTTCCCCGCTCACCGAGCCCCCGGCGACGAGCTCGCTGACCTCGCCGAGGGCGGCCGGCGCCCCGGCCAGCCCGAACGCCCGTACATGATCGACGGGTTGGCAGGGCTCACGTGCCAACGACTCGGGCCAGCCGCCCAGTTCCACAGCCCGCTCGTACACCCCCCGTATCTCACGCGTCCGTTCCTCCTCCGCGTCGGGCAGCGCGGCGCGCACCGCCCGCTTCTCGGCGTACGGAATCCGGTCCGGCACCCGCAGCGCCGCCCGCAGCAGCTCCTCGGCGCGCCGGGCGGCCATCAACGGCCCGACGCCGAGCCAGGTGAAGCAGACCGCCCCCTGCTCCAGCAGCCGCACCGACCCCCGCTCGACGGCCGTGATCCCGACTTTCACCAGCCCGGGCCCGAACCAGGCCAGGTACACCCGATACGGCCGCGGATCGTCGGCGACCCGGTCCGCCGCGACGGAGTGCGCCCGGTCCAGCCGCCCGCACTCCTCGCACCGCCCGCCCGTGCTCCGCCCCGGCACGACGACTCCCCGGGGACACGCATGCCCCCGAGCCCCGACACACTGCCGCACGCCCCCCTCCACGACCCCGAAGGCCACCCGTTTCCCCCAGGACAGCGGGCTACTACGCCCCCCGTCCCACATCAGCACCGGCCCCTCCGCCGACCACCGCAGCCCCGCGCACTTCCATGCCTGTCCCATCACCCGCAACGGTAGGCCCAGGCACTGACAACGCACCCTCGCCCTTGGGCGCGCGCCCCGCGAGCCGGCACCCGACACACCCCGGATGCCCGCCCCGAGCGCCCGGGTCCCGCACCCGCATCCCCCACTCCGCCCGGGGCCGCATCCCCGGCGGCTTGCCCCACCCGGTGAGATGCAGCCCCCAGGTGACCAGCGCGCTCACGCCCACGACGGCGAGGCCGGCGGCGATCAGCACGGGGGAGACGGCGCACACCCCCACCCCCACCACGGCGGTCCCGACGGTCGCGATCCCGACGCCTGTCCAGCCGGCGACGGTGTGCCCTTCGTCGTACTGATGTCCCGACACCCATTTACCTCACGATCTAAGAAGTCGCGAACCTAAACTTCTTACAAGGTAAGACAAACCGAAAGCGGATAACAAGGACCCAGCAAGAACCCACCACGAAAGGGCCCGGGCCCCCGCGATGACCACCACGCCACCCCCTCCTCGCCCCGCCGCGACCCCCGCCCAAGCCCTCTCGGCGATGGACGACCTCATCGCGGCGAGCATGATCGGCCAACAGGAGATGGCCCAGCGCCTCGGCCTGAACGTCTCCGACCTGACCTGCTTCGCCTACGTCATCCAGGCCGGCGAGAACCTCCTCACCGCCGGCGACCTGGCCACCCGCGTCCACGTCACGACGGGCGCGGTCACCGGCATCCTCAACCGCCTGGAACGGGCCGGCTACGTCACCCGCCGCCCCGACCCGGAGGACCGCCGCCGCGTGCGCGTGGCCGCCGTACCGTCGGCGGTGGCCCGGGTCCACGAGCTCTACGCACCCCACTACGACCGCCTGAACGCCCTCTTCGCCGACTACTCGCCCGCCGAGATCGCAGTCCTGACGGACTGGTTCACCCGCGCGACGACGCTGGCGAACGCCTACCGAGAGGAACTCCGCGAGCGTTAGCCGCCGGCCGGACGGAGGAGCCGCTCTCCGCGAGGCGACTGCCCGTTCAGTGACACATGCCCGCCACCCTGCGCTCTTCGAACTGGAGGCCGAAACGGCCGCCCCAACTCCGAGGAGGACTTGTTCACTTGCGCATCCACAAACGCACCGCCGTCGCGGTGGCAGCGGCACTGACCGGCTCGCTGACCCTGATCACGGCCGGGACGGCGACAGCGACAGCGACGGCGACAGCGACGGCGACGGCCTCGACCACGGCCGAGGAGACGAGCGTGGCGCTGCCCAGCTCCTCGTTCCGGGACATCGTCGTCGACGGAGTGCACGACCGGGTGTTCGTCAGCGACCCGACCGGCGCCGGCATCGTCGTCACCGACTACGCGGGCGCGGTCGTCCAGCAGATCACCGCCGAGGAGGGGGCTGCGGGCCTCGTGCTCTCGGCGGACTCCACGAAGCTGTACGTGGCCCTGTCGACGGCCGACGCGATCGCCGAGATCGACACCGCCACCCTCACCGAGACCCATCGCTACCCCACCGGCGCGAACACCTCGCCCCAGAGCCTGGCGATGGCGGGCGGCAAGCTGTGGTTCGGCTACACGGTCGACAGCAGCGGCGGCATCGGCTCGCTCGACGTGGCCTCTCCGGCCCCGGCGGCGACGCTCGTCCCGAGCGGCCGGTACTGGTACTACGCCCCGGCCCTGGCGTCGTCCCCCGCCGATCCGAACGTCCTGGTGGCGGGCGAGGAGGGCGTCAGCCCGGCCACCCTGGCGGTCTACGACACGGCCACCGGCGGCCTGCAGAAGCGCGCCGAGCGCGGCTTCACCTCGTCGCCGTCGATCTCGTACCTCAACGACTTCGCGGTGACGGCGGACGGCCAGAACATCGTCGTAGCGGCCAACAACCCTTCCGACCACCAGATAGTCAGCCTGTCGGACCTTTCTTCGAACGGCTCCTACTCGAGCTGGCAGTTCCCGAACTCGGTGGCCGTGGCGACCGACGGAACGGTGGCGACGGGCGCGTCCGGCGACTTCGTGAAGACCTACCGCCCGGGTTCCACCTGGCCGTCCCTCCACGAGTACGCCGTGACCGACCTCCAGCGCGACGGCCTCGCCTGGGCCCCCGACGAGAACCGCCTCTTCGCGATCACGGGTTCGTCCTACGGCAGCGCCCCCACCCTCCACGTCCTCCCGGACGCCGGAAAGCTGGACACCACCCTCAGCCTCCAGGCCCCGGCGACCTCCCGCAAGGGCCGGGACCTGACCGTCACCGGCCGCCTCTCGGCAGCGGAGCCCTTCCCGGCCGGCACGACGGTGGACGTGACCCGCACGGACACGGAACACCCGACCGGCACCCCGGTCGGCACCTTCGCCGTCTCCACGACGACAGGCGAGTTCACCTTCACGGAAAACCCACGCGAGCCGGGCGATATCACCTACACCGCCACCTACAAGGGCGACGGCCAACACACCCCGGCAACAACCCAGACAACAACGACAATCACCAAGTAACCCTCCAACCACACCGCCAATGGCCCCGCCCCACCCAGGGCGGGCCCCTCGACGCCACCTCCCCCAGAAACACCAAAGGCCCCGGAATCTCTCCGGGGCCTTTGACCTGCGCCGGTGCTGGGTGCTGGCGGTTTGTGGGGTTGCCGTACTTCGTTGCTGTACGGACTGAACGCCTCAGCATCCGTGCTGGGGTACCCGTATGCACGGATCAGATGGCGTCGATCTGCCAGGCGATCACGCCGGTCGATCCCTTGGCACCGTCGACATCAACGCGTATCGGCTCGTGTACGGTGATCCGCTGCTGGACCACTGACTGATCGCACGGCACCTTGGTTTTCGGTCCGGTGCTCGTCGGTGTGAATGTCAGCTGCGCACTGCCGCTGCCGACACACACCAGGTTGAGCCGGTAGGTCTTGCCCTCGCTCAGGCTCGGCTCGGTGTGGATGCCGTCGGCCACCCGCTCCGCGCCGGCCTCGACCATCTTCCCGCTGTGGACAGTGGCAAGGGCCGCTTGCGCCTGCTTGGTGAGCTTCTTCTCGGACGACCCGGTTCCCGCCTGGGATCCATTCGACGCAGGCGACGAGGGAGTTTTGGAGGCCTTACCGTCACCGCTGCCGGACGTACACGAGGTGAGCAGGATTACCGACGCCGCGACAGCGCATCCGGCGAGGCAGGCGCGCGAGCTCAAATAGGTCATGACGCGGTTTCCCAGTACTTCCAGCCAGTCTCGGACGTGGGGAGCGTCGCCGACCCATGAGCGATCTCGACGCCGCCACAACTGCTATCACCGGCGGAACGGTACCGCTTCCAGGTCACCTTGTACCCCCAGGAGCCGTACTGCAGGTGGCCGTACTTGTTCCGGCTGATGTCATGGGAGTAGTTGTGGCCGATGGCGACAGAGACACTGGCGCCGATATTGACGCTGATGGTGGTCTTGGCCTTCGCGAGGATCGCCCCGGCCGACCACTCCCCGCTGGCTGAGAATTCGGCAGAAATGGTCCCGGTCTTGGTAACGGACACGGCAATGGTGCCGCCCGGACCGTCCTTGTACTTGGTGCCATTCCACCAAGAAGGCACGTGGTAAGCCTTCTTCGACGTGATGGTGTACCACGTGGACGGCGTGTCACACAGGGATGGCGCCTTCTCGGCGCTTGTGGTGCGGGCACAGCATCCCCGGCTAACCGGCTTGCTCTTTCCTGCTTGTACTGCTCGGGGTAGCCGGGGTGGTCCCAGCAGGGGAGCGCAAGGTCCAGGAGGTCTTCGCACCGCCAGAGCTCACCATCGAACTGACACTCATCACGGTCATCCCATGGAAGCTTCGGATCACCTACAGCCGGACTGAGCAAATGACGGCCCAGCACGCGCCGCCTGGCCCCCACTTCGCGCAGCACGCGAACCAGATCGTATAGAGCCACGTACTGCGGCTGTGTAGCGGTTGAGGCTTCCCTCAGAGCTAGGGGCGACGCCGATGCCCTGGTGAAGGCTAAATCGAACAGCCCGTATGCGGATTGACCGGACGTGCAGACCGTCGGCGCAGGTGAGAGGCATGCCAGACGCTCCGGCCTGCCCCGAGTGCAGCCAGTCCTGTCCTCGTCCTCTCCATGCGAGTGGTTGAGGGACGGCGTACCTGCCGTTCGCTTGGATGTGCTCCGATCAGCCCGTCTGGTGGCATGAGTCGACCGGCCGCATGATCCTTTGGAGGCCTGCGTGCCGGGACTGTTCCGCTGACATCAGCAACCGGGCCGAGGCGACACACAGCATCCACGGGTGACGCATATGGAATGCACGATGCTTGCCCCCACCAAGTCTAGGGAGATCGAAGTCAGCCCAGATACGGCTGATCGCGATGTTCCAGAAAGTGCCGAAGCCGTAGCTTCTGGGTGTGATGCATGGGCAGATCACGTAGCTCCTCCGCCGAGACGAATCGCAGCTCCGTGGACTCGTGAGAGATAGCGAGTCGTCCGCCAGTTACACGGGCTGTGAAACAGACATTGAACTGTCGACGCACCTCACCGTCCGTGTAGGCAATGACGTGGCGCGGGTCCGTATAGGTCCCGACGAGCCCGGTGATCTCCACGTCCAGGCCCGTTTCCTCTTTCACCTCGCGGACAGCAGTTCCTGGCAGCGAGTCGGTCATATCCATGCCGCCGCCTGGAAGAGCCCAGAGATCGTTGTCTCGTCGGCGTTGCAGAAGAATGCGTCCTTCGTCATCGGTGACCACAGCGGACGCCGCGACGACCAAACTATTGGGCTTCGGGGCGTCCGGATCGTCGTAGTACTCGGTGCGTGCCATGGTCATCCTTCTCGGACTGGCGTCGCGGTCGCCCACACGGCGTCGAAACTGTCGGCGTAGGTGTCGAACATGCCGCCTGGTCCGCTTCGGCGCAGGTGCCAGACCGGGGCAGCGTACGCGTTCACCCCCCAGACATGAGCGTTGACCAGTGACTGATCATCCGCCCGGTAAATCGAGTTGTAGAGCGTTGTGGCGTGGGTCCGCACCTCGATGCCCGGTACCCCCACAAGGGGGCGATAGTGCATCAGCGCGAGACGGCAACGGGACTGGATTCCGTGGCCGAACTGCTCCTCTTCGCCGCGCTGTTGGACGTTGGAGCTGTCCGCGTCTCCGAGTGCGATGCGGACTGCGCAGCCCTCGGCCGCTCGCTCCTTCAAGAGGTCGTTGAGTCTCGGGTACGCCTCGTGCAAGAACACGGCGGCGTACACCAACACATCGATGTGCTCACGAGCCTGGCTCAGCATGTCCACGAAGATGGACACGGGGATGTCCGCCCGCTGGTCGTAGAGGGCCACAAGTTCCGGGCTGACGGCGCGGGCGGGGCGTGCCTGCCTGAGCGATGGCCATAGAGCGTGCACGTCTTCTCCCAGCGTTTCTGCTGCCAACATGGCCGTGGCTCGGCGCGGCGTACGCCCCAGGTTGACCCATCGTTCGACGGACTTGGGATCGACTTCGGCCTTGTCCGCGAGGGCGTTGTACGTCCAGCCGCCGGCCGCCATGGCCGCACGTAACCTCTCGTTTGCCATTTCAATCTCTCCTACCAACCGGGGACGGCACTAGGGACGTTCTATCCGACGCGGGACGTCCCGAAGTGGGGTTTGTCCGTGGTTCCGGCGTCCTGGTGGTCGGCAGGAAGCTCGTTGGCATGGCGAGCAACCAGCAGACCAGGCCAGGCATCGGCGAACTGGCGAAGGACAGTGCCAGCGGACGCATCGGCGTCGTCATGGGGGAGATCGGCGGTCGCGTGCAGATACGGCCAGTCCGTGGTGGCAGGGAGTGGGATGCCATGCCGGGCGTCGTCGTCGCGCTCAGCGCTCGGGAAGAGCTGAGCGCACGGCTGGCCGTGCGGAACGGCAACAGCCGGATCCCGCTGTGATGCGCGCCATCGGCCGGTATGCCGGGGTTCCGTTCATCATCTGCATCGGCGTTCGTGCGGTCTGGTGATCAGCATGGCTCTCGGGACTGGCCAGTAGACCGGCCGCCCCGGACGGGTGCTGATCGCCCGGCTCCCCGTCCCCGTTCGGGGCCGGCCTCCAAGCCCGCTTCCCGATCGCCTCCGAGCCGAGCTCGACGATCAGGACGGGTCGTACATGCCCCGCACCACCTCACCTGAGGAGATTGCACATGACGTCAACGGCGAACGATCTGAAGACCGGTCGCGCGGTGGCTGGTGACGAGTTGTTCGAGAGCCTGGCCCGCTTCGTGGTCATCCACAGCGGGCAGTCCCCCGAGCGTGCTGAGCGGATCGCGGACCAGGCGGTGGCGTTCCTGGTCACGGCGGCCACCGCCACCGTCCCCATGGTCCCGTCCGGCGACGTCGACCTCGGCCTCCACGCGCTCATCCTGCACACGAAGGAATACGCCGGACTGTGCGAGCAGTACGCGGGCCGCTTCCTGCACCACAACCCGACACCCGGCGGAGGGGCCCGTGACCCGGAGAAGGTCGCGGCCTCGGCGCGCGCCATGAAGGCGGCCGGGTTCGTGGTCTTCGACGACCTGTGGACCGCGGACGGCACGAACCTCGCGCAGTGCGACTCGGACTGCGGCCGACCGTACGGTCAGGCGTAGCACACGACAACGGCGACGCGGCCGGCCTCGACTCGTGGTCGGCCGCGCTCGCCCGGAAGGAGAAGAGATCTTGTGCGGCCCAACCCCTGAAGTACCGATCGTGGTGCTCGACGCGCTCATGCCCACGACGCAGCGCCTGGTCATCAACCGCCGGGGCTCCACGGTCTGGGAGGTGGAGAGCCACCGGGGCCACCTCGCCGTGAAGCTCGGCTATCCGGTCGAGGCCACGGCCGAGTGGCCCGCCCAGCCCTGGACCGCCCTGGCGCCCGCACGCGAGGGCGCCGTCCTGCATCGCCTCGGCCTCGACCAGGTCGCGTACGGCGAATGGGAGCACGGCACTTGGAACTTCCAGCCGTGGCACGACGGGCCAGACCTCTACAAGCTGTGGGAGCCGTGCCGTAAGCCGAGCTCGTCCATCCAACCCCACACCAGCGTGGCGCGGGGATGTGCCGAAGTGCTTGCCGACCTCCACGTGCGGGGCTGGGCGCATGGTGACGTGCAGCCCGCCCACTTCATCATCGGGCCGGAACGAACACACCTCATCGACCTCGCCCTGGCCCGGGGCGGACAGGTGCCCCAGGGATACGACTTCCCGTTCCGCGGCTGCCTCGTCCACTACGAAGCACCCGAGATCGCGCGCAGCGTGCTCGACACAGGGGAAGCCGAGCCGACGCAGGAAGCCGACATCTACGCACTCGGGGCCTCGCTGCTCATCTCCGCCACGGGCTGGAGGGCTGTCGAGTACCCGGACGACGCACCGCGCCCCGTGCAGCGGGAGGCGGTGGCCAACGGTCGGCGCCGCCCTGTGAAGGTGCCCGGTGAGCTGGGCGAACTGGTCGACGCGATGCTCAGCCACGCTCCGGGGGATCGGCCCTCCATCTACGAGGTGATCAAAGCCCTGATCTGATCCCGAAGCCCCAACTCGTCTCGCGTCACGTGCGCGGAAGCCGACGACACAAGACCGGACCACCCCTCGGCCTGGACAGCATTCCGGGTGGTCCGGTCGCGGAAGCCCTGATCAGGACCCCGGTGCCGATGGTGCCGGCGCTGACCCTCGCGGCCGCCACGGCTGCCGTGATCGTGGCGGTGATGCTCACGTAGGAGGGGCCGCAGGAGGACCGACGGTCCTCGCACTGTCCGGCAACGGGCTCGCCTCGGGCCCATTGCTGTACTTCGCTGCTGTACGCCCCCGAAACGTCAAAGGCCCCGGATCTCTCCGGGGCCTTTGACCTGTGTGCACTCGGCAGGATTCGAACCTGCAACCTTCTGATCCGTAGTCAGATGCTCTATCCGTTAAGCTACGAGTGCTTGTTATTCGGTTTTTCTGTCTTCGCTCCCGGCTCTTGCGACCCGCTCGCGGCGACAGGAAGAACATTACATGACTGCCGCCGCCATGTGAAATCCGTTTGCCGCACCCCTTGTGACCTGGGGAAATGACTCCTGAGGGCCCTGTGGAGGGACACGACGAAGCCCCGGTCCGAGGACCGGGGCTTCGATGATCGAGCGGAGGCGGAGGGATTTGAACCCTCGATGGGCTTGAAGGCCCAAACCGCATTAGCAGTGCGGCGCCATAGACCGGACTAGGCGACGCCTCCAGCACAACCGCTCGCGTGCGTGCGAGTGGTGCGTGCAGATGATGACACAGTCGAGCGGCGTGTCACCAATCGGCATCCACGGTACTAGGCAGGCGGGCCGCAGGGCAAAGCCGTTGTCGGGGCGCAACGTCGTCGGCGGGGCGGCGTTAGTCCGGTCATGTTCCAGGTCACCCCGCTTCGACGGCTCGCCGTCACCGCCTGTGCCGCCGTGATCGCCTCGGCGGTCGTCGGCCTCGTCCCCACGTCCGGGTATGCAGGGACTGCCGGGACTGCCGTCAGCCTCCTCGCGCCGCCGCCCGTCCGGGACGAGGACCGGGTCTCCGACGATCATCTGACGGTCACCGTGCGGCACGCCGGTGGGCGAGCCGACGGGACGTTCGAGGTGTACTGCCATCCCGGGCGCGGAAATCACCCGGACGTGGGACGCGCGTGTCGCGCCGTGGACCGCAACACCCGGTGGGGCCGGGAAGCCTTCGCGCCGGTCCCGGACGGCGGCGTGTGCACCATGCGGTACGGCGGGCCGGCCACCGCCCATGTCACCGGGCGCTGGGCCGGGCGCCCGGTCGATGCGACGTACGACCGCAGCGACGGCTGTCAGATCGAGCGGTGGGATCGGCTCGTCCCGCTGCTGCCGGACCTGCGCCCGGCCGTCGCCGCCCGCTGACACAGAGCCGTACGACAGAGCCGCACAGCAGAACAGCAGAACAGCAGAACAGCCGAGGCGTACAGCGGAGGCGTAGGGCTGCGGCAGGCATGTGCAGACCTGCCTGGGGCGGTCGGCCCGGTTCCGGTCAGTCGGGGTTTTGGAGCCCTCGGGGGGCTTCCCGGCGGTGGCTCACTGCGGAAGCGCCCGTTCCGTAAAAGTCGCGCGAAGGTCCCGCAAAGCCTGAGCTGCCGGTCGTGCGCTGGGACGCACGGCGACAGGCGAGGACATACGTTCTGTGTCACTTCGTCGTGCGAGCTCCCTCTCATCCGGCGTCGCCGGCGGGACCCCAGCCCTTAGACTCCCTCGCGTGACACGCTGCGGGCCGGTTGGCAAGATGGCCCGAGCGGTCGGCAAGGTGCGGTAACAGGGAGGAAGCGACTCGTGAGCAGCAGGCCATCCCGAGGCGCTGCTCGCCTCGCAGCCATACTCGACGCGCTTCCCGACGCGTTGGTGCTGGTCAACGCCAACGGGACCGTCGTCAACGCGAACACCATCGCGCTCGAGACCTTCGAGACGCCGGGCACGGCTCTGGTCGGGCGTGGGCTGCTCGATCTGCTGCCGGAGTTCGACTCCAAGCTCATCCCCGGCTCGATGCGGCGGCCCGATCACATGGACCCGCGCGGCCGGACCAAGCCGACCCGGATGGTCGCCCGGCGGACGGACGGGTCCGAGTTCCCCGTCGAGGTCACCAGCGCCAACCTCGAGAACGGCCAGCAGGCCTACGACGGCTACGGCTATGCCTCCGCCTCCGACGAGCTGCTGATGCTCGTCGTACGCGATCTGTCGGGCACCGTGGACACCGAGGCCGAGCTGGCGCGTTCGCAGCGGCAGACCGAGATGATCCTGCGGGCCGCGGCCGAGGGCGTCGTGGGCACCGACACCGACGGGCGGATCGTGCTCGTCAACCCGGCCGCCGCCCAGATACTGGGTTACCGGGCGAGTGATCTCGGCGGCAAGGAGCTGCACACCCTCGTGCTGCACTCGCGCACGGACGGATCGCCGTTCCCGTACGACGAGTCTCCGCTCGCCGACACCCTGCGCTCCGGGCGCAAGCACCGGGTGCGCGGGCAGGTGCTGTGGTCCAAGGGCGGGGAGAAGGTGTCCGTCGACCTGACCACCGCTCCCGTGCGCGACGGCGACCAACTCGTCGGCGCCGTCATGACCTTCACCGACCGGCGGCCCTACGACGCCCTCGCCGAGGAGAAGGACGCCGTCGAGAAGCGGCACGAGGAGGAGCTGGAGAAGCTCTCCGAGGAGCACGCCTCCGACCTCACCGCGCTGCGCCAGCAGCACGTCACCGAGGTCGAGGAGCTGCGCGAGCGGCACGAGGAGGAGCTCGCGGCGGGCGAGGAGCGGTACGCCGCGCTCGGGGAGCGGGAGAAGGACCGCTACGAGGCGCTCGCCGGGCGGCACGAGCAGCTGCTCACCCTGCTCGGGGACTCCCTGCGCGGCCCCCTGGACGAGCTGCGCCGCGAGCTGGCCGCGCTCGCCGCGGACGACGCCGGTCAGCTGTGGCCCGAGGCCAACCAGGTGCTCCATCACCTGTCGGCGGGCTACTCGCGGATCACGACGCTCATCGACAACGTCCTCGGCTATCAGCGTCTCGACACCGGCGCGGAGTCGGTCGTCCGGACGAAGGTGATGCTGGACGCCGTCGTCGCCGCCGGTGTCGACGGTGCGGTGGAGCTCATCGGGCCGGGGCGGGTGCAGTTCGCGGTGCACGCGCCGCCCATCGAGGCCGAGGTCGACGCGCGGCTCCTCGCGACCGCGCTCGCGCACCTCGTGGCGGACGTCGCGGGCGTCGACGCCACCGGCAACGCGCCCGTCTCGGCGGGCGGCTACATGGACAACACCGTCGTCGTGGCGGCCGCCCAGCGCGGCGAGGTCGTACGCATCGAGGTGCGCGGGCCGTACGCCGGCGGCGACCGCGTGCACGAGCCGATCGTGCGCGGGATCGTGCGGGCGCACGGGGGCGTGCTCCAGACGCACGAGGTGCCGGGCATGAGCGGCAGCGCGTATGTCCTCGAGGTGCCTCTGGGCGGCGGGGCGGGGGCCGTCGCGGCTCCGGCGGCCATGGCGCTGCCCGCCCTCGCGTCCGGCGCAGGTCCGGATGCGGGCGCCGGCATGGGCACGGGCATGGGTGTGGGCATGGGTGTGGCTTCGGCGGAGGAGACTCCGGGCGAGCAGGGCGCCGGTGGGCGCCGGCGGGCCCGGCGGTCCTCCGTGGACGCCTTCCTGGAGAGTGACGGGCCGGGCGTGGAAGGCGGTGCCGACGCGGAGGCGGCGGTGCCGACCGGACGGCGACGCAGGCGTGCCGCCGCCGCTGCCCCGGCCGGTGAGGAGACGCCGGGTGAGGTGTCGGCCAACGCGGACGCGGAGGGTGTGGACGGCGAGGGTTCCGGCGGCACCGGGCGGCGGCGCGGGCGGTCGGCCGAGGTCGCCGTCGTGGGGGCTGAGACGGGCGTCGAGGGCGGGGTCGGTGAGGCGTTCGGGGCGACGGCCGACGGGGGTGTGAGCGAGGGTGCTGTCGTCACCGCCGCCGAGCACGCGGCGGGGACCGCCGCCTCGGGTACGGGGCTCGGCGGCACCGTTCCGCCGCAGGGCGTACCGGCTCCGGGCGGACGGCGGGCCCGGCACGCGCCGGACGGGGGCCAGCAGCCCCAGAACGCGTTGCCGCCCGCGCTGCCGGCGCTCGCGAGCGCACAGCCGCCTGCCGACGCCTCGCCGACGGGCACGGCCACGGGCACGGGCACGGGCACTGGTACCGGTACCGGTAGTACGGAGGCGGAGAGCGGGCAGCCGACGGGACGCCGTCGGCGTGCGCTGGCCGCGGCGAACGAGCGCGCCGCCGCACAGGAGGCGGGGCCGCGGGCGGTGTTCGCCCTGCCGCCCGCGGAGGCCGACCGGGCGCCGGACGGCTCCGGCGGCACGAGCGCGGCCGACCAGTCACGGGCCGCGGGTCCGATCCCGGCGCAGGGCCCGATCCCGGCGCAGGTCCCGATCCCGGCGCAGGGTCCGATGCCCGCGCATGGGCCTGTTCCGGCGCAAGGTTCTGTTCCGGCGCAGGGGGCTGTTCCGGCGCAGGGGGCTGTCCCCGCGCAGGGGGCTGTTCCGACGGCGGGTCCCGTGCCGGGGCAGGGGCCTGTTCCCGCTTCGGGTCCTGGGTCGGCTCAAGGGCCTCTGCCGGCTTCGGGTCCCCTTCCGGTGGCTGGTCCCCTGCCCGTGTCCGGTCCTCTCCCCGTGCCTGGTCCTCTTCCCGTGTCCGGTTCCCTTCCGGTTCCGGCTCCTGGGGTGGTTCCGGGGGCTGGAGGGGTTCAGGTGCCTGCGCAGACACCGATCCCCGCGCAGGCCCCGATCCCTGCCCAGGCGCCGATCCCTGCCCAGGCGCCGATTCCCGCGCAGGCTCAGGCCCCAGGTCAGGTCCAAGCCCAAACCCAGGCCCCGGCCGCGGCACAGGTGCCGGTTCAGGGTGCCACCGAGGGCCCGGCGGGCGACCACGGGCGGCACGACGCCGTCCCGCACGACCAGGCCGAGGACCACACCCCTCCCCAGCCGCATCCCACGAACGCGCCCACGGGCCGTCGCCGTCGGGCCGTCGCCCAGCCCGCGGAGGCTGTCGGCGTGCCCGGGCAGGGCGTCCCCGCGGTGGTCCAGGCCGCCGTCCCGGCACAGGGTCAGCCCCAAGCCCAGCCCCAAGCCCAGCCGCAGGCACAGGCACAGGCACAGGCCGGCCAGGCCCAGGCAGGGCAGGGCGTCGAGCGGCCCGTCGCCGTACCCCCCGTGTCCGGTCAGGGGCAGCCGCTCCCGGCCGAGGCGGCGCCCGCCCCCGCGCAGGCCACGCCACCCGCCCCGGCCGCGCAGACGCCCGGTGGAGGCACCCCGCTTCCGCCCGAGGCCGTCGTAGGGCAGCCGCGGGCGGCGCAGCCGTTGCCCGCCGAGGCCGCGGCGGGTCTGCCCATGGACCCCAACTCGACGCAGGGGCGGGCGATCAGCGTGCGGACCCTGGGGCAGGGCGTGCCCTTCACCCGGCAGGCCGCGCAGGTGCAGCAGCTCCAGCCGCAGCCCCAGCAGGCTCCGACCACCCCTGCCCCGAACGGCCCCGGTGGTTCCGGGCGGCGCCGCAAGCTGGGCACCCCTCCCGACCCGGCCGCCCGCCCGGAGCAGACGGCACGTCCTGAGCAGACGGCTCGCCCGCATCCGCCGGCCGAGCAGCCCGTCGGACCGCAGGCCCCGCAGGCCTCGGCGCCCCCGCAGATGCCCATGCCGTCGCAGGCCGTCGGGGCGCAGGCGCCGCAGCCCACCGCGGCGTCCGGCCCCGGCCCTACGTCCGCCTCCGCGCCCCTTCCGCATCCCTCCCTCGCCGGTCAGACGCGGCTCGTGCCCGGGGGGTCGGGTGGGTCGGCGACCGAGGGCGCCGGGCGGTCGTACGCCATAGGGGCGCCCGACGAGAACGCCGCCGAGGGGCCCGAGCCATTGGACGGGCCCGGTGGGGCCGTCGAGGTGGCCGATCCGCCGCGGCCGCAGCCGCTGGACGACGAGCTGCCGCCGGAGCCGCTGGACAACCCGCGTCGGCTGCTGGTGTGGCCGGCGCCGGACGTCAGCACGCAGCAGGCGCTCAGCGACCGGGGCTACCGGCCGGTGATCGTGCATTCGCGCGAGGAGGTCGACGCGCAGATCGCCGCCTTCCCGGCCGCGCTGTTCGTCGACCCGCTGACCGGGCCGATCACCCGGACCGCGCTGCAGTCGTTGCGCACGGCCGCCGTCGCCGCGGAGGTGCCGGTGCTGGTCACGGCCGGGCTCGGACAGGCGACCCGGGAGGCGGCGTACGGCGCCGACCCCGCCGTCCTGCTGAAGGCGCTCGCGCCGCGCGACAGCGAGCAGCATCCGCCGCGGGTGCTGCTCATCGAACAGCATGCCGAGATCGCGCTGGCGCTGACCTCCATGCTGGAGCGGCGCGGGATGCAGGTCGCGCGGGCGGCGAGCGACGCGGACGCCGTCACGCTCGCCGGGCAGCTGCGGCCGAACCTGGTCGTGATGGACCTGATGCAGGTGCATCGCCGTCAGTCCGGGATCCTGGACTGGCTGCGGGCGAACGGCCAGCTCAACCGCACTCCGCTGGTCGTCTACACGGCCGCGGTCGACCAGGCGGACCTGCCGCGGCTGGCGTCGGGGGAGACGGTTCTCTTCCTCGCGGAGCGGTCGACCAGCCCCGAGGTGCAGGGCAGGATCGTGGACCTGCTGGCGCGCATCGGCACCAACTGAGCGCCCCGCTTCCTCACGGCCTACTTCGCGGCCTGCCTCCTTCGCGGGCTACTTCGCGATGAGCCTGCGCGCCGCCTCCTTGACGGAGGCGCGCAGGCGGACGCGGTCGGTGTCCTCGGCGCCCGCCAGGATGCGGCTCATCTGGGGGACGACGGTGGTCCAGTTGGCGATCGCGACCAGCAGGAAGAGCAGGTCGGGGGCCGGGATGGCGTCGGTGATCACGCCCCGGTCCTGGCCGTCCTGCACGGCGGCGACCTTGAGCGCGTAGTGCTGCTGGCGTTCCGCCTCGTCGGGCAGCTCGGCGGTGCCGTACTCGATGCCCTCCCAGTAGAGGAGGCGCAGCAGTTCGGGGTGGGCGGCGTGGTAGTCTATCAGCCGGTCGATCCAGCCCTCGATGTCGTCCGGGTCGACGGGGACGGCGGCGGCGAGGTCGACCATGCAGCGGCCGAGGACCTGGGAGAACAGCTCCGCCTTGTTGCCGAAGTAGGCGTAGATGAGCTGCTTGTTCGCCTTGGCCTCGGCGGCGATGCGGTCGATGCGGGCACCCGCGATGCCGTGCCGGGCGAACTCCGCGACGGCCGAATCGAAGATCCGCGCCTTGGTGGCCTCGGGGTCCCTGGTCGTTGCCATGGGCTCATGGTAGCTACGTGATCGGGTACGTAACCAACTAGTTGGTTGACAGGGAATGCGCGCTCGCCGAAGGTGGTTGGACCATCCGTTCCAACCAACTGGTTAGTTACTAGAGTCGGCTCGAAGGAGCATCTCCGCCATGGCGACCTCGCCGTCCCCGGTCACCGCCCCCCAGCCCACGAGCACACCGACCCCACAGACACCGACCCCCGGCCCGACATCCGTCTCGCCCCACGGCCCGACATCCGTCGCAGCCCTCGGCCCGACCGCCGCCTCGCCCCCCGGCCCGACCGCCGCCTCGCCCCATGGCCCGACCGTCGGCCCAGCCGCCTCCCGGGGCCAGGACCGGAGCCGGGGCCGGGGCCAGGACCGGAGCCGGGGCCAGGGCCAGGATCGGAGCCAGGGCCAGGACCGGGGCCAGGGCCAGGACCGGAGCCAGGGCCAGGACCGGAGCCGGGGCCAGGACCGGGACCAGGGCCAGGACCGGGACCAGGGCCGGAACGTCCTCCTCGTCCTCATCGCCCTCTGCACCGCCGTCACGGCCGCCAACATCTACCTCGCGGCCCCACTGCTCCCTCTCATCGCTCACGACTTCGGCTCGGCGCCCTCGGCCGTGGCCTGGATCGCCTCGGTCGCCCAGTTCGGGTACGCGGCCGGCCTGCTCTTCTTCGCCCCGCTCGGCGACCGTGTGAACCGGCGCCGACTGGTCGCCGTCCTCTCGTTGGTCACCGCGGCGGCCCTGGTCGCCGGGGCCTCGGCCGCCGGGACCGGCGCCCTCGCGGCGGCCGTGCTCGTCGCCTCGGCCGCGACCGTCGTCCCGCAGCTCCTCGTTCCGCTGGTCGCCGAACGCGCCCCCGCCGACCGGCGCGCCCGGCATGTCGCCGCCGTCATCGCCGGACTGTTCACCGGCGTCGTCGCCGCGCGGGTCCTCGGCGGACTCGCCGGACAGGCCTTCGGCTGGCGGGCGGTGTTCGTGGGCGCGGCCGTCCTCACGACGGCCCTGGGCCTGACGACCGCGGCCGCCCTCCCCGCCGAACGCCGCCGCGCCCGCAAGGGCCACCTCTTCGCCGGACTCACCGCGATGCCCGGCCTGGTGCGACGCTCGCCCGACCTGTGGCGGGCCTGCGTGCGACAGGCCGGGATGTACGGCGCCTGGAGCGCGCTGTGGACCTCGCTGGCCCTGCTGCTGACGGGCGACGACGCCTACGGCCTGTCGACGGCCACCGCCGGTCTCTTCGGCCTGTTCGGACTGACCGCCAGCGCCGTCGCGCCCCTGGCGGGCGGCCTGGTCGACCGCTTCGGCGCGGCGAAGGTGGTCCGCAACGCGTACCTGCTCGCGGCCGTGTCCGTGCCGCTGTTCTGGCTGGGCGGGCAGGTCCTCGCGGCGCTCTTCGCGGCCGCGATCGTGATCCACGCGGCGCTCGTCGCCTCCCACGTCGCCAACCAGACCCTCGCCCTGACCACCACCTCGGCCCCGGCCACCGCCAACAGCGCCTACGTCGTCGCAGGCTTCGCCGGCGGCGCCACCGCCTCGGCCCTGGCCGGCCTCGCCTTCACCCACGTCGGCTGGACCGGAGTCGTCGCGGTGGCGGCCACATGGCTGCTCCTGGGCTGGACAACCACACTCACCCCCCGCCCCTCCAGTCCCACGCGACGCTGACGACGCCCCACGCCCCCCGCCCCGCCCCGCCCCGCCCCGCCCCGCCCCGCCCCGCCCCGCCCCTGAAGCAACGCCCACCGGGCAGGATCCGCAAGGATCCTGCCACGGCCGGCGGACATGAATGCGGGCGGGAGGGCGTGTTCGGCGCCCAGCCCCCAGGACCGGGCCCAGGGCCCCGAGCCGACCACCGAAGCCAGAGACCGGCTTCGGGGGCGGGTCAGAGTTGGGTGATGGTCAGTTTGCCCTCTGCGTACTGCTTGCGGAGCACCTTCTTGTCGAACTTGCCCACGCTCGTCTTCGGGACCGCCTCGATGATCGTCCAGCGCTCCGGAAGCTGCCACTTGGCGATCTTCCCCTCCTCGGCGAGGAAGGCGCGCAGGGTCTCGAAGTCGGCGGTGGCTCCTTCCTTCAGGACGACCGTGGCCAGCGGGCGTTCGCCCCACTTCGCGTCGGGGACGGCGACGACGGCGGCCTCGGCGACGGCGGGGTGGGACATCAGCGCGTTCTCCAGGTCCACCGAAGAGATCCACTCGCCGCCGGACTTGATGACGTCCTTGGCGCGGTCGGTGAGGGTGAGGAAGCCGTCGGGGGAGATGGTGCCGACGTCGCCCGTCTTCAGCCAGCCGTCCTCGCTGAACTTGTCGGCGGGGCGCAGGGGTTCGCCGTCGGGGCCGTTGTAGTAGGCGCCCGCGATCCACGTGCCGCGTACCTCCAGCTCGCCCGCTGACTCGCCGTCCCAGGGCAGGCGCTCGCCGCCGGGACCGGTGAGGCGGGCCTCGACGCCGGCCGGGAAGCGGCCCTGGGTGAGGCGGTAGCCGAACTCCTCGTCGGTGCCGACCGCGTAGGCCGGCGGGCGGGCGATCGTGCCGAGCGGCGAGGTCTCCGTCATGCCCCAGGCATGGCAGACCCGCATGCCGAGCGCGTCGAAGGCGGACATGAGGGAGGGCGGACAGGCTGAGCCGCCGATGGTGACCTGCGTGAGGGTGGAGACGTTCCGCGGCTTCGCGGTGAGCTCGGCCAGCAGGCCCTGCCAGATGGTCGGGACGGCGGCCGCGTGGGTCGGCTTCTCGCTCTCGATCATCTCGGCGAGCGGCGCGGGCTGCAGGAAGCGGTCCGGCATCAGCATGTTCACGCCGGTCATGAAGGTGGCGTGCGGCAGTCCCCAGGCGTTGACGTGGAACTGCGGGACGACGATGAGCGAGGTGTCCTGGTCGGTCAGGCCCATCGACTCGGCCATGTTGACCTGCATGGAGTGCAGGTAGATCGAACGGTGGCTGTAGACGACGCCCTTGGGGTCACCCGTAGTACCGGAGGTGTAGCACATGGCGGCGGCCTGGCGTTCGTCCAGCTCCGGCCAGTCGAACGTCGTCGGCTTGTCCGCGATCAGCTCCTCGTACTCGTGCACGCGCGCGTGGGCGCCGTCGAGGAGGGAGCGGTCACCGGGACCGGACACGACGACGTGCTCGACCGTGGGCAGCTTCGGCAGCAGCGGCGCGAGCAGCGGCAGCAGGGAGCCGTTGACTATGACGACCTTGTCGGCGGCGTGGTTGACGATCCACACCAGCTGCTCGGCCGGAAGGCGCAGGTTCAGGGTGTGCAGCACCGCGCCCATGGAGGGGATCGCGAAGTACGCCTCGACGTGCTCGGCGTTGTTCCACATCAGGGTGGCCACCCGGTCGTCGCCGCGGACGCCGAGGTCGTCGCGCAGGGCGTTCGCCAGCTGCACCGCGCGCGTGCCCGCCTCGGCGAAGCTGCGCCGCTGCGGTTCGCCCTCACCGGTCCACGTGGTGATCCGCGACCGGCCGTGGACCAGCACCCCGTGCTCGAGGATGCGGGTGACGGTCAGCGGTACGTCCTGCATGGTGCTCAGCACGGCGTCCTCCCAGGGCGGCGACATTGCCTACGCGGTGGTAACGGTTGTGCTGATTCTGCTCACATACCGCTTGGTATGTCACTAGGAAGGGGTGAACGATCGGGTCACGCCGTCGGGCCAAAACCCCACGTCGCCCCGTGTATGCCCCATGTATCCCCCGGCGTCACGCCCACCGTCACGCCCCACGCCAAGCCCCACGCCAAGCTCGACGCCACGCCGCTATCGAACAAGCACCAGCTCAGGGTCCTCGCGCAGCTTGCCGAGCGCCCGCGACACGGCCGACTTCACCGTGCCCACCGAGACGCCGAGCACCTCCGCCGTCTGGACCTCACTGAGGTCCTCGTAATACCTGAGGACGACCATCGCGCGCTGCCGCGCGGGCAGCTTCGTGATCGCCCGCCACATCGCGTCGTGCAGCGCCTGCTGCTCGGCCGGGTCGTCCCCGCCGGGGGCCGGTTCCGGCTCCGGCAGCTCGTCGCACACGTACTCGTCGACCTTGCGCTTGCGCCACTGCGACGTACGGGTGTTCAGCAAGGCCCGGCGGACATAGCCGTCGAGCGCCCGGTGGTCCTCGATCCGCTCCCACGCGACGTACGTCTTGGTGAGCGCGGTCTGCAGCAGGTCCTCCGCGTCGCTCGGGTTCGCGGTCAGCGACCGGGCGGTGCGCAGCAGCACCGGCTGACGGGCCCTGACGTACGACGCGAAGGACGGGTACGGAGCAGGCCGCGTCATACCGTTCGAAGCGCTGGTGCAGACGGGTGTGGTCATGACTCCACGCTAGGTTCGACTGCCGCTCCGGCGGATCGGCCGCAGGTCCCGAAGGGAAGTCCGTCTCAGGTTGTAGGGGTGGTGCCTGCCCCACCTCCTGAAGGTGGACGAACAGGCGTCGACTACTACGGGATGACCCCTGGGTGACCCCCCGACGGAACGATCCGGTCTCCCGCCCACGTCCCGGGTCCGGGCTCCCGCCCACGGCCCGGGCCCGGCTCCCGCCCACGGCCCGGGCCCGGCTCGTGCTCACGGCCGGGGTCCGGGCTCCTGCTCACGCCGGTCCGGGCTCGTGCTCACGGGGCGATCCCGGCTTCGCTCACGCCCGGTCGGGGTGCTCACCCGTCCGACGTCAGGACGAGGCCCGACGTCGGCACGCCGGTCCCCGCCGTCACCAGGGTCCGGCTCGCGCCCGGTATCTGGTTCACAGAGGTGCCGCGCAGCTGTCGTACGGCCTCCGCGATGCCGTTCATCCCATGGAGGTACGCCTCGCCGAGCTGGCCGCCGTGCGTGTTCAGCGGCAGCCGGTCCGCCGCCACGAACGCCGCGGCCTCGCCGGGCGCGCAGAAGCCGAACTCCTCCAGCTGCATCAGCACGAACGGCGTGAAGTGGTCGTACAGGATCCCGACGTCGATGTCGGCCGGCGCCAGCCCGGAGCTCCGCCACAGCTGGCGGGCGACCACGGACATCTCCGCCAGGCCCGTCAGATCGTCGCGGTAGAAGCTGGTCATCTGCTCCTGGGCCCGCCCGGCGCCCTGGGCCGCCGCGGCGACCACGGCGGGCGGATGCGGCAGGTCGCGGGCCCGCTCCACCGAGGTGACGACCAGCGCCTGGCCGCCGTCCGTCTCCTGACAGCAGTCCAGCAGCCTGAGCGGCTCGGCGATCCAGCGGGAGGCCGCATGGTCGGCGAGGGTGATCGGACGGCCGTGGAAGTACGCCGCCGGGTTCGCCGCCGCGTGGCGACGGGCCGTGACCGCGACCGGCCCGAAGGCCTCCTCGGGGGTCAGCCCGTAGGCGTACAGGTACCGCTGCGCCGCCATCGCCACCCAGGAGGCGGGGGTCAGCAGCCCGAACGGCAGCGTCCAGCCGAGCGCCGTCCCCTCCGCCGAGGGCTCGCGATGCCGTACGCCGGAGCCGAAGCGCCGCCCGGAGCGCTCGTTGAAGGCGCGGTAGCAGACGACGACCTCGGCGACGCCCGTCGCCACGGCGAGCGCCGCCTGCTGCACGGTCGCGCAGGCCGCCCCGCCCCCGTAGTGGACCCGGGAGAAGAACGACAGCTCACCCATCCCACAGGCCTGCGCCACGGTGATCTCGGGGCTCGTGTCCATCGTGAACGTCACCAGGCCGTCCACGTCGGCGGGCGAGAGCCCCGCGTCGGCGAGCGCGGCCCGGACCGACTCCACCGCCAGCCGCAGCTCGCTGCGCCCCGAGTCCTTGGAGAACTCCGTGGCCCCGACACCGACGATCGCCGCGCGCCCCCCGAGCCCGTCACGCGCGCGTACGCTCATCGCTCAGCCCTTTCCGACCCTTCACGCCCGTCCGACCCTTCACGCCCGTCCGACCCTTCACGCCCGTCCGACCCTTCAGGCCCGTCCGGGATGGTGACCGTCACGGTCCCGCTGACGTGCCGACCGATCCCGTTGTCGCCGGTGATCCGTACGACGACCAGGTCCGGGTCGCGTACGTCCTCGACCGTGCCCCGCAACACCATCGTGTCCCCTGGGTAGTTGGGCGCCCCGAGCCGGATGGCGACCTTGCGCAGGACCGTGCCGGGGCCGAAGAGGTCGGTGATGTAGCGGCCGACCAGGCCGTTGGTGGTGAGGATGTTCATGAAGACGTCCGGGGAGCCCTTCGCGCGCGCCGCCTCAGGGTCGTGGTGGACGTCCTGGTAGTCGCGCGAGGCGAGCGCGCCGGCGACGATCAGGGTGCGGGTGACCTCGATCTCCAGCGGCGGCAGCTCGTCCCCGGGTTTCACGCGGCCACCTCCCGCGCGCGGAAGACGGGCAGCACCAGCTCGTCGTCGTAGGCCCGGAACTCCAGCTCCACCGGCATGCCGATGCGCACCTTGTCGTACGGCACGTCGACCACGTCACTGATGATCCGAACGCCCTCGGCGAGCTCGATCAGCCCGATCGCGAACGGCGGGGAGAAGGCCGGGAAGGGCGGGTGATGCATCACGACGTACGAGAAGACGGTGCCCTCGCCGCCCGCCTCGACGGTGTCCCACTGCACCGCGCCACACGCGTTGCAGCCGGGGAGCCACGGGAAGCGGAGGGTGTCGCAGGCGGTGCAGCGCTGGATGAGGAGGCGGTGCTGCCGGACTCCCTCCCAGAAACCGGCGTTGTCACGGTTGACGACGGGGCGGGGGCGCAGCTCCCGGGGTTGCCGGGAATCCGGCTGCCGCGGCTTCTTCTGCTGTCGTGCGGCCGGCGCGTACTTCAGGATGCGGAAACGGTGGGTGCCGACGAGGGTCTCGCCCACGCGGACGTCCGTTCGAGTCGTGACGAAGTACCCGGTGCCCAGCTTGGTCGTCTTACGCGGCGAGACCGACTCGATCACCGTGTCGAACGCGACCTCGTCCCCCGGTCGCAGCGGGTGCAGGTACTCCTGCTCGCAGTCGGTCGCGACGACCGAGGTGCAGCCCGCCCCGTCGAGGAGGGAGAGCAGCTCGTCGTAGGCCTGCGCGCGCCCCTGGTGACCGCTCAGGCCGCCCATGATCCATGCCTGGAGCATGGTGGGCGGGGCGATCGCGCGGGGGCCGGTGTACGCCGGATTGTCGTCGCCCATCGCCTCGCACCAGTGCCGGATCATGGGTGCGTTGACGGGGTCCCGGCCGGTGCCGGCGACCGCGGCCGGGCGGCCCACGTGGGCTTTCAGCCGTGGGTAAAGCGGGTCGTCGTCCACCGGCGCACTCCTTTCGAGTCCCTTGCCGGAACAGTTTCCTGACTGTCCGTCAGATATGACTGCCTGTCAATAAAGGCTTCGACCGACGTTCGAAAAACGCGTCTGCGCGGCGGCACCGAAGCACCGCCGCGCAGACGTACTGCACCCCACGAACGACGAACGACGAACTGCGAGCTACCAGCTACGAACTGCGACCTGCGACCTGCGACCTACAACCCGCGAACCACACCCAGTACGGAACCCCCCGGAGGGCCGGCGCAGGACGCCGACCCCCTCAGATCACCACCACAGCGGGGTGAAGGACACCGCCACGTTGCTGTTGCCCTGGTTGACGGCCGTGAACGCGGACCTGTTGACCTGCGCGGTGTTGCTCTGGTTCGAGGCGCCCGAGCCGACGGCGTTCTGCTGTGTGGTGGACGAGTTGCCGTTGTTGTCGTGCCCGACGCCGCTGCCGACGACGCTCGCGACGCCCGCATTCGATCCGTCGTCCGCGAAGCCGCCGTTGTCCGCCGTCGCGACGCCGGTGAAGAGAGCGGCTGCCAGCGGAAGGGCGGAGACGGCGGCGATGACGCGGGCGGTGCGGATGCTTGCCATGTTGTTCCTCCAGAACGCGAAGTATGGGTTCCACCAGGCCAGTTGGCCGACCGTCCCGGCGTTTGTGACGACGTCGCGAGACCAGAGTTGCCCACCGAATCCCCGGCGAACCACCCCGGAAGCCTCGATTCGCACTCAAGCGTGATGACAAGTCGATAAACCCCTAGCACCACTTTTACTGCCCGTTCCCCCATAACCCCCGGCAACTCAGACACCAGCCCCTCAGGCACCACAAGAGACGAACCGTTCCGGCACTTTTCCCGCCCGATCGACCGCCCCCGGGCGCGTCGCACCCCCCCCTCTTCCCTTTTTCGAACATACGTACGACCATGGATCCATGGCCACCACCGACCGGTACCCCCGGCAGGCCACCACGCTGGCCCTCGCCCACGCCCTGTCGGCCGCCGAACGCGGCCTGGCCGTCATCCCCCTGTCCCGAACCAAACTCCCGGCCCTGCGCTCCCCCCACCGTGACGCCCCGCAAACGGCGGGACCGGCGGAACCGGCAGGACCGCCCTGCCGCGGCGAGTGCGGCCGCTTCGGCCACGGCGTGTACGACGCCTCCACCGACCCGGCCCGCGTCCGCGAGCTGTTCGCCGCCGCGCCCTGGGCGACCGGCTACGGCATCGCCTGCGGCCTGCCCCCGCACCACCTCATCGGCGTCGACCTGGACACGAAGTCGGCCACGGACTCCACCGCCGCCCTGCGCGAGCTCGCGCTGCGACACCTCTTCACGATCCCGCCCACGATCGTCGTCCTCACCCCGTCCGGGGGCCGCCACCTCTGGCTCACCGGCCCGCCGGACGTCGTCGTCCCCAACTCGGCCGGCCGCCTCGCCCCCGGCATCGACATCCGGGGCGCCGGCGGCTACCTGGTCGGCCCCGGCTCCCGCACCGTCCACGGCGCCTACGCCACAGCCCCCGGCACCGCCCACCTCACCCCGGCCCCCTGCCCCCGCTCCCTCCTACGTCTCCTCCTCCCGCCGCCCCGCACGTACCACCGCGGACCGGCGGGCGCGGACTCGACGGCGGGCGGCGCACACGGCCGCGGCCTGGTCCAGTTCGTCCTGGCCGCCCACGAGGGCCAGCGCAACACCCGCCTGTTCTGGGCGGCCTGCCGGGCCTACGAGGACGGGATCGGCCCGGAACTGTCCGGGGACCTCGTCGACGCGGCCGTACGCACCGGCCTGACGTCACGAGAGGCACGGGCGACGCTCGCCTCGGCGGCGCGCATGACCCGGGACAACCACACCTAGGGCGTGAAGACCTGCTCCAGCCGGTGGATGGCCCCGTCGTCACCGGTCTCGTACCGGAACACGAGACCGGAGTCGGGGTGCGCGTCGATCCAGTCGATCAACTCCTGCACGCCGATGCGCTGGTTCTCGGCGCCGCTGGTGACGGGGGTGGTGGCGGTGACATACGCGGCCTGGTCCAGGGCCCACCGACTGTCCTCCCCGGTGACGACGAACGGCGCACCGTCCGTGTCCTTCCCCGGGCACCCCCAGACCCCGTGCTGGATGACGAGGTTCACCTTGCCGGTACTCCCGTCCAGCTCCTCGACCCGGTAGACGGCGAACTCGTCGGGGTCGACGTCGTCGGGGCTGGGGGCCTCGTCGGAGCAACCACCGGCGGGCGAGGCGGCGACGGCCGCCCCGGAGACGACGGACCCAGCGGGCGCGGCGGGAGCAGCGGGCGCGGAGGGAGCAGCGGCGGCTGGTGAAGCAGCAGCGCGGGTGCCGCCGGAGTGGGCGCCCGCGGCGCCCCCGGCGCCCCCGGCCGCCGGACCCGACGACGACCCCGCACCCGCGGCGCCCGCCTTCGCCCCGCCGCCTGCCCCACCCCCCTGACACCCGACGAGCACAGCGCTCAACGTGACGACGGCAAGCACACCGACGACGGATCTCAGCCGGTTGACCTTCATTGGGGCGTCCCCCCTGTTCGCAGGCGACCACTCGACCGGCCGCTCTCGAGGCGGGACGGTAACAACGCCCCTGGTCACAGGGCAGCACAGCAAGCCCTTGCGTCACACAGCCGGGACAAAGCCGTCACGGAGCCCGGACGGGTGTGACGGAAGAAGCGGTCAACGAGAGCCCTGTGCCGGGATGACTGGCGGGAGCGGTAGCCGCCGAACAGTCGGGCACGAAAACGGCCCCCGACCGATTTACCTGGTCAGGGGCCGTCCACCTGCGGTGGGTGTGGGATTTGAACCCACGGTGACATCGCTGCCACGACGGTTTTCAAGACCGTTCCCTTAGGCCGCTCGGGCAACCCACCTGTGCCCCTGCCCACCTGGGGCGGAGCGGGTACAGCGTACCGGGCGCGGCCGGTTCACGGGGGGGCGTGGTCTACACGGGGTCCACTGCCCGCCAGTACCGCCCCGGTGGTGTCCACTCCCGCTCATCCTCCATGGGGGGAGGCGGGTGCCGCCGCAGCTTACCCAACACGCTTTCCAACTGTGGTGGTGGGGCGGCGGGCATCGTTCTGGGCCGTTCACCCGCGTTCATGGACGGTTGGCCGCCGATGCCGGGAGGGGCGCTGGTCTCGCCTGAACGCCCGTGAACGGGGCTGAATGAGACGGCGACTGAGACGGGACAGCGCGCAACTCGCGTGACGGCGAGCTTCGGTTGGCGCTAGCGTGCGTCGGTGATCAGCAGTGAGGGAGTACGTCTGGGTGTGGAGGCCGCACGTCGCCTGGCAGAGACAGGTCTCTATGAGTTCGAGCCGGGGCTGACGGACGCCGAGTTCGCGCGCATCGAGCGAGAGTACGGCTTCGAGTTCGCGGACGATCACCGAGCGTTCCTGGCGGCTGGCCTTCCGGTCAACGTTCCTCCCGAGGAGGGGCAGACCTGGTCCAGGCCCTGGCCGGAGTGGCGCGGCGGCGATCTGGCCAGCTTGCGTCGCCAGCTCGACTGGCCGGTCGAGGGTGTTCTCCTCGACGTTGAGCACAACGGGTTCTGGTACGCAGGCTGGGGTGAGCGCCCAGCAGATGGGACGGCGGCACTCGATACGGCGCGGCGTCGTCTGTTGGAAGTGCCGGTGCTGGTTCCCGTGTATGCCCACCGGTACCTTCCCGCCGACCGGGGAAGCTTCGGCCATCCGGTGCTCTCGATGTGGCAGACCGACATCATCTATTACGGCTTGGACTTGGTCGACTACGTGCACCGGGAGTTTGACGAGGGGCGGGGTGAGGTCGAGGAGACCTGGAACCCGAGAGCAACGGTTCCCTTTTGGCGGGACCTCCTCTGACTCATCGGGGTACGCGAACAGCGTCGGAGCTCTCAGCTTGGGAAGCTACGCAGCGCGCGCATGAGCGGATCCAGCGCGCTCTTGAGGCTGCCGAGGAGTAGAGGACGCAGATCCGGCCAGCCACTGAGGCGCCGCCCCGTTGCAGAAGGGTGGCGCCTCATCGCCGGGGATCCGCGCTGACCTCGCCGTAGCGCGCGGCCCGCGTGGTGCTCGGCGACGACGGGCGGCACCACCGGGTCGACCGGTGGTGCCGCCTCGTGTCGCGTGCCCGGAGGGGTGGGCCGCCGGGATCAACGGCTCAGCCGTTGCCGCTCCTGCACCGGTTGGCCGCGTTGCAGCCCCGGGTGTATTCGTTCGCCTGGATCGGCGGGATGTTCAGGCCCGTGTTCCAGTCGAGGTTGGCGCCCGGGTCAGTGATCGGGTTGTAGTGGAAGTTGCGGTTGTAGTTGGGGTTCGGCACCCAGCGTTCATGGCGGAAGGTGAGGCTCTGCAGCTGAAGGTAGCTGCCGGCGGCCCGCGCCTCCACGTGGTAGATGTGCACGCCGGTGATCGCCTGGGGCGGAATCCTGCGGAAGAAGGCCCACTCGTCCTGGCTCCGGTAGGCGTTGTACATGCCGGGGTTCCCACGGAGCTGTTCGGGAACGTGCAGGATGACGTTCGCGAACTGCGGGTTGATCGTGTAGACGAAAGTCCTGGCCTCGACGACCTGGTGCGCGCAGTGCGACGTGACGAGCCATCCGATGACAGGGATGCTCTGGCCGATCGTCCACCCCGCTCCCTGGCAGCGCGGCTGACGGGCGGCGGCGTCGAGGTTGTTGATTCCCTGGCTCCGCGCGAACTGCTCCGCCACGCTCTGCGAACCCGACGTGGAGATGTAGCCGCTGTTGTGGGCCCGGTCTCCGTGCACATGGGCCTGGAGGTCGTAGTTCGTTCCCCGGGACCACAAGCCGTTGTTGAAGATGTCGTTCGGGTGCCGGGAGTCCCCGCGGTACACCACACCGGGCAGCTGGCCCTGGTTCAGCGAGGCGCCGGTCTCGTTCTGCGCGCTCGCGGAACCGGTGGTCGTCACGAGCGCGCCGCTGACGGTCAGCGCCACCAGCAGGAACTGCAGGATGAGCTGGAAGGGCTTCGGCAGCCGGCGCTGTGTGCGCGATCGCGGCGCCCCCCGCTCGGGGACCGCCACGGTGTGTGAGTGGGACATACGTGGTTCTCCAGTGCTCGGCTTGCCGGACCCGGGGATCCGGCCTGACAACACCGAGGCTGGCGAGGCGAAGATTGATTGGCACCCCCTTCCACCAGGGCAAACAATTCCGCGCGGGCTGAGGGTTTTGATTCGCGCAGGTTTCGATTCGCGGGGGGTTCGTTTCGCGGACCGTTCCAGCCGTACCTGGCGGACCTTACGGACCTGGGGCGTGGCCGCCCACCGCCGTTCCTCTCGGTCTACGGCACCGGAGCGGGCGGAGGCGTGAGGTGTGGGGCACGGCCGCCATCGCTTTCCGGGCCACAGATGGCAGCGGCGACAGCGGTGAATCGCACAGCGCCCCACCGCGTGCCCGCATGGCGACTTGGCCGGCGCCTATCCCGGGTGCCTATCCCGCCAGTTCCTGGTACGCCTGATCCGCGAACACATCAAGGAGTTCGGCACAGCCGAGGACGGCCGACTCTTCCGCGCGGCACAGGGCGGCCACCTGCTCTCCAAGGATTAAGGAGAGCTTTGGCAGGCCGCCCGCCTCGCCGTCCTCACGGAGTCCGACACGGCCACGCGGCCGGCAGACCTGCCGTACCCCCTGCGCCACGCGGGCGTCTCGCTCCGGCTTGAGTCCGGCGTCGCACGGCCGAAGTCGCCCGCCGCGCGGGCCACAGCATCGCTGGGCACCTTGGTCATTCGCCCCAGTACTCCGGGTCGGCTCCGGGTCGGCTCCGGATCGAGACCAGCCGTCCAGGCACCCGCGCATCCAGAGATCGACGTGCCCATGAGCATCCGAGTGAGCATCCGAGTCGGGCACGCGCGCGTGGGTGGCAGTTGGTGCTGAACCGGGGAGGCACGCGCGCGTGGGTTCGTTGGGATCGTCCGCTGGTGTCAGCTGTCGCCCTTGCGGGAGGCGAGGGTGAGGTCGACGGTGTGGGACTTGCCGCCGCGCTCGTAGGTGATCGTGACCTTGTCGCCGGGCTTGTGGGTCCAGATCTCGCCGATGAGGGTGGGGCCGCTGTCGATCACCATGTCGTCGAGCTTGGTGATGACGTCGCCGGGCTTGAGGCCGGCCTGGTCCGCCGGGCCGCCCGACTCGATGGCGGGGGCGTTGTTCGCACCCTTGTCGGTGATCGTCGCGCCGCCCGTGGACTCCTGAAGGGAGACGGACGCGCCGATCTTGGCGTACACGGGCTGGCCCGTCTTGATCAGCTGCTGGGCGACGTACTTGGCCTGGTTGATCGGGATGGCGAAGCCGAGGCCGATCGAGCCGGACTGGGTGGTGCCGCCCAGGCCTCCGCCGCCGGTGGACTGAATCGCGGAGTTGATGCCGATGACGTTGCCCGAGGCGTCCAGCAGCGGGCCGCCGGAGTTGCCCGGGTTGATCGAGGCGTCCGTCTGCAGGGCGCTCATGTAGGACGAGGTGCTGTTGGTGCCGTCGGAGGACGCCACCGGGCGGTTCTTCGCGCTGATGATGCCGGTCGTGACCGTGTTGGACAGGCCGAAGGGGGCGCCGATCGCGATCGTCGAGTCGCCGACCGCCACCTTGTCGGAGTCGCCGAGGGCGAGGGGCTTCAGGTCCGACGGTGCGTTCTTGAGCTTGATGACGGCGACGTCGTAACCCTGTGCGTGTCCGACGACCTCGGCGTTGTACTTCTTGCCGTCGGGGAAGGTGGCCGTCACCTTGCCGCCGTCGACCGCGTCCGCGACGACGTGGTTGTTGGTGACGATGTGGCCCTGGGTGTCGAAGACGAAGCCGGTGCCGGTGCCGCCCTCGCCGTTGCTGGACTCGGCCTCGATGGTGACCGTGCTGGGCAGCGCCTTGGCGGCGACCCCGGCGACCGTGCCCGGGTCCCGCTTGACGTCGCCGCCGCTGGTGGAAGCGGAGACGGTGGTCGAGCCGCTGTCGTCGTCGTTCTTGGCGAGCGTGTAACCGAGTCCGCCGCCCAGGCCGCCCGCGACCAGCGCGGCGACGAGGATCGCGGCGACGAGGCCGCCGCGGCCACGGCTCGGCTTGGGCGCGGGCTGCTGGTAGGCGGCGCCCCAGCCGGTCCCGTCCGCCCCGCCGGCCCCACCTGCTCCGGGCTCTCCGGCGCCGACGGCGCCGTACGCGTGCGTGCCCGCGCCGGGGTCGGCGTACAGCGGTGTGGCCGGGGGCGGGGTCGGCCAGTCGTCGGCGGGGGCGGCCGGGGGGTCGTGCGGGGCCGGGGAGGGCGCCTGTGCGGCGGTCGGCGGCGGCCAGTCGCCGTCGGCCGGGGCCGGTGCTCCCTGGGGCGCGGTGGGCGGCGGCCAGCCGGCCTCCGGCGGGCCCGCCGGGGTGGCCGGGGCGGCTTCCGGCGCCTGCGGGGAGGCCGCGGGAGATTCCACCGGCACGGGGGGTGCGGACGGGGCTGGGGGTACCTGGGTGCCCTCGTTCTTGCCCTCGTTCTCGGTGCTCACAGCTCTTCTCCTCGATCCACGGCTGTTGTCGTCGGTCGCACTAGGTCACGCTCGTCGGCGCTCGTCGCGCTTCGTCGCACGCTTTGTCGTCGACCCGGCGCGCTGAAGCTGTGCATGTGCTTTTGTACGTCTCAGCATTTCCCACGGGCCGTCAGAGCACCATAAGCGGTGGCTGTGGGTCCATGGCCATTCTTTATAAGGGTCATTACGTACAATAAGTGCGCATCTTCGAAACATCTCAGAGGGTTCTCAGACGGCCGCGCGCCGGTGGCACGATGACGCGGTGACTCACGCACGGCAGCACCATATTCAAGTCGTCGCTCACCGCGGGGCCTCCGAGGACGCCCCCGAGCACACTCTGGCCGCGTACAAGAAGGCGATCGAGGACGGCGCGGATGCCCTCGAGTGCGATGTACGGCTGACCGCCGACGGCCATCTCGTCTGTGTACACGACCGTCGCGTCAACCGTACGTCCAACGGCCGCGGCGCGGTCTCCGCACTGGAACTCGCCGATCTCGCAGCGCTGGACTTCGGTTCCTGGAAGACGCGGGAGGCGCGCGAGGCCTGGCACGCGCGCGTGGAGGATCCCGACTGGGAGGTGCGGCCCGAGGACCGCGAGGAGACGTCCGTGCTGACCCTGGAGCGGCTGCTGGAGCTCGTCTCCGACGCGGGGCGCCGGGTGGAGCTGGCCATCGAGACCAAGCATCCGACACGCTGGGCCGGACAGGTGGAGGAGCGGCTGTTGGTGCTGCTGAAGCGGTTCGGCTTGGACGCGCCGGCCTCGGCGGCCGAGTCCCCGGTGCGGATCATGAGCTTCTCGGCGCGTTCGCTGCATCGCGTACGAGCCGCCGCGCCGACGATGCCGACGGTCTACCTGATGCAGTTCGTCTCGCCACGGCTGCGTGACGGACGGCTGCCCGCGGGGGTGGGGATCGCCGGCCCGTCGATGCGGATCGTGCGCAATCACCCGGCGTACGTCGAGCGTCTGAAGCGGGCCGGTCACCGAGTGCACGTGTGGACCGTGAACGAACCCGAGGACGTCGATCTCTGTGTCGAGCTGGGCGTCGACGCCATCATCACCAACCGCCCGCGCGCGGTGCTGCGACGACTGGGCCGCTGATCCCGCCCGCCCCTCGGCTTCACTGGGGCCTCGTCTTCACTGGAGCCTCGGCTTCGGCTTCACGGGAGCCTCGGCTTCGACTTCACGGGAGCCTCGGCTTCGTAGAAGCCCCAAGATCGTCCCAGTGGCATCAGAAGTGCTAAGTGGCACCAACAGCACCAGAAGTCCCAACAACACCTCAAGTCCCATCCGCACCTCTTGACCTCACAGCGCGCCTACAGCATCCTCCGTTATCGGCCATATCATCCAAATCAAGCCACTCACTGACAGGCCCCTCACAGGGAGTGCACCGGCGCGTTCGGTCCGTGTCCGACCATTCCGAATGCGTCACGGGACCCGCATTGGCCGGTTTCCGGTACAGGCCAATGGGGCATCCACACCGTGGCGTGGGGCGAAGGAGGTCTCGGGGGTGGCGTTGGTGGTGGCACAGGAGGTGCCCGCGTCGTCGAGCATGGCCGTACCCCATGGTCCTGCGGGCGTGGGGAACGCGAGACACCGCATGCGCGATCAGTTGCGCAGCGGCGGGGTGTCGGAATCGGTCATCGACGACGCCGTACTGATCCTTTCCGAACTTTTGAGCAACGCGTGCAAGCACGGCAGGCCACTGGGCGACGCCCTGGCCGGGGACGGCGACGTCCGGGCCGCGTGGCGTGTCGATCCGGGTGGCCGGCTGGTGGTCGAGGTGACCGACGGCGGTGGCCCGACCCGTCCGGCCCCGGCAACCCCGTCCGTCACCGCGCACGGCGGCCGCGGGCTCAACATCATCACGGCGTTGGCCGACGACTGGGGCGTCCGGGACGACACGCGCGGCGAGGTCACGGTGTGGGTCGTCGTCCACGCCGACGTGTATGACCCCGACGCCGGCTGTCGTCGCGACGACTTCGCGTCCCGGGTCGCGGCCCCGTCGGTGGCGTCGATGCCCGACCTGGGCTTCACGGACGCGTTCGACGACCTGGACTAGGTCCGCGAATCAGCCAGGTCTGCGGATCGGCTGGGTCTGCGGATCGGCTGGGTCTGCCGATCGGCACCAGCCGCACGCGGCCCGGTGAACATCACGGGGGCCATGGCCCGCAGGCCACCCCGGCTCGCCCGGGGGCCCCGGCTTGCCGAATGGGCCCGGCTCGTCCACAGGCCCCCAGGTTGTCCACAGACCCCGGGTTGTCCACAGGTCCCGGTGACGGAGCGTACGAGCGGCTAGGCTCCCGCCCGTACAGACAGCCGTACCCGGGAGACAGCCAGATGGCCAAGAAGCGACCCCAGACGAAGGCCGGACGGCCGCAGCTCACCGACGGCGAGGTCCCGGTCGTCGGCGCGCGGGAGCCCTGCCCGTGCGGCAGTGGCCGCCGCTACAAGGCCTGTCACGGCCGGGCCGCCGCGCATGCCGTGACCGAGCTGGTGCAGCGTCCCTTCGAGGGCCTGCCGGGCGAGGGCGACTGGGTGGCGCTGCGCGAACTGGTGCCGGCCGCCACGGTCGAGCTGACCCTGAAGGCCGGCCTGCCCGAGGGCGTCCCGTCGGTCGTGCTGGCCACGGTGCTGCCGATGGCCTGGCCCGCGCTGCGTCGCGACGACGGCTCGGTGCTGCTCGGTCTGCAGAACGACACGCCGTCGGGCGACATCAGCCGCGACCTGGCGGACACCCTGCAGCGGGCCCTGGAGGCGGAGCCCGGCACCCCGGTGCAGGCGCGCCGTGCCCCGGCCGACGGTCCGCGGATGCAGGATCTGCTCGATCCCGAAGGCGCGTTCGAGCCAGTTGTCCACAGCGGCTTCGAGTTCTGGGTGCCGGACCCGCAGAACGCCGCGCCGGAGGTGGCCGCCTCCCTGGAGCGGGCCAACGCCGCGGCGATCCCGACGGTGAAGCTGACCGGTGTGGACTGCGCGTACTGGTGCGAGACGCCGGACAAGAACCACCTGCGCTGGGTCATGCCGCACCCGGAGGAACGACTTCTGGACGCCCTCGCGCGGCTGCACGCGGCGGGCAGTTCGAGCCTCGGTGAGGGCACGCGGCTGGTGGGTTCCTTCCGGGCGCACGGCCTGACGGTGCCGGTGTGGGACCTGCCGAGCGCGATCACCGCGGACGACGTGGAGAAGCCGGCCGCAGAGTTCGCCGAGCGGCTCGCCACCGCCCTGGCCTCGGACGCGCCGCTCACGGCCGACGAGCGACGCGCGCGTGGCGGCCTGACCAACCGGCAGGTCACGCTCAGCTGACGCACAGAGAGCGAACCCGGCCGCGCTGACCGACCGGTCAGCAGGTCGGGCCTCGGCGGGAATCGTGACTCGGCTCACAACTACCGCTCAGGCAAGGCGAGTCGGTGCCGGAAGAGTCGATTCGGCGGTGTCCGGAAAGCCGATGAAAACAAGAGATCGAATTTGCGTAGCGCCGATCTCTTGTTACCGTTCGAGTAGCCCGGTTGCTGGTGCATCCCCCGTCGCCAGCAACCGGGTTTTTCTGTGCGCGGCTCCGTTTACACGGTGCCAGTGCACGTCAACTGCCCGTATCCGCCTGGGAGTTGCTCCCGGAGCGCAGCAGCAGCGGTCCATCGACGGTCGCTCGGGCAAACTCCGCGACCGCGGTGTAGGCCGCCAGTTCCCCCCGGGTCCGCTCGTGCGGCGTCTCGCAGGTTTCCGGCTCGTCCTCGGCGGCCGTCGCGCAGTTCGTCCGCACCGTGCGGCCCGCGGGCCCCATGAGGCTCAGGACGGCGTCCAGGGCGCGTCCGGTGGCGTTGCGGTAGTAGGTGCGCGCCCAGGTGTCCTCGCCCTGGGACAGCACACAGGTCTGCGCCTCCACGCCGTCGGGGGAGGTGAGTTCGGGGCCGCAGCGGGCGGCAGTGGCCAGGCCCAGGCCGAGCAGCAGCGGGGGTCGGGAGGGTCTGATCGAGGGCGCCTTGGGGTCCGTACGATCGGCGGGTCGCACATCCGCCGCATCCCCCGCGTCCGCCACATCCTCTGCGTCCGCCACATCCTCTGCGTCCGCCACATCCTCTGCGTCCGCCACATCCTCTGCGTCCGCCACATCCTCTGCGTCCGCCACATCCTTCGCCGCGGCCGCCCGGGGGGCTGTCGCGTGGGGATCGGTCGGCTGGGCCGCGCGCCCTTCGTCCCCGACCGGCCCCGCGGACGCCATGGCCAGGGGCAGGGCGATCGCGCCTGCCACAGCGCCCCCGAGGGCGAGGAGACGAAGGTTCATGTAGCGGAAGATAGAGGGCGAACCGGGGCGTCCCGCCCGGCGCGCGCCCGACACCCCTACAACTCGGGGGCGCTCACACCCGTACGAGTGAGGGCGTCGACGACGGCGTCCACCACGGCCTCGACGTCGGGCACCCAGGGCGAGGCCGAGCCGGGCAGCGGCGCGCGCTCCCACCAGACGTCGCCGCGGCCGGTCTCGGACGGGGGCAGGGTGATGTAGCCGCCCTCGCCGTGGAAGCGGAGGGAGCCGGGCACGAAGTCCTTGGCGTAGAGCAGTTCACCCAGCTGCTCCATCGTGTAGGGCCGCACGAGGAGGAACCAGCGGGTGGGCGAGGCGACGACCGGGCCGAGGCGCATGCCCTGCCGGTCGAGCGCCACGAGCGCGCGCGAGGCCGCGAGGGCGGGGAGGCTGACCGCGCAAGGGGCCGTTGCCCCGGTGGCCAGGACGATCGGTGCGGCCGGGCGGTTCGTCCACCACCAGCGCACCATGCGCTCGTCGGTGGTGGCCGCGAGCAGGCCGGGGTCGAAGGGGTGAGCACCGGGGACCGTGCACTCCGGGTCGGGGCAGCTGCAGCGGGAGGTGCTCCGCTGATCCGCCGCCGCCCCCGGGAGGACGGGCCACTGCCATTCCGTCGCGAAGGTCAGGGCCGAGTCGATCAACTCGGGCCGCCCGTCGCTGCGCTGGGACAGGAGCCTGCGTCGCTTTCCGAGGATCTCGCGCATGAGCGCTCGTTCCTTTCCGTTGCACCGCTGGCAACACCGTGGGTCACATCACACCATGCGTCGATCACTTCACTGTGCGTACCTGTTGGCGCATCACACCCCTGTCCGAGACAAGGGGAACCCCTCAGGGTCGAGCGGTGGCTGCTTCCGCGGCCACTCCGTCCGACTTGCGTCCATCTAATGCCTGGGCGTGGCGTGGGGTGGCGAAGTCTGGCGTTTAACGTCGCGCGTATTTCTCTCCGCCTCCGCCACGGGAGGATGGGGCACGGTCGTCGATGACTATGACGCCCGGGCCGGTCACCAGGTTCCGGGATGCTCCCCATGAGCTCCCAACGACCCCTGGCCCTTACCGAGTACGTACCCATCACGACCGCTGTGACGCTCCGTGGAGCAAGGCCAGTCGACCGCAATCACCCGTTACCCGAGTCAGTTTTAAGCCAACTTCGCAATTTCGCAAGGGAGCCGGAAGAACCGTGCGTGATTCTCCCAAAGAGCCCACGGACACCAGTAATCCCAGCAGGACAATGCTGGACATCCCCTCACGAGTGCGTGTACATGTGGAGACACCGCTAGCGGCGCAGAATGACATGGGGGTTTGCGATGCTTTTGAGCAATACGCTCCGGTCCGAGAGCCGGACGCCATGAACGCCCCTCACCCTCCGAAAGTGGCTGGAATCGATTCAACGGTTCCCTCGCCCGCACACACTGTCGCGCCCGCGCCAGGCACCCCGGGGTCCGCGACGGTCCCCCCGGCCTCCCCCGTCCCCACCGGCTCCCCCGTGCCGGCCGCCCTCCTGACCGACCGGCTCGCCGGCTGGGTCTCGGACCTCACGACCCTCCACGAGCTCACCGAACGCCTCGCCCGCACGGACACGCTGTCGGACGCCCTGACGGAGCTGCTGCACGCCGGAGCCGCCCTGGTCGGCGCCCGGCGCGGACTCGTCGTCCTGGAGCCCGCCGACCGGCTCGGACCGGACACCACCATCGGCCTGGGCCTCGGCCGCGCCGACCTCGGCCACATCGAGACCGTCCCGCGCAGCGCCCTGTCGTTCGGCCGGATCCTCGACGGGCTGCCCGGCGGCGAGGGCGAGATCGCCGAGCCCGACCTGTTCGCCGAGGCCGGCATGGACCCGCGCCACCGCGAGGTGGCCGCCCGCCTCGGCTACGCCGCCAGCTACGCGCTGCCCCTGGAGGCGCACGGCGCGCCGGGCCGCCTCGGCGCGGCCGTATGGCTCTACGACGAGCCCGCCGAGCCGGGCGAGCGCCAGCGCCACCTGGTCGGCCTGTACGTACGCCACGCCGCCGAGCACCTGGCCCGGCTGCTGGAGGTCGAGCGCACGCGCGCGTGCATGAGGACGATGGCCGAGGAGCTGCTGCCCTCCCGTCTGCCGCGGGTGCCCGGCGTCCAGCTCGCCGCCCGGCACCGCACCGGCCCGCGCGGGGGCGGCGACTGGTACGACGCGCTGCCGCTGCCGGACGCCGCGCTGGGCCTCGCCGTCGGGTCCGTCACCGGGTCAGGGCCGAGCGCCGTCGCCGCGATGGGCCGGCTGCGCGCCTCCCTGCGGGCGTACGCCGTGATGGAGGGCGAGGATCCGGTCGCGGTCCTGTCCGACCTGGAGCTGTTGCTGCGGCTGACCGAGCCGGCCCGTTCCGCCACCGCTCTGTTCGCCTACTGCGAACCTGCCCTACGCAAGATCACCCTGGCCGGCGCCGGGCACTGCCCACCGCTGCTGGTCGGCGGGCGGCGCACGGAGTTCGTCGAGACCTCCGTCTCCGCGCCGCTGGGCATGCTGGCCTGCTGGGAGGCGCCGAGCGTGGAGCTGGAGGCCGAGCCCGGCGAGACGGTGCTGCTCTACACCGACGGCCTGCTGCACCGGACCGGCGATCCCGTCGACCGCGCCTTCGCCCGGCTGCACGCGGCCGCCGCCGGGGTGCCGAAGCCGCTGCGGCACGACCCCGGAGCGATCGCCGACCACGTGCTGCGCACGGTCCTGCCGGACGGGCTCGCCGAGCAGGACAGCGACGAGGACGTGGTCCTGCTGGCGGCCCGCTTCGAGTAGGCGCCGGTGACAGCGCGCAACCGGCCGGTGGCAGCGGGCAAGAGGCTCGGTGACAGGTCCGGTGACAGTTCCGGTGACAGGTCCGTCTCCCCTGGGCCCCCTTACGTACGACCGTACGATGGAGGGGGTCCAGTGCCGTATCTAGGAGGATGACCGTGGCGGAGGAGCTCACCCCGGCAGTATCCGATTCTGCTGCTGACGCAGCGGGCCCGGAAGTTGAGTCTGAGGAGCCCATCAAGCAGCGGAAGAACGGCCTGTACCCGGGCGTGTCCGACGAACTGGCCGAGAGCATGAAGTCCGGCTGGGCCGACACGGAGCTGCACGACCTGCAGCCGATCGCCCAGGCCGCCGAGACCGCCGCCCGCCGCGCCGCGCTCTCCGCGCGCTTCCCGGGCGAGCGCCTGGTGATCCCCGCGGGCAGCCTGAAGACCCGCTCGAACGACACGGAGTACGCCTTCCGGGCCTCCGTCGAGTACGCGTACCTCACAGGCGACCAGACCGAGGACGGCGTGCTCGTCCTGGAGCCGGCCGCCGACGGCCACAAGGCCACGATCTACCTTCTGCCGCGCTCCGACCGCGAGAACGGCGAGTTCTGGCTGTCCGGCCAGGGCGAGCTGTGGGTCGGCCGCCGGCACTCGCTCACCGAGGCGGAGCAGCTGCACGGCGTCCCCGCCTCCGACGTGCGCGAGCTGGCCGACACGCTGCGCGAGGCCACCGGACCGGTCCGGGTCGTGCGCGGGTACGACGCCGGGATCGAGGCGGCCCTGACCGACAAGGTCACCGCCGAGCGCGACGAGGAGCTGCGCGTCTTCCTCTCCGAGGCCCGCCTGGTCAAGGACGACTTCGAGATCGGCGAGCTGCAGAAGGCCGTCGACTCGACGGCCCGCGGCTTCGAGGACGTGGTCAAGGTCCTCGACAAGGCGGAGGCGACCTCCGAGCGCTACATCGAGGGCACGTTCTTCCTCCGCGCGCGCGTGGAGGGCAACGACGTCGGCTACGGCACCATCGCCGCCGCCGGACCGCACGCCTGCACGCTGCACTGGGTGCGCAACGACGGCCCGGTCCGCTCCGGCGACCTGCTGCTGCTGGACGCGGGCGTCGAGACGCACACGTACTACACGGCGGACGTCACGCGGACGCTGCCCGTCAACGGGCGCTTCACCGAGATCCAGAAGAAGATCTACGACGCGGTGTACGACGCCCAGGAGGCCGGTATCGCGGCCGTCCGGCCGGGCGGCAAGTACCGCGACTTCCATGACGCCGCGCAGCGCGTGCTGGCCGAGCGGCTCGTCGAGTGGGGCCTGGTCGAGGGCCCGGTCGAGCGCGTCCTGGAGCTCGGCCTGCAGCGCCGCTGGACGCTGCACGGCACCGGTCACATGCTGGGGATGGACGTCCACGACTGCGCCGCCGCGCGCGTGGAGTCGTACGTCGACGGCACGCTGGAGCCCGGCATGGTGCTCACGGTCGAGCCGGGACTGTACTTCCAGGCCGACGACCTGACGGTGCCGCAGGAGTACCGGGGGATCGGCGTCCGCATCGAGGACGACATCCTCGTCACGGAGGACGGCAACCGGAACCTCAGCGCTGCGCTGCCTCGGCAGTCGGACGAGGTCGAGAGCTGGATGGCCGCGCTGAAGGGCTGACGTCGGATCGATGGCCGGGTACCCGAGGGGTGCCCGGCCTCGTTGCGGTCCAGGGGTCGTGGGGGGGTGCCTCTATGTCTTCCGTCAAGGCGCCCCTGACGGGTTTGGTGTGGTTCGGGGTTGCTGGGGTTATGCGGCGAGCTCGACGTCCGTCG
>NZ_JBITCT010000059.1:0-57922 GCF_044453465.1 Streptomyces sp. NPDC051677
CCGAACAGGCGACGGCCGAACCAACGAATCTGAACACCCATCAACCCCTGCTGACCAGCTGATCAGCACATCCCGCATGACGGGGGAACCTCAGTGCTGCAGCTTGGCCAGCTCGGCCGCCTGCTGCTCGAACTTCCCCATCAGCTCAGCCAGTTGTGTGGCCAGCGTCGTAATCTGCGCGTCCTGACGGCGGGCGAGCACGATGAGCTCTTCCCGGGACAGCGACTCAAGATCGGACACAACAAGATCCAACCACACCGCCGCCCCTCACCCCTCACGGGCCGTCACCAGCAGCCCGCGGCCATCACCCTTCGATTAGCTGCTGAATGTTTGCCTGGACGAGTCGGACCTTGGCGAGGATCTCGTCGGCGGTGGCGGTCCAGGTGAAGGGCTTCGCGTTCTCGTTCCAGGAGTTGATGTAGTCGCGGATCTGCTTGACCAGGACGTTGACGCTGGAGAACGTGCCACGGCGGATGGACTGCCGGGTGATGATCCCGAACCAGATCTCGATCTGGTTCAGCCACGAGGACCCGACGGGGGTGAAATGGAAGTGGACGTGCGGGTTTTTCGCCAGCCACGCCTTCACGTCCGGGGTGGTGTGCGTGGACAGGTTGTCCAGGACGACATGGATCTCCTTTCCCGCATGCGGCTTGACGGCCTTCTTCAGGAACGCCAGGAAGTTCGCGCCGTTCCGGTTCGGCTTGCACTCGCCCAGCACTTCACCGGTCGTGATGTTCAGTGCGGCGAACAGGTTCGTGGTGCCGTGCCGCACGTAGTCGTGGGTGCGCTTCTCGGCGGCCGCGAAGGTCACCGGCAGCACCGGCTGGGTCCGGTCCAGGGCCTGCACCTGTGTCTTCTCGTCGACCGACAGCACCACGGCGCCACCGGGCGGGGCCAGGTACAGGCCGACGATATCGGCGACCTTTTCCGCGAACGCCGGGTCTTTCGAGATCTTGAAGGTGCCCGAACGATGCGGTTTCAGGTTCTCCTCACGCCAGATGCGGGCAACGTAGTGCCAGGACACCGAAATGCCCTCGCGCCGCTTCAAGTGGTCGGCCAGCGTTCGCGTCGACCAGTGCGAGAGCCCGGAATCCGCCGGCGGCGACATCCTCGTCAAGGCGATCACCCGGGCCCGCGTCCGCGGCGGCACCTGAGTTCGCGGCCCGCCCCGGCGTTTGTCCTCCAGCCCGGCAACACCCCGCTCGGCATAACGGGACTTGCAGCGGTCCACCGTCAGCGGTGCCACACCGGCGAGCTCGGCGATGTCCTTTCGGCGTCGCCCCTTGGCCGACCACAACACGATCCGCGCGCGAAGCGCCACGACAGCTGGCACATCCCGCGAACCCGCCAACTCCCGTAGCTCAGCCATCTGTTCAGAGGAGAGATCCATACCAGACTCAACGATCACAGACGCCTCAGGTTCCACAAACAGAATCACAAGACACTAGTGGAACCGAATCGTGATATTGAGGTTCCCCCGAGACGTGGGGATGGGTGACAGAGGGGCAGATGGGTCTCACGAGAGGAGCCCAGACGATGCCTGCCCCGAGGAAGTACCCGCTGGAGTTCGTGAGCGTGCGGTGCGGATGTACCGGACCGCCGAGCCGAAGCCCGTGATCCGCCGCATGGCCGAGGAACTCGGCGTGCACCACGAGGCTCTGCGCAACTGCGGTTGCCGACCAACTCCTCCTATTGTGGTGTCCACGCTGATCACCGGATCTCCGGCGGCCTGGAAGTCCTTGGCGTGGTCGTTGATATAGCGGAACTGCGCATCGCGGTAAAGGTGTTGCGCACCTTCGATGGTCTTGGCGTTGCACTGCAGACTGAAGCTCTCCTCGCGCAGCACGGCCCCACCGTGTCCGCCGAGATCTGGTGCCCATGCTGGGCTGGCTCGGCAGCCGTTGCCTGGTCGGCTTCGTCGTCCAGCGCAGTGGCGCCATCCGGTCCCCGCGTACATCCGGTTCCACCAGGGCCAGCAACGCGGGGCGAAGGTCCGGATCTAGGTCCACCGCACGCTTGCGGCCCCACCAGACCGGCGCACCCGCCCCAACGGTGCCTCACCGGACTTCAGTTTCGTCACCCCACATGACACGGTGCCCTCCCGGGCTCCGGCCGCACGAGCGACGAGCCTGATGCCTCCATGGCCCAGCGACCGTGCTTCTGCTTCTATGGCCCGCCATCGCTGCCGCTCGCCAAGATGCGGGAACGGCGTCGCGAACTTTGCTGCCTGGACCGCCTCGATCCCCTCTTGACTACCTATAGCACGGCAACCAGCCTCGAAGTCGGAATCAAGGCTTGTTTCCCGACAATCCCTAATAATTCGGCCTTAAGTCAAAGCCCATCACTCCTGCGATCGCCAGGCCGAACAACAGAAACGGCCCGCCGAGGAAACCGACGGGCTGTCCCGAAAGATTGAGGCCACTAACACCTCAAAAGCCAAGGTTAGCGGAGAAGTCGACTCACCCGGGCCGCCCCCAATCCGTGCATGAATTCAAAAGGGTACTCCCTTCGAAACGGCCGACCTGAACTCCGATAATGTTTATGCCCTTGTTGTCTTGTGCCGTTGTGTACCAGGTGTTACCGGTGTCTTTTCCGTCGTACCAGTGATGCCAGGCCCAATTGTGGCGATCTCCGTTAGAGTCAAGGGTTAGGAGTCGAACCGCCACATGATTTCCGTCTGCTTTTAGGTCCAGAACGCCAACAGCCACGTCGACGATCCCGGTAATGCTACCCCGCCAATCCCCAGTCGCATTGCCGCCAGCACCTGTAGTGCTGCAGCTTGCAGCATCAGCCGCGTGCGCCGTGCCGGTGGAGGCTATGGTCCCCATAAGTAAGCAGCCAGCGACGGCCAGCGTGGAACGTTTCTTCATTCCGATTCCTTTTATCTTGAATTGAAGTGTGGAGGCTGGATCGACTACTGTGTGAGCACGCCCGGGAGGACAACACAATAGTGTGATGATCTTTCCTATGTCTTCATGGTCCTGTCAAGGTGGGACTCCAGCGTTCTCGCGGTTGGCCTGAAGTCGCCGTATAGGTTCGACCTCGATTCTTCCGAGGGCTGACGGCGACGTCGTGAGCGGCTGGCTGGCCGATATGTCCCGTGCCGTGTCAGGAGTGGCCGTCGCGTGACGCTGCGGGGGCGTCGGGTTCCACGGGCCCGAGGGTGGTGCGTTCTGTCCTTTCGGTGTCGTCGGGGTGGTGGCCGGCCGTCAGGCGAGGGCCGGAAGCCGGTGGGCTTGCTGCCAGGCGGTGGTGAACGCCGCTGCCCAGGGCCAGGTGCGGTCGAGGTGGAGGGTGCGCCTGCGGGCGTGGGCGGTGAGCCGGGCGGGCAGGTGGTACAGCTTCATCCGGATGGTCTCCGGCTGTGCGGCGGCGAGTTCGGGCTCGTCGTGCAGAAGGAGGAGCCGGGTCCAGGCATCGAGGTCGGCGGCGATCGTGGCGGCCAGTACCCAGGCGGCGTTGAGCTGCCAGGACTTCGAGGGCAGCAGTCCGAGGCCGACCCGCTTGATCGCTTTGACGCGGTCCTCGACCTCGGCGTGATCACGGTAGAGGGCGTCGACGAACCACACCTGCCCGGAAGCGCGCACCCCGGAAAACCCCTGGTGGGCGGGGATGTTCGTGGCGATGATCTGGTAGCGCCAGCCGGTGCGTTTCTCGAAGGCGGTCAGCTTCTTCAGATCCCGGCGTGAGGGCTTGACCCGGCGCACGATCAGCCGTATTCCCCCGGGCCAGCCGGTCAGGTCACGGACCCCGGTGATCTCGGCGACCTGGTAGGAGACCAGGTCGCCGTCGGGGCCCTTGATCTCGTGGACCTCGCCGTCCTGCCGCAGTGCGGCCGTCCACACCTTCTCCGGCAGCAGCGCGATGGCCTGCTCGTCCGTGGCGTTGATGGCCCAGCCGGTCACCCAGCGCACCCGGCGCCGGCTGGTGGTCAGACTCTGGAGATGGTCCAGGACCTCGTGGCTGAAGGCCGCGCCGTCGATCCGCACCAGCAGCTTCGACCACAGAGGCAGCGGGAGCTGCCGAAACGCCGAGGCCAGAACCGTCTTATGGTCGGCGACATCGTTCGGCGGCGCGTTGCCGGGCCGCAGCAGCATGGCGACGCACTCACGGGTGTTGGCCACCCACGCCCCCAGCGGCATGTGACCGAAGCTGCCCTTGAAGGTGCCCGCCGCGCCGTCCTTGCGGCTGGTGCAGGCGACGATGGTCGCGCCCAGGTCCAGGACGTACCAGCCGGACAGCTCCCGGCCGCACACCGAGATCCAGGGGAAGCCGCCGGGCCGCAGAGCCAGCAGCGTCCACACCAAGCGGCGCACAGCAGCGCGGACGCGCTCGATGCGGGCAGCGACCGGGCCGTCGATCGTCGCCAGAGTACGGCGCAGGGTGCTGTCCGAGACCGGGCGCAGGAACAGCGGCCGCCAGTGGTACTGCAGTCGCTCGGCTTCCAGGACGTTCGTCGCGCCGAGCACGATCGCACAGGCCAGCTGGACAAGCGCCATACCCCGGTCCCGCCAGCCCGGCCCGTCTCCCTTCGGCAGCGCCGCACTCAGCGCGGTGACCAGGCCGGTGCGGTCTGCGACCTTCCGCAGCAGCACCACGCCCGCGTGGCCGACCAGGCTCTTGCCGTCGGCCCGCACGACGAGCCGGTGATCCCATTCGGTAACCTGCACCTGTTGGGTGTCTCTTCCTCGCGACGGTTTTGATCTAGGCAATCCAGATCATCGCAGGTGGGAGGCACCCTTCTTCTGTCGGGGTGTCAGGTCACGGTCGTAGCTGAATACATGAGGTCGACAATGCGTGGAGTATCCGTCGTTTCGTCCGTCTAATGGACCGCGGCACCGGTCTGTGCCGCGGACGTGGGAGGATTGGAGCTGGCGGGCCAGGGCCGCGCACCGGTCACGCCGACGACGCACGCGAAGCAAGCGCGTGCGCAGAGCAGTACCAGGGCGCGAGCACTGAGGAGCATCGTTGAGCAGGCTGCGCTGGCTGACCGCGGGGGAGTCCCACGGTCCCGCACTTGTCGCCACGCTGGAGGGCCTTCCCGCCGGCGTGCCGATCACCACGGACATGGTGGCCGACCACCTGGCGCGACGGCGGCTCGGCTACGGGCGCGGCGCGCGGATGAAGTTCGAGCGCGACGAGGTGACCTTCCTCGGCGGCGTCCGGCACGGTCTCACCCTGGGCTCCCCGGTGGCGGTCATGGTGGGCAACACCGAGTGGCCGAAGTGGGAGCAGGTGATGGCGGCCGACCCGATCGACCCGGAGGTCCTCGCCGGTCTCGCCCGCAACGCCCCGCTCACCCGCCCGCGCCCCGGCCACGCCGACCTCGCCGGGATGCAGAAGTACGGCTTCGACGAGGCCCGCCCGATCCTGGAGCGCGCCTCCGCCCGCGAGACGGCCGCCCGGGTCGCGCTCGGCGCGGTCGCCCGGTCGTACCTGAAGGAGACGGCGGGCATCGAGATCGTCTCCCACGTGGTCGAGCTGGCCGCCGCCAGGGCGCCCTACGGCGTCTACCCGACCCCCGCCGACGTCGAGAAGCTGGACGCTGACCCGGTGCGCTGCCTGGACGCGGACGCGTCGAAGGCGATGGTCGCGGAGATCGACCAGGCCCACAAGGACGGCGACACCCTCGGCGGCGTCGTCGAGGTGCTGGCCTACGACGTCCCGGTCGGCCTGGGCTCGCACGTGCACTGGGACCGCCGACTGGACGCCAGGCTGGCCGCGGCCCTGATGGGCATCCAGGCGATCAAGGGCGTCGAGGTCGGCGACGGCTTCGACCTCGCCCGTGTGCCGGGTTCGAAGGCGCACGACGAGATCGTCACCACGCCCGAGGGCATCCGTCGCTCCACCGGCCGCTCCGGCGGCACCGAGGGCGGTCTGACCACGGGCGAGCTGCTGCGCGTGCGGGCGGCGATGAAGCCGATCGCGACCGTGCCGCGCGCCCTGCAGACGGTGGACGTGGCCACGGGCGAGGCGACCCAGGCGCACCACCAGCGCTCGGACGTGTGTGCCGTGCCGGCGGCCGGGATCGTGGCCGAGGCGATGGTCGCCCTCGTCCTGGCGGACGCGGTGGCGGAGAAGTTCGGCGGCGACAGCGTCCCCGAGACCCGCCGCAACGTGCGGTCGTACCTCGACAACCTGCACATCCGATGAGCGGGCCGCTGGTCGTCCTGGTCGGCCCGATGGGCGTCGGCAAGTCCACCGTCGGGCAGCTGCTGGCCGAACGGCTCGGCGCCGGATACCGGGACACCGACGACGACATCGTCGCCGAGCAGGGCCGCAGCATCGCGGAGATCTTCGTCGACGAAGGCGAGGACGCCTTCCGCGCGATCGAGAAGCAGGCGGTGCACCGCGCGCTCGCCGAGCACGACGGCGTCCTCGCGCTCGGCGGCGGCGCGATCCTGGACGCCGACACGCGCGGCCTGCTGGCCGGGCAGCGCGTGGTCTACCTGGCGATGGACGTCGAGGAGGCCGTCAAGCGCACCGGCCTCAACGCGGCCCGCCCGCTGCTCGCCGTCAACCCGCGCAAGCAGTGGCGCGAGCTGATGGAGGCCCGCCGTCACCTGTACGAGGGCGTTGCCACGGCGGTGATCGCGACGGACGGTCGCACGCCCGAAGAGGTCGCCCAAGCAGCCCTGGACGCTTTGGAGTTGAAGGAAGCATGAGCAGCGAGTCCGTGACGCGGATCCGGGTCGGCGGCAGCGCGGGATCGGAACCCTACGAGGTTCTGGTCGGCCGTCAGCTGCTGGGGGAGCTCGGCGGGCTGATCGGGGACCGCGTCAAGCGGGTCGCGGTGATCCATCCCGAGGCGCTGGCGGAGACCGGGGACGCGCTCCGCGCCGACCTGGCCGGGCAGGGCTTCGAGGCCGTCGCCATCCAGGTGCCCAACGCGGAGGAGGCCAAGACCGCGGAGGTCGCCGCCTATTGCTGGAAGGCGCTGGGCCAGTCCGGGTTCACGCGCACGGACGTCGTCGTGGGCGTGGGCGGCGGCGCGACCACCGACCTCGCGGGGTTCGTCGCGGCGACCTGGCTGCGCGGGGTGCGCTGGATCGCCGTGCCGACCACGGTGCTGGCCATGGTCGACGCGGCCGTCGGCGGCAAGACCGGCATCAACACCGCCGAGGGCAAGAACCTCGTCGGCTCCTTCCACCCGCCGGCCGGCGTGCTGTGCGATCTGGCGGCGCTGGACTCCCTCCCGGTCAACGACTACGTGTCGGGTCTCGCGGAGATCATCAAGGCCGGTTTCATCGCCGACCCGGTGATCCTGGATCTGATCGAGTCCGACCCCGAGGCCGCCCGCACCCCGGCGGGCCCGCACACCGCCGAGCTGATCGAGCGCTCCATCCGGGTCAAGGCGGACGTGGTGTCGTCCGACCTGAAGGAGTCGGGGCTGCGGGAGATCCTCAACTACGGTCACACCCTCGCGCACGCCATCGAGAAGAACGAGCGCTACAAGTGGCGGCACGGCGCGGCCGTGTCCGTGGGCATGCACTTCGCCGCCGAACTGGGCCGCCTGGCGGGCCGGTTGGACGATGCCACGGCCGACCGCCACCGCACGGTTCTGGAGTCGGTGGGGCTGCCGCTGCACTACCGGTACGACCAGTGGCCCAAGCTGCTGGAGACGATGAAGGTCGACAAGAAGTCCCGCGGCGACCTGCTGCGTTTCATCGTCCTGGACGGCCTGGCCAAGCCCACCGTGCTGGAAGGACCCGACCCGGCCGTCCTGCTCGCCGCGTACGGCGAGGTGGGCGAGTAGGACCGCGGGACGGGACAGGCGGACCGCAGGACGAGCCGGGCGGGCCCGCAGGACGGCCGAGTAAGTCCGCCCGGTCCTCTTCCGCCCGATTCGCCTTCCACACCGGGCACTTCGGACCGCCCCCGGCCGTTCACCAATCGACGGCCGAGGGCGGTACCGTTCAGTAGCGAAGAGGGGTCCGCACCCCGACAGCCAGCGCCCATTGCCTGTACGAGACGGAGTGGCACCGGATGCAGCACGCAGTGGGTTCTCCGCTGCCGCCGCCCCACCAGCCGGGGCACGGTCCGGGCGTCGGCTGGTCGCCGGGCGCGGGACACCCGGGCCCGCACCAGCCCGGCAGCGCCCCTCAGCCGCAGCCGGGATATCTCGGCGCCCCCTCGGGCCCGGTCCCGCCCGCGCCCCAGCCGCCGGTCCCGCCCGTGCCGCATCCCCCCGCCCCGCAGCACGCGCCCGTCCCGCAGGGCGCCGACACCACCGGGCACGTCCCGCTGCCGCCCGGCGGCCCCGTCCCCATGCCCAGCGCGCCGCCCGCCCCGACGATCCCCGACCCGACGGCCACGACGCTCGCCGTCCTGCTGATCGGCCCCGCAGGCGCCGGCAAGACCAGCGTCGCCAAGTACTGGGCCGACCACCGCCGGGTGCCCACCGCCCACGTCAGCCTCGACGACGTACGCGAATGGGTCCGCTCGGGCTTCGCCGACCCGCAGTCCGGGTGGAACGACCACTCCGAGGCGCAGTACCGCCTCGCCCGCCGCACCTGCGGCTTCGCCGCGCGCAACTTCCTGGCCAACGGCATCTCGTGCATCCTGGACGACGCGATCTTCCCCGACCGCCCGGCCGTCGGCCTGGGTGGCTGGAAACGACACGTGGGCCCGGGCCTCCTGCCCGTCGTCCTCCTCCCCGGCCTGGAAGTCGTCCTGGAACGCAACGCCGAACGCTCCGGCAACCGCCGCCTCACCGACGAGGAGGTCGCCCGCATCCACGGCCGCATGGCCGGCTGGTACGGCTCGGGCCTCCCCATCATCGACAACTCCCAACTGGACGTCCCCACCACGGCAAGAGTCCTGAACGACGTACTGGCCCGCGCCATCGCCAGCCCTCCGAAGTGGTGACGCGTTCCCCCGAACGCCTCTCCAACCAGCACAATCCGGCCACCCCTCCTACGCTCGTCTCATGTCAGAGGTGTACGAGGTCCGCCGATCCCGCCTACGGGAGCGCTGCAACGCGGCCGGCAGCGTGGCAGCGCTGGTCTCTCGCCCCGCCAACGTGAGATACCTCGCAGGCGTGGCCCCCCACGGCGCCGTCCTGCTGCTGGGAAAACGCGAGGACCTCCTCGTGTGCGTCGGCCCGCTCGACGACCGTCCGGGCGAGGGGCGACCGGACGACGCCCTGCGCGTCCACTCCCTCTCCCACGCCGGAGGCGATCCGGCGGTCGCCGCCGCAGACCTCCTCATGGCCCAGGGCGGAGACTCCCTCGCGGTCGAGGAACACCACCTCACGGTGGCCCGGCACCGGGAACTCCGCTCGGTCGCCCCGCGGCTGCGCCTGGCGGACCTGGGCGGCGCGGTGGAACAGCTCCGCGTCGTGAAGGACGAGGAGGAGATCTCCTGCCTCCGCATCGGCGCCGAGATCGCCGACCAGGCCCTCGGGGAGCTGCTGGAGTCCATCCTGGTCGGGCGGACGGAGCGGCACCTCGCCCTCGAACTGGAGCGCCGCCTCATCGACCACGGCGCCGACGGCCCCGCCTTCGCCACGTCCGTCGCCACCGGCCCGAATTCCGGCCGGCGCGGACACCGGCCGTCCGACCGACGCGTCGAAGAGGGCGACTTCCTCACCGTCTGCCTGGGCGCGGCCTACCGCGGCTACCGTGGTGAGATCGGCCGTACCTTCGTGATCGGCACGTCCCCGGCCGACTGGCAGATCGAGCTGTACGACCTCGTCTTCGCCGCTCAGCGGGCCGGACGCGAGGCCCTGACGCCCGGCGCCGCCTACCGTGACGTGGACCGCGCGGCACGCCAGGTGCTGGACTCCGCGGGGCACTCCGAGGGCCTCCCGGTGATCATCGGGCACGGTGTCGGACTCGAAAACGAAGAGGACCCGCAGTTGACTCCCGCGGCCATGGGTAAACTGGACGCTTGCGTGCCGGTCACCGTCGAACCGGGGGTCCACCTCCCGGGCCGGGGCGGTGTCCGGATCGATGACACGCTCGTCGTGCGCCCCGAGGCGGACGGCGGACCCGAGCTACTCACCATCACGACCAAGGAGCTGCTCGCGCTGTAGGAGTGCGTGCCCCGGGGTCGTCCACGTCAGTCCAGGAGATTCCGCAACCGTGGCTTCCACGAACGACCTCAAGAACGGCCTGGTGCTCAAGCTCGAAGGCGGCCAGCTCTGGTCCGTCGTCGAGTTCCAGCACGTCAAGCCCGGCAAGGGCCCGGCCTTCGTGCGCACCAAGCTCAAGAACGTGCTTTCCGGCAAGGTCGTCGACAAGACGTTCAACGCCGGCGTCAAGGTCGAGACGGCCACCGTCGACAAGCGCGACATGCAGTTCTCCTACATGGACGGCGAGTACTTCGTCTTCATGGACATGGAGACCTACGACCAGCTCATGGTCGACCGCAAGGCCGTCGGCGACGCCGCCAACTTCCTCATCGAGGGCTTCACCGCCACCGTCGCGCAGCACGAGGGCGAGGTGCTCTTCGTCGAGCTGCCGGCCGCCGTCGAGCTCGTCGTCCAGGAGACCGAGCCGGGCCTTCAGGGCGACCGTTCCACCGGTGGCACCAAGCCCGCGACCCTGGAGACCGGCCACCAGATCCAGGTCCCGCTCTTCATCACCACCGGTGAGAAGATCAAGGTCGACACCCGCACCAGCGACTACCTCGGCCGGGTGAACAGCTAACCGTGGCTGCCCGCAACACGGCCCGCAAGCGCGCCTTCCAGATCCTCTTCGAGGGCGACCAGCGCGGAGCCGACGTCCTGACCGTCCTCGCGGACTGGGTCCGGCTCTCCCGGGCCGACACCCGGCAGCCGCCGGTGAGCGAGTACACGATGCAGCTGGTGGAGGGCTATGCGCAGTATGCGCGGCGCATCGACGAGCTGATCTCCCAGTACTCGGTCGGCTGGACGCTGGACCGGATGCCGGTCGTCGACCGCAACATCCTCCGTCTCGGCGCCTACGAGCTGATCTGGGCCGACGAGACGCCGGACGCGGTCGTCCTCGACGAGATGGTGCAGCTGGCGAAGGAGTTCTCCACGGACGAGTCGCCCTCGTTCGTGAACGGCCTGCTCGGCCGCCTCAAGGAGCTCAAGCCGTCCCTGCGCAGGGACGACGCCTAAGCGGTACGACACGCCGGAGGGCCCGCAGCGTCAACGCTGCGGGCCCTCCGGCATCCGGGTGCCCCGCGGGCCTCACAGGCCCGCAGAACGCCGTCGGGGTGGCCGGAACCGCTGGGTTCCGGCCACCCCGAGGGTACGTTTCTGCTCAACCGCGGAGCGGCTCAGCTCTCCTCGTGGGAGACCGCGCGACGCGCGTCCGCGTCCAGGACGCCCCAGCTGATCAGCTGTTCGGTCAGGACCGAGGGCGACTGGTCGTAGATGACGGCGAGGGTGCGCAGGTCGTCCTGGCGGATCGACAGCACCTTGCCGTTGTAGTCACCGCGTTGCGACTGGATCGTGGCGGCGTAACGCTGCAGGGGACCCGCCTTCTCGACCGGCACATGGGCCAGTCGCTCCAGGTCCAGGACCAGCTTCGGCGGGGGCTCGGCCGCCCCGCCGGGGGTGGTGCCCGGCAGCAGTTCCTGCACGGGAACGCCGTAGAAGTCCGCCAGCTCGGCAAGGCGCTGCACGGTCACGGCGCGGTCGCCGCGCTCGTACGAACCGACCACGACCGCCTTCCAGCGTCCCTGGGACTTCTCCTCGACACCGTGGAGGGAAAGGCCCTGCTGGGTGCGGATCGCCCGGAGTTTGGCCCCGAGTTGTTTGGCGTATTCGCTGGACATATAGCTCCCCGGCACTGGGTCGACGCGGCAGGAGCCGCGTGCTGGTAACTCACTGTGAGGTTACGCAGCGTGATTCTTCTGCGTCAAGCCGAATGGTCCACACCGACTCTTCCGTGGTATCCGTGGCCGATTGCGCCAAGGGGGTGATCCGGCGTGTCCTCCCGGCCTGCTACCGTTGATGGCGCAAATCCGACGTCCTTTAAGGTCCGTCCCGTGAGGCGGAGAAGGAGGTCCGTTTCTATGGACAAGCAGGACACCCCGCAGGATTCCCGGCAAACCGATGCGCGGCCCGTGCTCGAAGGCCCCGACATCGCGCGCGTGCTGACGCGCATCGCCCACGAGATCGTCGAACGCGCCAAGGGCGCCGACGACGTGGTGCTCCTCGGCATCCCGACCCGCGGCGTCTTCCTCGCCCAGCGGCTCGCCGCCAAGCTGGAGCAGATCACCGACCGCAAGATCCCGGTCGGCTCCCTCGACATCACGATGTACCGCGACGACCTGCGCATGCACCCGCCGCGTGCGCTGGCCCGCACCGAGATCCCCGGTGACGGCCTCGACGGCAGACTGGTCGTCCTCGTCGACGACGTGCTCTTCTCGGGCCGCACCATCCGCGCCGCCCTCGACGCCCTGAACGACATCGGGCGACCGCGCGCGGTGCAGCTCGCGGTCCTCGTCGACCGCGGCCACCGGGAACTGCCCATCCGCGCCGACTACGTCGGCAAGAACCTCCCCACGTCGCTGCGGGAGACGGTCAAGGTTTTGCTCGCCGAGGAGGACGGTCGCGACACCGTGCTGCTCGGTGTGAAGCAGACCGCCCAGCAGTAGCACGCGCGCGCGTGCGGCCGGATGTGCCGTACGTCCCGCCGTCATGCCCCTGCCTGCCCGCTTTCTCCCCATGAACTGCCTTACGGAGCCTGACAGATGCAGCGTCATCTCATCTCGGCCGCCGACCTCACCCGCGACGACGCCGTCCTGATCCTCGACACCGCCGAGGAGATGGCCCGGGTCGCCGACCGGCCCATCAAGAAACTGCCGACCCTGCGCGGCCGCACCATCGTCAACCTGTTCTTCGAGGACTCCACGCGCACGCGTATCTCCTTCGAAGCCGCCGAGAAGCGCCTGTCCGCGGACGTCATCAACTTCTCCGCCAAGGGTTCCTCCGTGTCCAAGGGCGAGTCCCTGAAGGACACCGCGCAGACGCTGGAGGCCATGGGCGTCGACGCCGTCGTCATCCGGCACGGCGCCTCCGGAGCGCCGTACCGCCTGGCCACCTCCGGGTGGATCGACGCGGCCGTCGTCAACGCCGGCGACGGCACCCACCAGCACCCCACCCAGGCCCTCCTGGACGCCTTCACCATGCGCCGCCGCCTGGTCGGCCGGGACGCCGGGATCGGGCAGGACCTCGCCGGCAAGCGCATCACGATCGTCGGCGACGTCCTGCACAGCCGGGTCGCCCGCTCCAACGTCGACCTGCTGCACACCCTCGGCGCCGAGGTCACCCTGGTCGCCCCGCCCACCCTCGTCCCGGTCGGCATCGAGAGCTGGCCCTGCGAGGTGTCGTACGACCTCGACAGCACGCTGCCCAAGTCCGACGCGGTGATGATGCTGCGCGTGCAACGGGAGCGGATGAACGCCGCGTTCTTCCCGACCGAGCGCGAGTACTCGCGGCGCTACGGCCTCGACGGCGACCGCATGGCGAAGATGCCCGAGCACGCCATCGTGATGCACCCCGGCCCGATGGTCCGCGGCATGGAGATCACCGCCGAGGTCGCCGACTCCGAGCGCTGCACCGTCGTCGAGCAGGTCGCCAACGGCGTGTCCATCCGGATGGCCGTCCTCTACCTGCTCCTGGGCGGCGCTGTGTTCAGTTCCAAAGACGTGCCCGCCGTCGCCCACGCCCGTACCACCGAGGAGAAGTAAGCACATGAGCAAGATCCTGATCCGTGGTGCGAAGGTGCTCGGCGGGGAGCCGCAGGACGTCCTCATCGACGGCGAGGTCGTCGAGGCCGTGGGCGCGGGCCTGTCCGACGAGGGCGCGACGGTCGTCGAGGCCGCCGGCAAGGTCCTGCTGCCGGGGCTGGTCGACCTGCACACGCATCTGCGCGAGCCCGGCCGCGAGGACTCCGAGACCGTGCTGACGGGTACGCGTGCCGCGGCCTCCGGCGGTTACACGGCCGTCTTCGCCATGGCCAACACCTTCCCCGTCGCCGACACCGCCGGCGTCGTCGAGCAGGTCTGGCGCCTGGGCCGCGAGCACGGCTACTGCGATGTGCAGCCCATCGGCGCCGTCACGGTCGGCCTGGAGGGCAAGAAGCTCGCCGAGCTGGGCGCCATGCACGAGTCGGCCGCCGGTGTCACCGTCTTCTCCGACGACGGCAAGTGCGTCGACGACGCGGTGATCATGCGCCGCGCCCTGGAGTACGTGAAGGCCTTCGGCGGGGTCGTCGCCCAGCACGCGCAGGAACCGCGGCTTACCGAGGGCGCCCAGATGAACGAGGGCGTCGTCTCCGCCGAGCTGGGGCTCGGGGGCTGGCCCGCGGTGGCCGAGGAGTCGATCATCGCCCGGGACGTCCTGCTCGCCGAGCACGTCGGCTCCCGCGTCCACATCTGCCACCTCTCCACCGCCGGGTCGGTCGAGATCGTCCGCTGGGCCAAGTCCCGCGGCATCGACGTCACCGCCGAGGTCACCCCGCACCACCTGCTCCTGACGGACGAGCTGGTCCGGTCCTACAACCCGGTCTACAAGGTCAACCCGCCGCTGCGCACCGAGCGCGACGTGCTCGCCCTGCGCGAGGCCCTCGCCGACGGCACGATCGACATCGTCGCCACCGACCACGCCCCGCACCCGCACGAGGACAAGGACTGCGAGTGGGCTGCGGCCGCCATGGGCATGGTCGGCCTGGAGACCGCGTTGTCAGTGGTCCAGGAGACGATGGTGGAGACCGGGCTCCTCGACTGGGCCGGGGTCGCCGACCGCATGTCCCGCACGCCCGCCCGCATCGGGCAGGCCACGGGGCACGGCCGCCCCGTCTCGGCAGGTGAGCCCGCCAACCTCACGCTCGTCGACACGGAATACCGTGGGTCCGTGGACCCCGCGGGCTTCGCCTCGCGCAGCCGCAACACCCCGTACGAGGGGCGTGAGCTGCCGGGCCGTGTCACGCACACGTGGCTCCGGGGCAAGGCCACGCTCGTCGACGGGAAGCTCACGTGACATCTGCTGCACTACTGCTCGCGGCCGAGAAGGAATCCGCCGCGGTGACCGACTGGGCCGCACGAGTCGGCTGGGTCGTCGGCCTCGGTCTGTTCGTCGCGCTCGTGTACTGGCTGATGCGCGAGGGCTGGAAGTGGCGCGGCACGCTCCAGGGCGACCTCCCCGAGCTGCCCACCGCGCCGTCCGAGCCCGGCGAGGCGAGACTGACGATGAGAGGCCGCTACCACGGCTCCACCACCGCCGGGCAGTGGCTCGACCGCATCGTGGCGCACGGCCTGGGCGCCCGCAGCCGGGTCGAGCTCACCCTGACGGACGCGGGACTGGACGTCGTACGCCCCGGCGCGACCGACTTCTTCGTCCCCGTCGGCGCGCTGCGCGAGGCGCTGCTCGGCAAGGGCATCGCCGGCAAGGTCCTCACCGAGGGCGGACTGCTGGTGGTGACCTGGGCGCACGGCGACAAGCTGATCGACTCCGGCTTCCGGTCCGACCACGCGGCCGAGCACGCCGAGTGGGTCGAGGCCATCAATTCCATGATCAAGAACAACACGACGGAAGGCGCACGATGACGACCTCCACCAGGGGAGTCGCGAAGACTCCCGCCGTACTCGTCCTGGAGGACGGCCGGATCTTCCGCGGCCGTGCCTACGGGGCCGTGGGGGAGACCTTCGGCGAAGCGGTGTTCTCCACCGGCATGACCGGCTACCAGGAGACCCTGACCGACCCGTCCTACGACCGCCAGATCGTCGTCGCGACCGCCCCGCAGATCGGCAACACCGGCTGGAACGACGAGGACGACGAGTCCAGCCGCATCTGGGTCTCCGGCTACGTCGTGCGCGACCCCGCGCGCGTGCCGTCCAACTGGCGCGCCAAGCGCTCCCTGGACGACGAGCTCGTCGCCCAGGGCGTCGTCGGGATCTCCGGCATCGACACCCGCGCCCTCACCCGCCACCTCCGCGAGCGCGGGTCGATGCGCGCCGGCGTCTTCTCCGGCGAGGCGATCGCCGCCGACTCCGAGCTCCTCGCGCGCGTGCAGGCCCAGCCGCACATGAAGGGCGCGAGCCTCTACGAGGAGGTCGCCACCAAGGAGGCCTACGTCGTCCCGGCGGTCGGCGAGAAGCGGTTCACCGTCGCCGCCGTCGACCTCGGCATCAAGGGCATGACCCCGCACCGCATGGCCGAGCGCGGCATCGAGGTGCACGTGCTCCCGGCGACCGCCACCGAGGAGGACGTCTACGCCGTCGACCCGGACGGGGTGTTCTTCTCCAACGGCCCCGGCGACCCGGCCACCGCCGACGGTCCCGTCGCCCTGGTGACCGCCGTGCTCGCGCGCAGGACGCCGCTGTTCGGCATCTGCTTCGGCAACCAGATCCTCGGCCGCGCCCTCGGCTTCGGCACCTACAAGCTGAAGTACGGCCACCGGGGCATCAACCAGCCCGTCCAGGACCGTACGACCGGCAAGGTCGAGGTCACCGCGCACAACCACGGCTTCGCCGTCGACGCGCCGCTCGACCAGGTCAGCGAGACGAAGTTCGGCCGCGCCGAGGTCTCCCACGTCTGCCTGAACGACGACGTCGTGGAGGGGCTGCAGCTGCTCGACCAGCCGGCCTTCTCCGTCCAGTACCACCCCGAAGCGGCAGCGGGCCCGCACGACGCCGCCTACCTGTTCGACCGCTTCGTATCCCTGATGGAGGGCCAGCGTGCCTAAGCGCACCGATATCCAGTCCGTCCTGGTCATCGGCTCCGGCCCGATCGTCATCGGCCAGGCCGCCGAGTTCGACTACTCCGGCACCCAGGCGTGCCGCATCCTGCGCGCCGAGGGCCTGCGCGTGGTCCTTGTGAACTCCAACCCGGCGACGATCATGACCGACCCGGAGATCGCCGACGCCACCTACGTCGAGCCGATCACCCCCGAGTTCGTCGAGAAGATCATCGCCAAGGAGCGCCCCGACGCCCTGCTGCCCACCCTGGGCGGCCAGACGGCCCTCAACACGGCCATCTCGCTCTCCGAGAACGGCGTCCTTCAGAAGTACGGCGTCGAGCTGATCGGCGCCAACGTCGAGGCCATCAACAAGGGCGAGGACCGCGACCTGTTCAAGGAGGTCGTGGAAGAGGTCCGCAAGAAGATCGGGCACGGCGAGTCCGCCCGCTCGGTCATCTGCCACACCATGGACGAGGTCATCGCCGGCGTGGACACGCTCGGCGGCTACCCCGTCGTCGTCCGCCCCTCCTTCACCATGGGCGGCGCCGGCTCCGGCTTCGCCCACGACGAGGAGGAGCTGCGCCGCATCGCCGGGCAGGGCCTCACGCTGTCGCCGACCACCGAGGTGCTCCTGGAGGAGTCCATCCTCGGCTGGAAGGAGTACGAGCTGGAGCTGATGCGCGACAAGCACGACAACGTCGTGGTCGTCTGCTCCATCGAGAACTTCGACCCCATGGGCGTGCACACCGGCGACTCGATCACCGTCGCGCCCGCGATGACGCTGACCGACCGCGAGTACCAGATCCTGCGCGACATCGGCATCGCGGTCATCCGCGAGGTCGGCGTCGACACCGGCGGCTGCAACATCCAGTTCGCGGTGAACCCCGAGGACGGTCGCGTGATCGTCATCGAGATGAACCCGCGCGTGTCGCGTTCCTCGGCCCTCGCCTCCAAGGCGACCGGCTTCCCCATCGCCAAGATCGCGGCCAAGCTCGCCGTCGGCTACACCCTCGACGAGATCCCGAACGACATCACGCAGGAGACCCCGGCCTCCTTCGAGCCGACGCTCGACTACGTGGTCGTGAAGGCCCCGCGCTTCGCCTTCGAGAAGTTCCCGAGCGCCGACTCCACGCTGACGACGACCATGAAGTCGGTCGGCGAGGCCATGGCCATCGGCCGCAACTTCACCGAGGCCTTCCAGAAGGCGCTGCGCTCGCTGGAGAGGAAGGGCAGCCAGTTCACCTTCGTCGGCGCGCCCGGCGACAAGGACGAGCTGCTGCGCGAGGCGGTCCGGCCCACCGACGGCCGCATCAACACCGTCATGCAGGCCATCCGCGCGGGCGCCACCCCCGAGGAGGTCTTCGAGTTCACGAAGATCGACCCCTGGTTCGTCGACCAGCTCTTCCTCATCAAGGAGACCGCCGACGACCTGGCCGCCGCCGACCGCCTGGACGGCGAGCTGCTCGTCGAGGCCAAGCGGCACGGCTTCTCCGACCAGCAGATCGCCGAGATCCGCGGTCTGCGCGAGGACGTCGTGCGCGAGGTCCGGCATGCGCTGGGCGTCCGCCCGGTCTACAAGACGGTCGACACCTGCGCCGCCGAGTTCGCCGCGAAGACGCCGTACTTCTACTCCTCCTACGACGAGGAGAGCGAGGTCGCGCCGCGCGAGAAGCCCGCGGTGATCATCCTGGGCTCCGGCCCGAACCGCATCGGCCAGGGCATCGAGTTCGACTACTCCTGCGTCCACGCCTCCTTCGCGCTGTCCGACGCCGGGTACGAGACCGTGATGGTCAACTGCAACCCGGAGACCGTCTCCACGGACTACGACACCTCCGACCGCCTGTACTTCGAGCCGCTGACGCTGGAAGACGTGCTGGAGATCGTCCACGCGGAGGCGCAGGCCGGGCCGATCGCCGGTGTCGTCGTCCAGCTCGGCGGCCAGACCCCGCTCGGTCTGGCGCAGGCGCTGAAGGACAACGGCGTGCCGATCGTGGGCACGCCTCCGGAGGCCATTCACGCGGCCGAGGACCGGGGCGCCTTCGGGCGCGTGCTCGCCGAGGCCGGCCTGCCGGCCCCGAAGCACGGCACGGCCACCACCTTCGCCGAGGCCAAGGCCATCGCCGACGAGATCGGCTACCCCGTCCTCGTCCGGCCGTCCTACGTCCTCGGCGGGCGCGGCATGGAGATCGTCTACGACGAGACCCGGCTGTCGTCCTACATCGCCGAGTCGACCGAGATCAGCCCCACCCGGCCGGTCCTCGTCGACCGTTTCCTCGACGACGCCATCGAGATCGACGTCGACGCGCTCTACGACGGCACCGAGCTTTACCTCGGAGGCGTCATGGAGCACATCGAGGAGGCCGGCATCCACTCCGGCGACTCGGCCTGCGCCCTGCCCCCGATCACCCTGGGCGGCTTCGACATCAAGCGGCTGCGCGCCTCCACCGAGGCGATCGCCAAGGGCGTCGGCGTCCGCGGCCTGATCAACATCCAGTTCGCGATGGCCGGCGACATCCTCTACGTGCTGGAGGCCAACCCGCGCGCGTCCCGCACGGTCCCCTTCACCTCGAAGGCGACCGCGGTGCCGCTGGCGAAGGCCGCCGCCCGGATCTCGCTGGGCGCGAGCATCGCCGAGCTGCGCGCCGAGGGGCTGCTCCCGGCCACCGGCGACGGCGGCGAGCTGCCGCTGGACGCGCCGATCTCCGTCAAGGAGGCCGTGATGCCGTGGACCCGCTTCCGGGACACCTCCGGGCGCGGCGTCGACACCGTCCTCGGCCCGGAGATGCGCTCCACCGGCGAGGTCATGGGCATCGACTCCGTCTTCGGCACGGCGTACGCCAAGTCGCAGGCGGGGGCGTACGGCCCGCTGCCCACCAAGGGCCGCGCGTTCATCTCGGTCGCCAACCGCGACAAGCGCTCGATGATCTTCCCGGCGCGCGAGCTGGTCGGCCACGGCTTCGAGCTGCTCGCCACCTCCGGCACCGCCGAGGTCCTCAAGCGCAACGGCATCAACGCCACGGTCGTGCGCAAGCAGTCCGAGGGCCCCGGCCCGAACGGCGAGAAGACCATCGTCCAGCTCATCCACGACGGCGAGGTCGACCTCATCGTCAACACCCCGTACGGCACCGGCGGCCGCCTCGACGGCTACGAGATCCGTACGGCGGCCGTGGCGCGGTCCGTGCCGTGTCTGACGACGGTCCAGGCGCTCGCCGCCGCCGTCCAGGGCATCGACGCCCTCAACCACGGGGACGTGGGCGTCCGCTCGCTCCAGGAACACGCGGAACACCTGACCGCGGCCCGCGACTAGCAGCCGACGAGGGGGACACCGGAAACGGTGTCCCCCTCTGCATGAGGGAACCATGTACAAGATCTTCTTCAATCTCGTCTTCCGGCGGATGGACCCGGAGCAGGCCCATCACCTGGCCTTCCGCTGGATCCGGCGCGCCGCCCGCATCCCCGTGCTGCGTACCTTCGTCGCCGCCGCCCTCGCGCCCCGCCACAAGGAGCTGCGCACCGAGGCCTTCGGGCTGCGCATGCACGGCCCCTTCGGGCTCGCTGCCGGCTTCGACAAGAACGCCGTCGCGATCGACGGGATGTCGATGCTGGGCTTCGACCACGTCGAGATCGGCACCGTCACCGGCGAGCCGCAGCCCGGCAACCCCAAGAAGCGGCTGTTCCGGCTCGTGCAGGACCGGGCGCTCATCAACCGCATGGGGTTCAACAACGAGGGCTCGCTGGTCGTCGCCGCGCGCCTCGCCTCGCGTGAGCCGGTCTTCAAGCCCGTGGTGGGCGTCAACATCGGCAAGACCAAGGTCGTACCGGAGGAGGAGGCCGTCGGCGACTACGTGAAGTCGACCGAGCGGCTCGCGCCGTACGCCGACTACCTGGTCGTCAACGTGTCCTCGCCGAACACCCCGGGGCTGCGCAACCTCCAGGCCACCGAGGCGCTGCGGCCGCTGCTGAGCGCCGTCCGCGAGGCCGCCGACCGCACGGTGACCTCGCGGCGCGTCCCGCTGCTGGTGAAGATCGCCCCGGACCTGGCGGACGACGACGTCGACGCGGTCGCCGACCTGGCCGTCGAGCTGGGCCTGGACGGGATCATCGCCACGAACACCACCATCGCGCGCGAGGGCCTTGGTCTGGCGTCCGACCCCTCGTTGGTGAAGGAGACCGGCGGCCTGTCCGGGGCACCCCTCAAGGCCCGTTCCCTGGAGGTGCTGCGCCGCCTCTACGCGCGCGTGGGCGACCGCATCACCCTCGTGGGCGTCGGCGGCGTCGAGAACGCCGAGGACGCCTGGCAGCGCATCCTGGCCGGCGCCACGCTGGTGCAGGGCTACAGCGCCTTCATCTACGAGGGGCCCTTCTGGGGCCGCGCGATCCACAAGGGGCTCGCCGCCCGCCTGCGGACGAGTCCCCACGCCACCCTCGCCGACGCGGTCGGCGCCGACGTGAGGAAGACGGCATGACCCCGGAGCCCTTCGGCGCGCGGCTGCGTCGCGCGATGGACGAGCGCGGCCCGCTGTGCGTCGGCATCGACCCGCATGCCTCCCTGCTCGCCGAGTGGGGACTGAACGACGACATCGCCGGCCTGGAGCGGTTCAGCCGCACGGTCGTGGAGGCGACGGCGGACCGGGTGGCCCTGCTGAAGCCGCAGAGCGCCTTCTTCGAGCGGTTCGGCTCGCGCGGGGTCGCCGTCCTGGAGAAGACGGTCCAGGATGCGCGGGCGGCCGGCGCCCTGGTCGTGATGGACGCCAAGCGCGGCGACATCGGCTCGACCATGGCCGCCTACGCCGAGGCCTTCCTGCACCCGGACGCCCCGCTGTTCTCCGACGCCCTCACCGTCTCGCCGTACCTCGGCTACGGATCCCTGTCGCCGGCGGTGGCGCTGGCCCGCGAGAGCGGCGCCGGGCTGTTCGTGCTGGCGCTGACCTCCAACCCGGAGGGCGGCGAGGTCCAGCACGCGGTGCGGGCCGACGGCCGCAACGTCGGCGCGACGATGCTGGCGCACCTGGCCGCCGAGAACGTGGGGGAGGAGCCGCTGGGCTCCTTCGGGGCGGTCGTCGGCGCCACGCTGGGCGACCTGTCGTCCTACGACCTCGACATCAACGGTCCGCTCCTCGCGCCCGGTGTCGGCGCCCAGGGGGCGACCCCGGCCGACCTTCCCCGGGTCTTCGGGTCGGCGCTGCGCAACGTCGTGCCGAACATCAGCCGGGGAGTGTTGCGTCAGGGTCCCGACGTCGTCGCGCTGCGTGACGGCGTGGAGCGGTTCGCGCGAGAGGTGCGCGCCGCCGTGGCCTCCGCCTGAGGGGCTCCGACCGCCCGACCGGGGGCTCGGTCGGGCGGCCCTGAGCCGACTTGAGCCTGGATACATCCTCAAATCCGGGGCAGTATGTCTTAAATGTCTGGCCCTACGGAGGCTGACCAGGACTTTTCCTCTGTTCTCGCTGACTCCGGCGGAGTTGGCCGCTAGTCTCCGACGGAGAGTGAACGGGCAAGCGTGTTGCTCGTGGCTCACCAGGTGTGGGGCGACTAGGTTCCTCACCGGTCCGTATCCGACAGTTCGACATCCGAGGTGACGTAGGCGTGGCTCTTCCGCCCCTTACCCCCGAACAGCGCGCAGCCGCGCTCGAAAAGGCCGCCGCGGCTCGCCGGGAGCGGGCCGAGGTCAAGAATCGACTGAAGCACTCCGGCGCCTCCCTTCACGAGGTCATCAAGCAGGGTCAGGAAAACGACGTCATCGGCAAGATGAAGGTTTCCGCCCTCCTGGAGTCACTCCCGGGCGTGGGCAAGGTCCGCGCCAAGCAGATCATGGAGCGACTCGGCATCTCCGAGAGCCGCCGCGTGCGTGGTCTCGGCTCCAACCAGATCGCCTCCCTGGAGCGTGAGTTCGGCAGCACCGGCTCCTGATTCCCGGGTCCTGCGGGAAGGGAGTCCCGGGCACTCCGGGATTGCTGGAATAATCGCTGCATGGCTGCAACATTCCGGGGGACGACCCCCGAGCCCCCGGACGTACGTCCGCGGCTGACCGTGCTCTCCGGCCCCTCCGGGGTCGGCAAGAGCACGGTCGTCGCCCATATGCGCAAGGAACACCCCGAGGTCTGGCTCTCGGTCTCGGCCACGACCCGTAAGCCCCGCCCCGGCGAGAAGCACGGAGTCCACTACTTCTTCGTCACCGACGAGGAGATGGACAAGCTGATCGCCAACGGCGAGCTGCTGGAGTGGGCGGAGTTCGCCGGCAACCGCTACGGCACTCCGCGCGCCGCCGTACTGGAGCGCCTGGAGTCGGGCGAGCCGGTCCTCCTGGAGATCGACCTCCAGGGCGCCCGGCAGGTCCGCGAATCCATGCCCGAGGCCCAGCTGGTGTTCCTGGCTCCTCCCTCCTGGGAGGAGCTCGTGCGCAGACTCACCGGGCGGGGCACCGAACCGCCCGAGGTCATCGAGCGCCGGCTGGAGGCCGCGAAGATCGAACTCGCGGCCGAGCCGGAGTTCGACGTGACCCTGGTCAACACCTCCGTCGAGGACGTGGCGCGTGAGCTGCTAGCCTTGATGGATGTCGTGTGATCACGACCATTCTTTTCCCATCCATCGGAAGGTAGAGCGTGTCCTCTTCCATCTCCGCGCCCGAGGGCATCATCAACCCGCCGATCGACGAGCTCCTCGAGGCCACCGACTCGAAGTACAGCCTCGTGATCTACGCGGCCAAGCGGGCCCGCCAGATCAACGCGTACTACTCGCAGCTCGGCGAGGGTCTCCTTGAGTACGTCGGTCCGCTCGTCGACACCCACGTCCACGAGAAGCCGCTCTCGATCGCCCTCCGCGAGATCAATGCGGGGCTGCTGACGTCCGAGGCCGTCGAAGGCCCCGCGCAGTAGTATTTTCGGCTCGCAGTTGGTTTTTCCACAGGCCCGGCAGCATGACTGCCGGGCCTGTGGTGTCTGATGGACTCGTACGCCGGGAGCCGCGGCGTACGAGGTCGAGGTCCGGGGAGAGACGGTGCACAAGCCGAAGGTCGTTCTGGGGGTCAGTGGGGGCATCGCCGCCTACAAGGCCTGCGAGCTGCTGCGCAGACTGACGGAGTCGGGTCATGACGTCCGCGTCGTCCCCACCGCCTCCGCGCTGCACTTCGTCGGCGCCGCCACCTGGTCCGCCCTGTCCGGCCACCCCGTCTCCACGGAGGTCTGGGACGACGTCCACGAGGTCCCGCACGTCCGCATCGGCCAGCACGCCGACCTGGTGGTCGTCGCCCCGGCCACGGCCGACATGCTGGCCAAGGCCGCCCACGGCCTCGCGGACGACCTCCTCACCAACACCCTCCTCACCGCCCGCTGTCCGGTCGTCTTCGCCCCCGCCATGCACACCGAGATGTGGGAGCACCCGGCCACCCAGGAGAACGTGGCGACGCTGCGCCGCCGGGGCGCCGTCGTCATCGAGCCGGCCGTCGGCCGCCTCACCGGCGTCGACACCGGCAAGGGGCGGCTGCCCGACCCGGCCGAGATCTTCGAGGTCTGCCGCCGCGTCCTGGCCAGGGGAGTGCGCGAACCCGACCTCGCCGGCCGGCACGTCGTCGTCAGCGCCGGCGGCACCCGCGAGCCCCTCGACCCGGTCCGCTTCCTCGGCAACCGCTCCTCCGGCAAGCAGGGTTACGCCCTGGCCCGCACCGCCGCCGCGCGCGGCGCCCGCGTCACGCTGATCGCCGCGAACACCGGGCTGCCCGACCCCGCCGGGGTCGACGTCGTCCAGGTCGGCACGGCCGTACAGCTGCGCGAGGCCGTCCTGAAGGCCGCCGGGGACGCCGACACGGTCGTCATGGCCGCCGCCGTGGCCGACTTCCGGCCACAGACGTACGCGGCGGGAAAGATCAAGAAGAAGGACGGCCAGGAACCGGAACCCATCGTTCTCGTACGGAATCCGGACATCCTCGCGGAGATCTCCGCCGACCGGGCGCGCCCCAATCAGGTGGTTGTCGGCTTCGCCGCCGAGACCGACGACGTCCTCGCCAACGGCCGGACGAAGCTGCGGCGCAAGGGCTGCGATCTGCTGGTGGTGAACGAGGTGGGGGAGCGTCGCACATTTGGCTCCGAGGAGAACGAGGCGCTTGTTCTGGGGGCCGACGGGAGTGAGACCCCGGTGCCGCACGGCCCGAAGGAGGCCCTGGCCGAAATCGTGTGGGACCTGGTGACGGCCCGCCTGACCTGACTGTTTGATGCGCATCGCCGTTTCCTCGCGGCTCGCTCGAATCGGGTGTGGCACCCCTGGCCAACGCTGCCGGGCATTCGGCAGAATGCTCGTGCCGCAGGTCACAGCACTCCCGAGAGGCGAGACAGGTGGGCCGGTGGTGGGGCACGACCGATAAACTGTTCTCGGACGACGCCGGGCGCAGCTCCCGTCGCGTCCGCCAATGATCAGCCAGCAGCCGCTGCAACCCCAGGGAGCGTTGTGTCCCGTCGCCTGTTCACTTCGGAGTCTGTGACCGAGGGTCACCCCGACAAGATCGCTGACCAGATCAGCGACACCATTCTCGACGCCCTGCTGCGCGAGGACCCGACCTCCCGGGTCGCCGTCGAGACCCTGATCACGACCGGTCTGGTGCACGTGGCCGGTGAGGTCACCACCAAGGCCTACGCGCCGATCCCCCAGCTCGTGCGCGACAAGATCCTCGAGATCGGCTACGACTCCTCCAAGAAGGGCTTCGACGGCGCCTCCTGCGGCGTGTCGGTGTCCATCGGCGCGCAGTCCCCGGACATCGCCCAGGGTGTGGACACGGCGTACGAGTCCCGGGTCGAGGGCGACGACGACGAGCTCGACAAGCAGGGCGCCGGCGACCAGGGCCTGATGTTCGGCTACGCCTCCGACGAGACGCCGACCCTGATGCCGCTGCCGATCTTCCTGGCGCACCGCCTCTCCAAGCGCCTGTCGGACGTCCGCAAGAACGGGACCATCCCCTACCTGCGCCCCGACGGCAAGACCCAGGTCACCATCGAGTACGACGGCGACAAGGCCGTCCGCCTCGACACGGTCGTCGTCTCCTCGCAGCACGCGAGCGACATCGACCTGGACTCCCTGCTGGCGCCCGACATCCGCGAGTTCGTCGTGGAGCCGGAGCTGAAGGCGCTGCTGGACGACGGCATCAAGCTCGACACCGAGAACTACCGGCTGCTGGTCAACCCGACCGGCCGCTTCGAGATCGGCGGCCCGATGGGCGACGCCGGCCTCACCGGCCGCAAGATCATCATCGACACCTACGGCGGCTTCGCCCGCCACGGCGGCGGCGCCTTCTCGGGCAAGGACCCGTCCAAGGTCGACCGCTCGGCGGCCTACGCGATGCGCTGGGTGGCGAAGAACGTGGTGGCGGCGGGTCTGGCGGCCCGCTGCGAGGTCCAGGTCGCCTACGCGATCGGCAAGGCCGAGCCGGTCGGCCTCTTCGTCGAGACCTTCGGCACGGCCAAGGTGGACGTCGAGAAGATCGAGAAGGCCATCGACGAGGTCTTCGACCTGCGTCCGGCCGCGATCATCCGCGACCTCGACCTGCTCCGCCCGATCTACGCGCAGACCGCCGCGTACGGCCACTTCGGCCGCGAGCTCCCCGACTTCACCTGGGAGCGCACGGACCGCGTGGAGGCGCTGCGGAAGGCCGCGGGGATCTGACAAGCGGTTGGCGCCAGGACTCCTCTCGGCTCGCCGGGCGGAAACACCTGTAGACGACGTCGGCTCCCGGGACCTGGTGGTCCCGGGAGCCGACCTCGTCCTGGGCGGGGCGCGGGCGCGCGCTTGGAGGGTGGAGCGTCCGCGGGCGCCCGTTGTCAGTGGCGTTTGGTAAGAATGCAGGCGTGAGCAGCGAGAACGAGCAGGGGGGCGGTGGGGCGGCCGGGGAGGGCGCCCCGCCGGAGCAGCTCGCGCTGATTCGGGAAAGCGTGCGGCAGGCCAAGGCGCCGCGGGCCAAGCCCCGGACGTGGCGGGGGGCCGCACTGGCCGAGGAACTGCCCGTCGCGCGGGTGCTCGTCGACAAGGGCGTGCTGCACCTGGACCGCTACTTCGACTACGCGGTGCCGGCCGAGCTGGACGCGGACGCACAGCCGGGGGTGCGGGTGCGGGTGCGGTTCGGGGCCGGTCGCGGGCGGGTCAGGGAAGGGCGCCGCGAGGGCGGCGGGCTCATCGACGGGTTCCTCATCGAGCGGCTCGCCGCGTCGGACTACTCGGGGCCGCTCGCGGCGCTCGCCCAGGTGGTGTCGCCCGAGCCGGTGCTGAGCCAGGAGCTGCTGGGGCTGGCGCGGGCCGTCGCCGACCGGTATGCGGGGAGCCTCGCCGACGTGCTGCAACTCGCCGTGCCGCCGCGCAACGCGCGCGCCGAGCAGCGGCCCTCGCCCGCGTCGCTGCCCCCGCCGAGCGCGCCGGAGGCCGGGTCCTGGGCGCGGTACGAGCGGGGTGGCGCGTTCCTCGAGTCGCTGGCGTCCGGGGGCGCGCCGCGGGCCGTGTGGAACGCGCTGCCCGGCCCCGAGTGGAGCGAGGCCCTGGCGCGGGCCGTCGCCGCGGCGCTCGCCTCCGGGCGCGGGGCCCTGGTCGTCGTACCGGACGGGCGGGCCGCCGCGCGGGTGGACGCGGCGCTGACGGCGCTGCTGGGGGACGGCCGCCATGCGCTGCTCACCGCGGACGCCGGACCCGAGAAGCGGTACCGGGAGTGGCTCGCGGTGCGACGCGGGTCGGTGCGGGCGGTCGTCGGAACGCGCGCCGCGATGTTCGCGCCGGTTCAGGACCTCGGGCTGGTCGCGCTCTGGGACGACGGGGACGACAGCCACAGCGAGCAGCACGCGCCGCAGCCCCATGCGCGGGAGGTGCTGCTGCTGCGGGCCGCGCAGGACAAGTGCGGTTTCCTGATGGGGGGTTGGAGCTGCACGGTGGAGGGCGCCCAACTCGTGGAGAGCGGATGGGCGCGGCCGTTGGTCGCCGCACGGGAGGAGGTGCGGCGCTCCGCTCCGCTGGTGCGGACCGTGGGCGACCAGGATCTCGCCCGGGACGAGGCCGCCAGGGCCGCCCGGCTGCCCACCCTGGCCTGGCAGACGGTCCGGGAAGGGCTGCGGCACGGGCCGGTGCTGGTGCAGGTCCCCCGGCGGGGGTACGTGCCGCGGATGGCGTGTGCGCAATGCCGTGCCGCCGCCCGCTGCCGGCACTGCTCCGGGCCGTTGGAGGCACGGGACGGGGGCGCGGGGGGCAGCGCGTTGTGGTGCGGCTGGTGCGGGCGCGAGGAAAGCGCCTGGCGCTGCCCGGAGTGCGGCTCGTTGCGGTTGCGGGCCCAGATCGTGGGGGCGCGGCGGACCGCCGAGGAGCTGGGGCGGGCGTTCCCCGCCGTTCCGGTGCGTACGTCGGGGCGGGAGCAGGTGCTGGACACCGTGCCGGGGGCGCCCGCGCTCGTCGTGTCCACGCCCGGGGCCGAGCCGGTCGCCGAGGGCGGCTACGCGGCCGCGCTGTTGCTGGACGGCTGGGCCATGCTCGGCCGGCCCGACCTGCGGGCCGGGGAGGACGCGCTGCGTCGCTGGATCGCGGCCGCCGCGCTCGTGCGGCCGCAGCAGGACGGGGGGACCGTGGTCGTCGTCGCCGAGCCCACGCTGCGGCCCGTGCAGGCGCTGGTGCGCTGGGACCCTGTGGGGCACGCCGTGCGGGAGCTCGCCGAGCGCGCCGAGCTGGGGTTTCCACCGGTGTCGCGGATGGCGGCGGTGTCGGGGACGGCGGAGGCGGTGGGCGCGTTCCTGGAGGCTGTCGAACTGCCTCGGGAGGCGGAGGTGCTGGGGCCGGTTCCGGTGCCGGCCGCTCCGGCGGGGCGGCCTCGACGGCCGGGGGCGCCGCCGCCCGGGGAGCTGTGGGAGCGGGCGTTGATCCGGGTGCCGCCGGGCAGGGGCGCTGCGCTGGCTGCCGCGTTGAAGGCGGCGCAGGCGGCTCGGATGGCTCGGGCTTCCCGGGCGACTCGGGGTGGGGAGGACGTTGTTCGGGTGCGGGTCGATCCGCCGGACATCGGCTGAGGGGGCTGGGTGGTCGCGGGTGTGCGGCTGCCCTCTCGGGCTCGGGCCGAGAGGGCAGGGTGGGGCGGTGCTGTGTGGGGGGTGGTGTGAGGGCGGGCGGGGTGCGTCAGCCGCTGCGCGGGCCGGGGAAGGCGGTCGGCCTTGCCTCGTCCCGCAGGGCCGGGCTGCCGGCCGTCGGCTGGGTCGGCATCGAGCGGGCGGCGGGAACCGTGGGAACCGTCGGGAGGCCCGTGGTCACTCCGACCGCGCGGGCGCCGGTCGGCTCCGTCGGGCGGTCGGCCTCGGTGGTGGTCGCCTGGGCTGCGGCGCGGCGGGCGCCGTAACGGCGGTGGACGGCCTGCTTGGTGACCCCGAGTGCGGAGCCCACCGCGTCCCATGAGAAGCCGAGTGAACGGTCGAAGTCCACCGCCGCGGTGACCAGGGCCTCGACGCTGTCCCGCAGTTCCTGGGCCAGGCGGACCGTGGGGGCGGGGGCGCGTCCGTAGACGACGAAGCCCGTGGAGGGGCCGGAGCGGCGGGGGCGGTAGACGTTGCCCAGCTGGGCGGTGAGGGTGCGCAGTGCGTCCACCTGCCGGCGGACGCGCTCGATGTCCCGCACCAGCAAGTGCAGGCTGGCCCGGGCCTGGGCGTCGTGGGTTGCATGGTCGGCCATGAACAAGCCTCTCGAACCGGCGTTGAAGTAGGTGTGGTCAACTCTTTCTTGACCAACGCGGGTTCGCTCCGCTGGTCACGGTGTGGGGGCGTATGGGCATATGCGTACGCCCCCCGGGGCGGGGTGCACGCGGCTCGGCCCGCGGCCCTCGCCGCTGTTGTCTCCCACGCACCGCTCGTTTCCGGTTGGACGCAGATGGTGCGGGTCTCCTGTGGGGGTTCTCGCCGTCGGCGGCCTTCCCTCGGGCGCCGGGGCGTCGGTCGTTCCCGCCCCATAAACTTGTGCGTCGCCCGTCATTCGAACCGTCCGAGAGGCCCCGCCCACTCATGAAGCTCGTCTTCGCCGGTACCCCCGAGGTCGCCGTTCCCGCTCTGGACGCTCTGCTCGCCTCCGGGCGGCACGAGGTGGCCGCTGTCGTCACGCGGCCAGACGCTCCGGCCGGGCGGGGGCGGCGGCTGATCGCTTCTCCTGTCGCCCAGCGGGCGGAGGAGGCGGGCATCGAGGTGCTGAAGCCCCTCAAACCCCGGGACCCGGAGTTCCTGGCGCGGTTGCGGGAGATCGCGCCGGACTGCTGCCCCGTCGTGGCCTACGGGGCGCTGCTGCCCAGGGAGGCGCTGGACATCCCGGCCCAGGGCTGGGTCAACCTGCACTTCTCGCTGCTGCCCGCCTGGCGCGGCGCCGCTCCCGTACAGCACTCGATCATGGCGGGGGACGAGATCACCGGCGCCTCCACCTTCCTCATCGAGGAGGGGCTCGACTCGGGGCCGGTGTACGGGACGGTCACCGAGGAGATCCGGTCCACCGACACCAGCGGTGACCTGCTGACCCGGCTCGCCTTCGCCGGCGCCGGACTGCTCGCCGCGACCATGGACGGGATCGCGGACGGCCGCCTGAAGGCCGTGCCGCAGCCGGGCGAGGGGATCACTCTCGCGCCGAAGATCACCGTCGAGGACGCCCAGATCGACTGGGCCACCCCGGCCCTGCGCGTCGACCGCGTCGTGCGCGGCTGCACCCCCGCGCCGGGCGCCTGGACGACCTTCCGCGGCGAGCGCCTCAAGCTCATCCAGGTCCAGCCGGTTCCCGAGCGGACGGATCTGGCCCCCGGCGCACTGTCCGTCGGCAAGAACAGCGTGCACGTCGGCACCGGCTCGTACGCGGTCGAGCTGATGTGGGTGCAGGCGCAGGGCAAGAAGCCGATGCGGGCCGCCGACTGGGCGCGCGGCGTCCGGATCGGGGCGGGCGAGACCGTGGGGGCGTAAGCCCGGCCGGCCTCTCGCCGCCCTCGCCGACGTACGCTGGAACGTCAGTCTGCGCATCTCATCCTGTAATCCGGAGCACCTTTTTCGTGAGCGATCAGTCCCAGGGTTCCCGCAAGCCGGGCAAGCCCTACCGTCGGCCCCAGAAGGATCCTGTCCGTCTTCTCGCCTTCGAGGTGTTGCGGGCGGTGGACGAGCGGGACGCGTACGCCAACCTCGTGCTGCCGCCGTTGCTGCGCAAGGCGCGAGAGAAGGGGGGCTTCGACGGGCGTGACGCGGCTCTCGCCACCGAGCTGGTCTACGGGACGCTGCGCCGGCAGGGGACGTACGACGCGGTCATCTCGGCGTGTGTCGACCGGCCGCTGCGCGAGGTCGATCCGCCGGTGCTCGATGTGCTGAGTCTCGGGGTGCACCAGCTGCTCGGGACACGCATCCCGACGCATGCCGCCGTTTCCGCCTCCGTCGAGCTCGCCCGGGTCGTGCTCGGCGACGGGCGCGCCAAGTTCGTCAACGCGGTGCTGCGCAAGGTCGCCCAGCACGATCTCGACGAGTGGGTCGAGAAGGTCGCCCCGCCCTACGACGACGACCCCGAGGACCACCTCGCCGTCGTGCACTCGCATCCCCGCTGGGTCGTCTCCGCGCTGTGGGACTCCCTCGGCGGCGGGCGGGCCGGCATCGAGGAGCTGCTGGAGGCCGACAACGAGCGGCCCGAGGTGACGCTGGTCGCCCGGCCCGGCCGCGCCACGACCGAGGAGCTGCTGCGGGAGGAGGCCGCGGTCGCCGGGCGCTGGTCGCCGTACGCCGTGCGGCTCACCGAGGGCGGCGAGCCCGGCGCCATCGACGCCGTACGGGACGGGCGGGCGGGGGTGCAGGACGAGGGCAGTCAGCTCGTGGCGCTCGCGCTCGCCAACGCGCCGCTCGACGGCTCCGACACGAAGTGGCTGGACGGGTGCGCCGGGCCCGGCGGCAAGGCCGCGCTGCTCGCCGCCCTCGCCGCCGAGCGTGGCGCCGCTCTCCTCGCCTCCGAGAAGCAGCCGCACCGGGCGGGGCTCGTCGCCAAGGCCCTGGCCGGCAACCCCGGGCCCTATCAGGTCATCGCCGCCGACGGGACCCGGCCGCCGTGGCGGCCCGGCTCCTTCGACCGGGTGCTGATGGACGTTCCGTGCACGGGGCTAGGCGCCCTGCGGCGAAGGCCCGAAGCGCGGTGGCGGCGTCGGCCGGAGGACCTCGACGGGTTCGGTCCGCTGCAGCGCGGGCTGCTGCGGACCGCGCTGGAGTCCGTCCGGGTCGGGGGCGTCGTCGGGTACGCGACGTGCTCGCCGCACCTCGCCGAGACCCGGGCGGTGGTCGCCGACCTGCTCAAGCAGTTCCCGCAGGCCGAGCTGATCGACGCCCGGCCCCTGCTGCCCGGCGTACCGGCGCTCGGCGACGGACCCGACGTCCAGCTGTGGCCGCATCTGCACGGGACCGACGCCATGTACCTGGCGCTGATCAGGAAGACCGGCTGAGGCCGGAGCGGACGAAAGGGCCGGCCCGACGCAACGGCGTCGGGCCGGCCCTTTCGTCCGTACTGCGTTCCCGTCGGGGTCAGTCCGTGCCGAACTCCATCGCGGCGCGGTCCAGCAGCTCGTCGGCCTCGGAGACCTCGCCGCGCGAGGCGATGACCTCGGCGCCGCCCTGCGGCAGCTCCGGCATGGTGCCGATCAGACCGGTCGCGGCTGCCTGGGAGGCGCCGATGGTGGGGCTGCCGGTGCCGATCAGACCGAGGCCGGCGTACTGCTCCAGCTTGGCGCGCGAGTCGGCGATGTCGAGGTTGCGCATGGTCAGCTGGCCGATGCGGTCGACGGGGCCGAAGGCCGAGTCCTCGGTGCGCTCCATGGAGAGCTTGTCCGGGTGGTAGCTGAACGCCGGGCCGGTCGTGTCGAGGATCGAGTAGTCCTCGCCGCGGCGCAGCCGCAGGGTGACCTCGCCGGTGATCGCTGCGCCGACCCAGCGCTGGAGCGACTCGCGGATCATCAGCGCCTGCGGGTCCAGCCAGCGGCCCTCGTACATCAGGCGGCCCAGGCGCCGTCCCTCGTTGTGGTACTGGGCGAGGGTGTCCTCGTTGTGGATCGCGTTGACCAGGCGCTCGTAGGCGGCGTGCAGGAGGGCCATGCCCGGCGCCTCGTAGATGCCGCGGCTCTTCGCCTCGATGATCCGGTTCTCGATCTGGTCCGACATGCCGAGGCCGTGCCGGCCGCCGATGGCGTTGGCCTCCATCACCAGGTCGACGGGGGAGGAGAACTCCTTGCCGTTGATCGTCACCGGGCGGCCCTGGTCGAAGCCGATCGTCACGTCCTCGGCGGCGATCTCGACGGACGGGTCCCAGAACCGCACGCCCATGATGGGCTCGACGGTCTCGACGCCGGTGTCCAGGTGCTCCAGGGTCTTGGCCTCGTGGGTGGCGCCCCAGATGTTGGCGTCGGTGGAGTACGCCTTCTCCGTGCTGTCCCGGTAGGGCAGGTCGTGGGCGACCAGCCACTCCGACATCTCCTTGCGGCCGCCGAGCTCGGTCACGAAGTCCGCGTCCAGCCAGGGCTTGTAGATGCGCAGGTGCGGGTTGGCGAGCAGGCCGTAGCGGTAGAACCGCTCGATGTCGTTGCCCTTGAACGTCGAGCCGTCGCCCCAGATCTGGACGTTGTCCTCGAGCATCGCCCGGACCAGGAGGGTGCCGGTGACGGCACGGCCGAGCGGCGTGGTGTTGAAGTAGGCGCGCCCGCCGGAGCGGATGTGGAACGCGCCGCAGGTGAGCGCGGCCAGGCCCTCCTCGACCAGGGCGGCACGGCAGTCGACCAGGCGCGCGATCTCGGCGCCGTAGGTCTTCGCGCGGCCGGGCACCGAGGCGATGTCGGGCTCGTCGTACTGGCCGATGTCGGCGGTGTAGGTGCACGGGACGGCGCCCTTGTCGCGCATCCACGCGACCGCGACGGAGGTGTCGAGCCCGCCGGAGAAGGCGATGCCGACGCGCTCGCCGGCGGGAAGGGAGGTGAGGACCTTGGACATAGGAAGATTATGCATCAACTCGCATGGTCATGCAAAGGGCTCGGTGAAGGCCTCAGATCTCCAATTTTCTCCAGTTCCTGCGTGGACTCGGCCGCGGCGCGAACAAGCCACCCACGGCCTGCGCCGGACAACGCACCGCAGCTCCCCAGGACCGATGCGCCTGACCCCCGGAAGGCATGGCAGGCTTGGGTCATGGCCGCGCAGATCAACCCCAGCATCCTGTCCGCCGACTTCGCCCGCCTCGCGGACGAGGCGAAGGCGGTCGAGGGAGCCGACTGGCTCCACGTCGACGTCATGGACAACCATTTCGTCCCGAACCTCACGCTCGGTGTGCCGGTCGTGGAGTCACTGGCCCGTGCGACGGACATTCCGCTGGACTGCCATCTGATGATCGAGGCCCCCGACCGCTGGGCCCCGCAGTACGTCGAGGCGGGCGCCTCGTCCGTCACCTTCCACGTCGAGGCGGCCGCCGCGCCGGTGCGGCTCGCCCGCGAGATCCGCGCGAAGGGCGCCCGTGCCTCCATGGCCCTCAGGCCCGCGACGCCCATCGAGCCGTACGAGGACCTGCTGCCCGAGCTCGACATGTTGCTGATCATGACGGTCGAGCCGGGCTTCGGGGGACAGGCGTTCCTCGACATCATGCTTCCCAAGATCCGCCGCACCCGCGAGCTGATCAGCAAGCACGGCCTCGACCTGTGGCTCCAGATCGACGGCGGGGTCTCGGCCGCCACGATCGAGCGGTGCGCCGAGGCGGGCGCCGACGTGTTCGTGGCCGGCTCGGCGGTGTACGGCGCCGCCGACCCGGCCGAAGCGGTCCGTGGCCTGCGGGCTCAGGCGGCGGCGGCTACCGCCGGAGCCTCGTGGGCATGTGAACACTGAACCAACCACTTGCCGACAGGAATGTGAACGGCTCCCATCAGAGCTGATCAACTGCGCCGGATCTGCGAGGATGAACGGCGTATCCAGAGTGTGAACAGCAGTGAGGAGATCGCCGTGTCGGGTATGTCGGCGGGCCGGTCAGCCATGCGGATGGGACCCGCTGAGCTGGTGCAGGCGGCGGCCATGGCCCGCCGCTTCTACCTCGAGGGAAAGTCCAAGATCCAGATCGCGGAGGAGTTCGGCGTCAGCCGCTTCAAGGTGGCCCGGGTCCTGGAGACCGCCCTCGAACGGGATCTCGTACGGATCGAGATCCGCGTGCCGGCCGAGCTGGACGCCGAGCGCTCCGACGCGCTCCGCGCCCGCTACGGCCTCAGGCATGCCGTCGTGGTCGAGTCCCCGGCCGAGGCCGAGGAGACCACGGACCCCGAGAACCTGGGGGAAGTGGCCGCCGATTTGCTCGGCGAACTGGTCAACGAGGGGGATGTGCTGGGGCTGGCCTGGGGCCGGTCCACCATCCACATGGCGGCGGCGCTGGACCGGCTGCCGCCCTGCACGGTCGTGCAGCTGACGGGTGTGTACGACGCCGGGACCGCCGAACGCGGCTCGGTCGAGGCCGTCCGCCGCGCCGCACAGGTGTCCGGCGGCGACGCGCACCCCATCTACGCGCCGATGCTGCTGCCGGACGCGGCGACCGCGCAGGCCCTGCGCCACCAGACCGGGATCGCCCGGGCCTTCGAGTACTTCGACAAGGTCACGGTCGCCTGTGTCTCCATCGGCTCCTGGGAGCCGGGCATCTCGACGGTGCACGACATGCTCAGCGACGAGGAGCGGTCGCACTACGCCTCGCTCGGCGTCGCCGCCGAGATGTCCGCGCACCTCTTCGACGCCGAGGGCCGCAGGGTCGGCCGCGACCTGGGCGAGCGGTGCATCACGGTCAAGACCGACCAGCTGCGCCGGGTCCCCGAGGTCGTCGCCATAGCCGGCGGTCAGCGCAAGGCGGCCGCGATCGACGCGGTGCTGCGCTCCGGGCTCGTCACCAGCCTGGTGACGGACACGTCGGCGGCCGACTACCTGATGACGGCGGGGCCGACGCCGAAGCCGGCCCTCAACCGGGCGGACCCGGACGGGATCTGAGGGAGTGTCATGCCGGGACGGCCGTGGCGGCGCCGAGCGCGTGCCGCCACGGCCGTCGTCCGTGCAGGGGCAGGGCGTGCGCCCCGCCGGGGGCACGGGTCGGCTCATTGTCACGGCGATCGCCGTGAGGTCTACTACAGCGGTGATCACAACCGGATGTTCGGGGCGGTACTGAGATGACCGACGCGACGCTCGCCGAGGTCCTCGGCGCCGGGGGCTGGGGCCATACGGAACTCGACCTCACCGGCGTCACCGACAAACCCGCGTTCATGGACCGCTGCGCCCGCGCGCTGGGCCTGCCCGACTACTTCGGCCGCAACTGGGACGCCCTCGCCGACTGTCTGACCGACCTGCCCGCGACGCCGGCCGCGCACCGCCGGCTGATCGTGGTGCGGGCGTGGCAGGAGTACGCGCTGGCCGCGCCGCAGGAGTGGACCATCGCGCAGGAGGTGTTCACCGAGGCCGTCCAGCGGCTGCGCGGCGCCGCGCAGCCGCTGGAGGTGGTCCTGGCGCTCGGTTGACGGCTGCGCCTCCGCTCGCGCGGGGGCGTGGCGGCGTCGGCTTGATCGGACATGGAGCCGTCCTCCACCCAGGACCACGACGCTGAGTCCGTAAACCCTCGTCCTGCCGTCGGCCCCGGGAAACCGTGCCCTTCCGGCGGGGCCCTCGCTTGCGGCGTCGTGCTCGCCCCTCTGACCGGCGGGGTGGGGCCGGCCGCGGCCGGCCCCACCGCCGCTCAGCCGATCGGTGCGCTCACCGCCACGGCTCCGGCAGCGGTGGCCGACGCCCAGGCCGTCCGCGACGCGGCCGGGACCTACCAGCTGACCTGGACCGCGAGCGCCACCGCGACCACTGCCCGGGTATACGCCTCCACCGACCCGGCGGCGCCGCCCGCACACCGTCGGCTCGTGGCCTCCACGGTCGCCCCGACCGCGACGGTCAGCGGGCTCGACCCCCGGAACCCGATCCATCCCCCATCCGGGCGCCGGGCCGCGCGATAGTGTCGGTGGCCCCGCCCGTCCGCCCGGTCAACAACCGTGCGCACGCGCCTGGTTGCCGTTCGGAAAAGGGCCGGGCGGTGCGGGAGGGCTGACGTCACGGACAGGACGGACTGCTGATGCGCGTGGTGATCGTCGGAGCCGGCCTGGGTGGCCTGTGCCTGGCACAGGGCCTCAGGCGGGCGGGTGTCGAGGTCGCCGTCTACGAGCGGGACGCGGCACTGGACGCCCGCCGTCAGGGATATCGGCTCCATCTGGACGGACGGGCCGCCCAGGGGCTGCACGCCTGTCTTCCGCCGGAGCTCTACGCCCTGTTCACGGCGACCACCAGCCGGCCCAGCCGGCAGGTCACCGTGGTCACCAAGCAGCTCAAGCAGCTGCACAGGGTGCAGTTCCCCGAGCCGGACCTGTCCGTCCCCGCCCGGGTCAACACGTCGGTGGACCGCTTCGTCCTGCGGACGATCCTGCTGGCGGGGCTGGAGGACGTCGTCCACTTCGGCAGGACGTTCGTCCGCTACGAACACGACGCCGACGGTTCCGGCAAGACCGTACGGGCGTTCTTCGCCGACGGCGCCGAGGACACCGCGGACGTCCTGGTGGCGGCCGACGGGGCCGGCTCCCGCATCCGCGGCCAGTACCTGCCGCACGCCCGTGTCCGGGACACCGGCGACCGGGCGTTGTACGGGAAGACGCCGCTCACCGACGAGATACGGGGCCGGCTGCCGAAGATGCTGTGGGACGGCTTCGCCGCCGTGGTGGGGTCGCGCAACCTGGGCATGGCCCTCGGGCTGGTGCAGTTCCAGGAGCCGCCCGCCGAGGCTGCCGCCCGGCTGTGGCCCGCGGCGGACTTCAAGGACGCCGGTTCGTACGTGATGTGGGCGCTGTCGGGGAAGGGCAAGGCGTTCTTGGCCGACGAGCGGATGCGGGCCATGGACGGCCCCGGGCTGCTGGAGGTGGGGGAGCGGCTGGTGCGCGGCTGGGCCCCCGATCTGCGGGCGCTGGTCGAGGGCGCCTGTCCCGAGGACACGTTCTTCCTGAACATCCGTACGTCGGACCCGATCGAGCGCTGGCCGGCCACCGCGGTGACGCTGCTCGGGGACGCCATCCACGCGATGCCGCCGAGCCGGGGCTCCGGGGCCAACATCGCCCTCAAGGACGCCGGGCTGCTGTGCTCCGAGCTGACGGCGGCGGCCGACGGCGAGCGGGATCTGCTGGAGGCGATCGACCGCTACGAGGCGGACATGGTGGACTACGGCTTCACGGCGGTGCGCGACTCCCTCGCACTGGCGCGGCAGGGGGGCGGCCCGCTTGCGGCCGTCGCCTCCCTCGTGTCGCGGCTGACCGGCCGACGCGGCGCCTGACCCACCGTCTTCGGAGGATCCTCCCAAGACCCCCGTGAGCTGCTTGGACGTTCTGTCCGGGCATTGCGGCCGGGCCTTCGTGGGAGAATGAAGTACGTGCTTCTCCCCCTGGCTGACCTGTCCGGGGGTCACCTCTGAACGACCGGGATGTGCAGCACGTGCGTTTCCTCAACGACATCCAGCCCGCCTACGACCTGACCTACGACGACGTCTTCATGGTGCCGAGCCGCAGCGCGGTCGGCTCGCGTCAGGCCGTGGACCTCTCCGCCCCGGACGGCACGGGCACCACTATCCCGCTGGTCGTCGCCAACATGACCGCCGTCGCCGGTCGCCGGATGGCCGAGACCCTGGCCCGGCGCGGCGGGCTCGTCGTGATCCCGCAGGACATTCCGATCGACGTCGTCACCGACGTCGTCTCCTGGGTCAAGAGCCGTCACCTGGTGCTGGACACCCCGATCGTGCTCGCCCCGCACCAGACGGTGGCCGACGCGCTGGCCCTGCTGCCCAAGCGGGCGCACAACGCGGGTGTGGTCGTCGACGAGGACTTCCGTCCCGTCGGCGTCGTCACCGACGCGGACCTCAGCGGCGTCGACCGCTTCACGCAGCTCGAGGTCGTCATGTCCCGGGACCTGCTGCTGCTCGACGCCGACATCGACCCGCGCGAGGCCTTCAACACCCTCGACGCGGCCAACCGGCGCTACGCCCCGGCGGTCGGCAAGGACGGCAAGCTCGCCGGCATCCTCACCCGCAAGGGCGCCCTGCGCGCCACGCTGTACACGCCGGCCGTCGACGGACAGGGCAGGCTGCGCATCGCGGCGGCCGTCGGCATCAACGGCGACGTGGCGGGCAAGGCCAAGCAGCTGCTCGACGCGGGCGTGGACACGCTCGTCATCGACACCGCGCACGGCCACCAGGAGTCGATGATCGGCGCGATCCGCACCGTGCGCGCCCTCGACCCGCGGGTGCCGATCGTGGCCGGCAACATCGTCTCCGCCGAGGGCGTCAAGGACCTGATCGACGCGGGCGCCGACATCATCAAGGTCGGCGTCGGGCCCGGCGCCATGTGCACCACCCGCATGATGACCGGCGTGGGCCGGCCCCAGTTCTCGGCCGTCCTGGAGTGCGCCGCCGAGGCGAGGAAGTACGGCAAGCACGTGTGGGCCGACGGCGGTGTCCGCCACCCGCGCGACGTCGCGATGGCACTGGCGGCCGGCGCGTCCAACGTGATGGTCGGGTCCTGGTTCGCGGGCACCTACGAATCCCCGGGCGACCTCCAGCACGACGCGGACGGCCGCCCGTACAAGGAGTCGTTCGGCATGGCCTCCGCGCGGGCCGTCCGCAACCGCACATCCGAGGAGTCGGCGTACGACCGGGCCCGCAAGGCGCTGTTCGAGGAGGGCATCTCCACCTCCCGGATGTTCCTCGACCCGGCCCGCCCGGGCGTCGAGGACCTGATCGACTCGATCATCGCGGGCGTCCGCTCCTCCTGCACGTACGCGGGCGCGGGCTCCCTCGAGGAGTTCGCCGAGAAGGCCGTCGTGGGGATCCAGAGCGCGGCCGGCTATGCGGAGGGCAAGCCGCTGCACTCCAGTTGGTAGCTCCGCAGGCCGGGCTGTCTGGATGGCGGTGGGCCCGTGTTCTACTTCCTCTACGGCCACCGCCGCTTCCGACTCGCAGCGCCCGCACCATCCGAGAAGTGATCGACCCACTGTGCTGAACGATCTCGACGAACGCATCGTCCACGCCCTCGCCGAGGACGCCCGCCGCTCCTACGCGGACATCGGGCACCTGGTCGGCCTGTCCGCGCCCGCCGTGAAACGGCGCGTGGACCGGCTGCGCGCCACCGGCGCCATCACCGGCTTCACCGTACGCGTCGACCCGGCGGCCCTCGGCTGGGAAACCGAGGGGTTCGTCGAGATCTACTGCCGGCGCAACACCTCCCCGGAGACCATCCAGCGGGGCCTGGAGCGCTACCAGGAGGTCGTGGCCGCCTCCACCGTCACCGGGGAGGCGGACGCCGTCGCCCAGGTCTTCGCCGCCGACATGCGGCACTTCGAACGCGTGCTGGAGCGCATCGCGGGGGAGCCGTTCGTGGAGCGCACGAAGTCGGTCCTGGTGCTGTCGCCTCTGCTGCGCCGCTTCTCGTCGGGTTCGCCGACCTGAGGCGACGTCAGCCGCCCTGAGCCGGCCCGAGCCGCCCCCGTCGTCGCCGGTAAATCGCTGGGCGGCGGGGCGGGGCGTGTCTACCATCGGTGACATGACCTGGCGACATTGATCCACAACCGGCCCCGGCACCCGTCGACTGACCGCCACGCTGTACGCGTACGCGTTCCTCGACGAGTTCGTGTTGCTCTACCCCGTGTACGTCCTGCTGATGGCGGACAGCGGCCTGTCGGTGGGGCAGATCTCCTCCCTCTTCGTCCTGTGGTCGCTGACCGGCGTCCTGCTGGAGGTCCCCTCGGGCGCCTGGGCGGACGCCGTCTCGCGCCGGCTGCTGCTGTGGCTCGGCCCGCTGCTGGGCGGGGCCGGCTTCGCGCTGTGGGTGCTGTTCCCTTCGTACTGGGCCTTCGCGGCCGGCTTCGTGCTGTGGGGCGCGCGCGGCGCCCTGGGCTCCGGGGCGCTGGAGGCGCTGGTGTACGAGGAGCTGGACCGGGTCGGCGCGGGGGACGGGTACGCCCGGGTCATGGGCCGTGCGCACGCGGTCGGCCAGGTGGCCGTCATGGCGGCCATGGGCCTGGCCGGGCCGGTCTTCGCGCTCGGCGGATACCCGGCCGTCGGCGCGGCGAGCGTGCTGGCCTGTCTGCTCTGCGCCGCGACCGCGACCCGTTTTCCCGAGCACCGGACCCCGGACGCCGAGAGCGACGACGGCCTCGCCGCCACCCTGCGCGCCGGACTCGCCGACGTCCGCGGGGACCGCGCCGTCCTCGGCGCCCTGCTGCTGGTTCCGGCCGTCACGGCGGTGTGGAGCGCGCTCGACGAGTACACCTCGCTGCTGGTCAGGGAGACCGGCGTACCGGCCGCCGCCGTCCCCTACCTGCTCGTCGTGATCTGGGCCGGCGTCACGGCCGGCAGCCTGCTCTCCGGGAGGGCCGAGCGCCTCGACGGCAACGGCCTCGCCGCGCTCCTCGCAGGCGCCGCGCTCGCTCTGGCGGCCGGCGCGCTGACGGGCAAGCCGGCCGGCATCGTCCTCGTCGCCCTCGCCTTCGGCGGCTTCCAGCTCGCGACCGTCCTGGCCGACGTCCGGCTCCAGCAGCGCATCGAGGGCGCCGGCCGGGCCACCGTCACCTCCGTCGCGGGCCTCGGCACGGAGCTGCTGACCATCGGCGTCTACGGCGCGTACGGCGCCCTCGGGTCGGCCTTCTCCCACGGCGCCGTCTTCGCGCTGTGCGCCGTGCCGTACCTGGTGACGGCGCTGATCGTGGCCGGGGGACGGCGGAAGTGAGGCCGCGCAACGAATCGCCGCCCGAGCCCCGACGCACGCAACGAACCGCTCACCGGCGCGCAACGGCTCCTTCTTGTCCGGCCCGCGCGGCCGACCGTACCGTCTATCTGGCCCCGCGAACGGCCGCCCGAACGGCCCCGCGAACGGCCCCCCGACCCCGTCGTACCGGTGAGGATCACGCATGCGCACCGCCCTGCTCCAGAGCTCCGGCCGCCCCGGCTCGGTCGTCGAGAACCTCAAGGTCCTCGACGAGGCCGCCGGCCGGGCCGCCGCCGCGGGCGCCGGGCTGCTGGTCGCGCCGGAGCTGTTCCTCACCGGGTACGCGATCGGCGACGACATCGCCCGCCTCGCCGAGCCCGCCGACGGGGACTCCGCGGACGCGATCGCCGAGCTCGCCGCCCGGCACGGGCTCGCGATCGCGTACGGCTACCCGGAGCGCGACGGCGAGACGGTCTACAACGCGGCCCAGCTCGTCTCCGCCGACGGCGCCCGGCTCGCCGGGTACCGCAAGACCCACCTCTTCGGCTGCTTCGAGCACGAGCACTTCACGCCCGGCGAACAGCCGGTCGTCCAGGCCGAGCTGAACGGCCTCACCGTCGGCCTCATGATCTGCTACGACGTCGAGTTCCCGGAGAACGTCCGCCTCCACGCGCTCGCCGGCACCGACCTCCTCGTCGTGCCGACCGCGCAGATGCACCCCTTCCAGTTCGTCGCCGAGTCGATGATCCCGGTGCGCGCCTTCGAGAACCAGATGTACGTCGCCTACGTCAACCGGGTAGGCCAGGAAGGGGAGTTCGAGTTCGTCGGCCGCTCCGCCCTGGCCGGCCCGGACGGGGTCGCCCGGGCCCGCGCCGGACGCGGCGAGGAACTGCTGTTCGCCGACGCAGACCCGGTCGCCCTCGCCGCCTCCCGCGAGGCGAACCCGTATCTGAAGGACCGCCGCCCCGGCCTCTACCGGTCCCTGGTCTGACGCCCTCCCCCTCATTTCCCGTGCTAGGAGTCCGTACCCCATGACGTCCACCGTGCCCAACGCCGTCGAGCACGCAGACGAGCAGCAGTCGCCGATCACCATGTTCGGCCCGGACTTCCCGTACGCGTACGACGACTTCCTCGCCCACCCGGCGGGGCTCGGCCAGATCCCCGCGACCGAGCACGGCGCCGAGGTGGCCGTCATCGGCGGCGGGCTGTCGGGCATCGTGGCCGCGTACGAGCTGATGAAGATGGGCCTGAAGCCGGTCGTCTACGAGGCCGACCGGATCGGCGGGCGACTGCGCACGGTGGGCTTCGACGGCTGCGACCCGTCGCTCACCGCCGAGATGGGCGCGATGCGCTTCCCGCCCTCCTCCACAGCCCTCCAGCACTACATCGACCTGGTGGGCCTGCAGACCCGCCCCTTCCCCAACCCCCTCGCCGAGGCGACCCCTTCGACGGTCGTCGACCTCAAGGGCGAGTCGCACTACGCCGAGACCGCCGAGGACCTCCCGCAGGTCTACCGCGACGTCGCCGACGCCTGGAACACGTGCCTGGAGGACGGCGCCGACTTCTCCGACATGAACCGCGCCCTGCGGGAGCGGGACGTGCCGCGCATCCGGGAGATCTGGGCGAGGCTCGTCGAGAAGCTCGACAACCAGACCTTCTACGGCTTCCTCTGCGACTCCGAGGCCTTCAGGTCCTTCCGCCACCGCGAGATCTTCGGCCAGGTCGGCTTCGGCACCGGCGGCTGGGACACCGACTTCCCGAACTCCATCCTGGAGATCCTGCGCGTCGTCTACACCGAGGCCGACGACCACCACCGGGGCATCGTCGGCGGCTCCCAGCAGCTGCCGCTGCGCCTTTGGGAGCGCGAGCCGGAGAAGATCGTCCACTGGCCGTACGGGACCTCGCTCGCGAGCCTGCACGAGGGCGGCGAGCCCCGCCCGGCCGTGACCCGGCTGCACCGCACGGCGGGCAACCGGATCACCGTGACGGACGCGAACGGCGACATCCGCACCTACCCGGCGGCGATCTTCACCGCCCAGTCCTGGATGCTGCTGTCGAAGATCGCCTGCGACGACTCGCTCTTCCCGATCGACCACTGGACGGCGATCGAGCGCACGCACTACATGGAGTCCTCGAAGCTCTTCGTGCCCGTCGACCGGCCCTTCTGGCTGGACAAGGCCGTCGACGACAGGGGAAATCCGACCGGCCGTGACGTCATGTCGATGACCCTCACCGACCGTATGACGCGCGGGACTTACCTCCTCGACGACGGCCCGGGCAGGCCCGCCGTCATCTGCCTCTCCTACACCTGGTGCGACGACAGCCTGAAGTGGCTGCCGCTGTCCGCGAACGAGCGGATGGAGGTCATGCTGAAGTCGCTCGGCGAGATCTACCCGAAGGTCGACATCAGGAAGCACGTCATCGGCAGCCCGGTGACCGTCTCCTGGGAGAACGAGCCCTACTTCATGGGCGCGTTCAAGGCCAACCTGCCCGGCCACTACCGCTACCAGCGGCGCCTGTTCACGCACTTCATGCAGGACCGGCTGCCCGAGGACAAGCGGGGCGTCTTCCTCGCCGGCGACGACATCTCCTGGACGGCCGGCTGGGCCGAGGGCGCCGTCCAGACCGCGCTGAACGCGGTCTGGGGCGTCATGCACCACTTCGGCGGGGCGACCGACGCGAGCAACCCGGGCCCGGGCGACGTGTACGACGAGATCGCGCCGGTGGAACTCCCGGAGGACTGAGACCTCGTCGCACGAGGTCTCACAGCGGGGTGAGCAGCATGCGGCCCGCGAAGCCGACGGCGGTGTCCAGCCGCACGGTGAACTCCTCGGCGACGTCGGGGAGCCGGCGCAGCGCCCACAGCGCTCGGGCCGCCGTCCAGGCGGCGTCCCGGGCGCGTTCCAGGCTCCAGGAGCCGAGCAGGTGGGTGAGGGGGTCGGCGATCTGCAACAGGTCGGGGCCCGGCATCAGTTCCTCGCGGATGCGTTCCTCCAGGGAGACGAGGAGATCGCCCACACGGTCGAACTCGTCCTCCAGCTCGGCCGGTTCGCAGCCGAGGCTATGACAGGCGTCCACGACGGCGAGCGCGAGGTCGTGCCCGATGTGCGCGTTGATGCCCGCGAGTGCGAACTGCAGGGGGCGTACGCCCGGGTGGCGGCGGAACTGCAGCAGCGGACGCCAGCAGGCCGGTGGGCGCCGGTCGACCGGCGCGGGTTCCACGGCGTTCAGGTAGCGCTCCGCGAACCGTACGTCCAGTGTGGCGGCGGACCGCGGGTCCGGGAAGCGGCCCGAGTCGATGCGCCGGCCCACCTCCCGGGTCACCGCGAGGTAGACCCGGTTGAAGACCGCGATCCCGTCCCAGGCAGGCAGGGCGGCATCGAGGGCACGCATCCGGTCGAGCACGTCGTCGACGCTCGTGCCGATCGTGTCTACGCGCGGCTCGACGTCTGTCCCGACGGGAGCGGTGGACTGTTCCAAGTGCGGCATGGGGGCAGCGTCGCAGTCCTGGGCGGGCCCGCGTGCCGGCGGGCCCGACGCTTCCCCGGAACGGGGGAACGAGGCGTGCGGTGAGCGACCGCTTAGCCAGCCCTAGGATGGTAACCCTTGCCCCATACATACACAGGAGTCCCACCCGTGACCGCCGAAGCCCCGATCGCCCCCGCCCTGTCCTACGGCCGGCTGATCCCCGTCGCCGTCCACTTCGACGACCTGGACGCGCTCGGCATGCTGCACAACGCCCGCTACCCGCTGCTCGTCGAGCGGGCCTGGACGGAGTTCTGGCAGGCCAACGGCGTGCGCTTCGAAGGCGACTGGGTGAGCGCCGGGGACGCCTGCAACGTGGTGAAGGAACTGCTGATCGGCTACGAGGCCCCGGTCACCCGCACCGGCGCCTACGCCGTCCACCTCTGGCTGGAGCGGCTGGGCGCCACGGGCCTGACGTACGGGTTCCGGTTCTGCTCGGCGGACGGCGCCACGACGTACGCGCGGGGCACCCGCGTTCTGGTGCGCCTCGACGCGAGCACCCTGCGCCCCACGCCGTGGAGCGACGCCTTCAGGGCCGCGGGTCGGGCACTGCTGCGGCCTGCGGGCTGACCTTCGCGCCCGTCCGCCCGTCGCCGCCCCGCAGCACCGGCGCGAACACCGCGAGCCCGCACGACAGCGCCGTCACCACGCCGAACGACACCATCAGGCTGCTCGCCTGCGCCACCCCGCCGATCAGGCTCGGGGCGATCAGCCCGGAGGTGTACGTGATCGTCGCGACCCCCGCGATGGCCTGGCTGGGGTTCGGCCCGCTGTGGCCGGCCGCGGCGAAACACAGCGGTACGACGACCGCGATGCCCAGCCCCATCAGCCCGAACCCGCCCATCGCCACCGCCGGGCGCCCCGCGACGACGATCAGCAGCCCGCCCAGCGCGGCGAGGGCGCCGCCCGCCCGGACCGTACGCACCGCGCCGAACCGGTTCACCACCGCGTCGCCCGCGATCCGGGCCACCGCCATCGTGAACATGAAGCCGGTCGTGCAGGCCGCCGCGACCCCGGCCGACGAGTCGAGCTCGTCGCGCAGGTAGACGGCCGACCAGTCCAGGCTCGCGCCCTCCGCGAAGACCGCGCAGAACCCGACCGCGCCGATCAGCAGCGCCGAGCGGGGCGGCAGCGCGAACCGCGGGGGCGGCTCCTCGTCCTCGGTGGGCCGCAGGTCCAGCACCCAACGGCAGACCAGCAGGCCGAGGACGGTCAGGACGGCCGCCGCCAGCAGGTGGTGCAGGCGGGCGTCCGACCCCAGGTGCGCGGCGAGCGTCCCGCCCGCCGAGCCGATCAGGGCGCCCGCGCTCCACATCCCGTGCAGCCCCGACATGATCGACCTGCCCAGCAGCCGCTCCACCTCCACGCCGAGCGCGTTCATCGCGACGTCGGCCATGCCGGAGGTCGCTCCGTAGACGAACATCGACAGGCAGAGCGTGAGCAGGTTGGGGGCCAGAGAGGGCAGCGTCAGCGCCAGCGTCCACAGGGCGAGCAGTCCGCGCAGGGCCGCACGGCTGCCGAAACGGTGGGTGACCGAGCCGGCCAGCGGCATCGCGCAGGCCGCACCGAACGCCGTGAAGGCGAGCGCGAACCCGAGCTGGCCGGTGGACACGCCGGCGTGGTCCTGGATCCACGGCACCCGGGTGGCGAACGAACCGGTGACCGCGCCATGCACGGTGAACACGGCCGCCACGGCGTACCGGGCACGCCGTACCTCCGTCGGTGCGTGGATCACTTCGGCCACCCCGCTCATTCTTCCGCCTCCAGACCGTGCGCCGCTCCGTCGCGACGCTGACGTAAACTATCAGGAACCCTGCCTGATAAATAGAGGGCGCCACGACGGCCGCCTGGAGCCCTCGACCGCCGTGGGAGGATTCCCGCCATGCCCGCATCCCCGAGCACCGCCCGGGCCATCAACGACCGGCTCGCCCTGCGGCTGCTGCAACACGAAGGCCCGTTGACGGCAGGGCAGTTGAAGCAGCTCACCGGCCTGTCCCGGCCCACCGTCGCCGACCTCGTCGAACGCCTCGCCGCCGCCGGTCTGATCGACGTCGTCGGAGAGGCGGGCGAGCAACGCCGCGGACCCAACGCCCGGCTCTACGGCATCGTCGCCGACCGCGCCCATCTGGCCGCGCTGGACGTGCGCACGGACGGCGTCGCCGTGCTGGTCTCGGACCTGGTAGGCCGGGTGCTCGCTGAGGCGTCCGTGCCGATCGGCGGCGACACGGGCACCGGGACGGCCGTGGAACAGGCGGTCACCCTGGTCGAGCGGACGACGAAGGAGGCCGGAGCCGACCGGCTGCACACCCTCGGCATCGGCGCGCCCGGCCTGATCGACCCGGCCTGCGGCGAACTGCGCGACTCCCGCGGCCTGCCCGAGTGGCACCGCCGCCTGGTGGCCGCCCTGCAGGAACGATTCCCGCTCGCTCGCGCGCACGTCGAGAACGAGACCAACCTCGCCGCCCTGGCCGAACAGCGCGAGGGCGCCGCCCGGGACCGCGACACCTTCGTCCTGCTGTGGCTCGGCCACGGCATCGGCGCGGCCGTCGTCCTGGACGGCGCCCTGCGGCGCGGGGCCTCCGGCGGCACCGGCGAGATCGGCTTCCTGCCGGTCCCGGGCACCGGCGGCCTGCCCTCGGCGACGGACTGCGAGGGCGGCTTCCACTCCCTGGCCGGCTCGGCGGCGATCGCCGCACTGGCGGGGGAGCACGGCCTGACGGCGGCGGCCGCCCACCCCGCCGAGCCGGTGGCGGCGGCACTGGTCCGGCAGGCGGTGCAGCCGGCTCCCGGCGCCGCCGCCGACCGCTTCCTCGACGCCCTCGCCGACCGGCTCACCCTCGGCGTCGCCTCCGTCGTCGCCGTCCTCGACCCCGGCTGTGTGGTCCTCGGCGGCGAGGTCGGACAGGCCGGCGGTGCGGCGCTCGCCGACCGGGTGGCCCAACGCCTCCGCCGCCTGGCCCCCCTCCCCACGGAGGTCCGCCCCAGCACCCTCGGCGGCGCCGCGGTCCTGCGCGGCGCACTGCTCACGGCCCGCGAGTCGGCCCAGGACGAACTGTTCGGGGGGCGGTAGCGGCGGCGGGCCGCAGGGTTTCGGGGCGCGGCGGCGCGGGGGCCGAAGCAGGTCGGGGGGAGTCAGGGGTGGTCGGGGAGAGTCAGGGGCGCTCAGGGGGAGTCAGCGGTGGGCCCGGGTCGTCAGGTAGTCCTCGAACGTGCCCTTTCCCACCGCCCGTTCCGGGGCCAGGTGGCCTCCGGTGCGAAAGCCCCGGTAGGCCGCGCCCCACAGGGGCACGTTCACCACCGGGCGCCGCCTGCCGCTCGCCTTCAGGAACGCGCGGGCCAGCGACTCGGCCGTGCGGACCTCGGGCCCGGCCATGTCGTCGACCCGCCCCGCCGGCGCTCCCGTCGCCAGTTCCGCGAGCCGGTCCGCGACCTCCGCCACCTCCACCGGCTGGTCGCTCACCCCGGCCGGCAGGATCAGCACCGGCGCCTTGGCCAGCGTCCGGAACACCTGGACCAGCAGGTCGTGGAACTGGGTCGCCCGCAGCACGGTCCAGCCGAGCCCCGACTCCTCCACCTGCCTCTCCACGGCGAGCTTCGCCTGGTAGTAGCCGTACGGCACCCGGTCCACCCCGACGATCGAGATGTAGACCAGGTGCCCCACCCCGGCCTTGCGCGCGGCGGCGATCAGGTGCGCGGCCGCCTGCTCGTCACCTCCGCGCGGTGTGCTCGCGCAGTGCACGATCGTGTCCACGCCCGCGACGGCCGCGTCCAGCCCGGCCCCGCCCTTGCGCAGGTCGACGGCGTACGGCTCGGAGTGCCGGCTCAGCACCCGCACCTCGTGCCCGTCCGCCCGCAGCCGCGCGGTGACGAGCCGACCGAGGGTTCCACTGCCACCGGTCACCAGGATCGTGCTCATGCTGTTCAGCCCCTTCGGACACCGGACGCTCCCGGTCGGAACGCCCTTCGGCAGCTGAGACCGAACAGCCCCCGCAGAATGTGACAGCCGTCGCTACACCCGCCCGGCCTGACGCTCCACGAAGTCCAGCTTCTCCGGATTCATCACGGCCTGCACCCCCGCGATCTCCCCGCCCAGGTACTCGAACCCGAGCGCGGCCACCAGCTCGCCGCCGTCCCGGACGAGCAGGCCCGGCGCGCCGTTGAGCTCGACGGTCGTGAAGGCGGGACGGGTCGGGAAGTTCCGGAGCACGCCGGCCAGGAAGCGCAGCACCTTCTCGCGGCCCAGGATCGGCCGCCGGGCCGCGGTGACCCGGCCGCCGCCGTCGCTCCACCAGGTGACGTCGGCCGCGAGCAGCTGCTCCAGCGTGGCGAGGTCCCCGTCCCGGGCGGCCGTCACGAACGAGGCGACCAGCTCCTCCTGCCGCGCCGGAGCCGCCTCGAAGCGCCGTTCCGCCGCGGTCAGCCGCTGCTCCGCCCGCCGGTGCAGCTGACGGCAGTTGGCCTCGCTCAGGTCGAGCACCTCGGCGATCTCCCGGTACCCGTAGGCGAACGCCTCCCGCAGCACGTACACCGCCCGCTCCGTGGGGGTGAGCCGCTCCAGCAGCACCAGCATCGCCAGCGACACCGCGTCGCGCTGCTCCGCCGACTCCAGCGGGCCGAGCGCGCCGTCCGAGGTGACGACCGGCTCCGGCAGCCAGGTCCCGACATAGCGCTCACGGCGCGCCCGGGCCGAGGTCAGCCGGCTCAGGCAGAGGTGGGTGACGGTCTTCGCAAGCCAGGCCGCCGGATACGTGATGTCCGTGCGGTCGGCTCCGCTGAACCGCAGGTAGGCGTCCTGGACCATGTCCTCGGCCTCGTGCGCCGAGCCCAGCATCCGGTAGGCCAGCCCGAACAGCCGGGGGCGGTGGGCCTCGAACTCGTCGGCGCTCGCGGTCGTCATGGGATCACCCTGTCAGAGCCGCGACCGGCCGGCCCGAGGAGACCCGGCGGCGGGCAAGGGCCGTCGTCACCGCCACCGGGCCGCACACCGCAGACCCTAGAAAGGACTAGACCAGTACGTCAATGGGTGGGAACCATACGTCAATGGGTGGGAACCAATACGTCAAGGGGTGGGAACCGTCCGGGACCGGCCCCGGTCCGAACCGGGCCTGACGGCCTGTGAGCCACCCCACACCCTTCACCTGTATGGACGCCTGTCGGCCGTGGCACACTGGCCGTGTACCTAAAGCAGCGCACTCCGGGGTCGGTGAAAGTCCGAACCGGCGGTTACAGTCCGCGACCCGGTCGCTTCCAGCGGCCGGTTGACCAGGTGAAATTCCTGGACCGACGGTTAAAGTCCGGATGGGAGGCAGTGCGCGGCGGGCGGGCATTCGTGCGCGCCGCCGTATATGTACTCGTCCGCGGACGAGTCTGTCCGGCGTCGCCCCCGGTGCTGTTGCCCGTACAAGCTGTCGTCATCGACAGGCCCCGGAGTCCGTGCCCGAAGAGGCAGGAGGACCCGGGAAGTGTTCACCGGAATCGTCGAAGAGCTGGGTGAGGTCACCGCCGTCGAGAATCTCGGCGACGCCTCCCGCTTCCGGCTGCGCGGCCCTGTTGTGACCGACGGCGCGAAGCACGGCGACTCCATCGCCGTGAACGGGGTCTGTCTCACCGTCGTCGAGCACGAGGGCGACGAGTTCACCGCCGACGTCATGGCGGAGACCCTGAACCGCTCCAGCCTCGGCGCCCTCGGCGTCGGCTCCCGCGTCAACCTCGAACGCCCCACCGCCGTCGGCGCCCGCCTGGGCGGGCACATCGTGCAGGGCCATGTCGACGGCACCGGCGCGGTGTTGGAGCGCAAGCCCTCCGAGAACTGGGAGATCATCAAGATCTCCCTCCCCGCCGACCTCACCCGGTACGTCGTGGAGAAGGGCTCCATCACCGTCGACGGCATCAGCCTCACGGTCGTGGACGCCGGGCTCGACCACTTCACCGTCAGCCTCATCCCCACCACCCTCGCCCTGACCACGCTCGGCCTCAAGCAGCCCGGCGACCCGGTCAACCTCGAGGTGGACATCGTCGCCAAGTACGTCGAGCGACTGCTGACCACCACTCAGGGAGCTGGCACTCAGGGGGCGGGGCAGTGAACTCGCTGAACTCCGAGGCCTTCGTCATGTTCGACCAGCACATCCTCTGGTCGGACATGATCGGCAACATCCTCGGCCTGATCACCCTCGCCCTCGGCTGGCGGCGCTCCCTGTGGACCTGGCCGGTGCAGTTCCTCTCCGGCCTCGTCCTCTTCGGCGCCTTCTACGGACACCTGACCGGCAGCGCGGGCAAGCAGGTCGTCGTCATGGCGGTCGCCCTGTACGGCTGGTGGCAGTGGAACCGGAGCAAGGGCCGCTCCGCGGACGGCGCCATCACCCCGCGCTTCGCCACCTGGCCCGAGCGCGCGGCCATGGTCGGCGCCGCCGCCGTCGGCACGGTCGCCGTCGCCCTGCTCTTCAAGGCCTACCCGTCCCTGTCCTGGGACCCCTGGCCGGACGCCTACATCTTCGTCGGCACCATCGTCGCCATGTACGCCCAGGCGCGCGGCATGGTCGAGTTCTGGATCGCCTGGCTCCTCGTCGACCTCGTCGGCGTCCCCCTCAACTTCGCCAACGGCTACGCCTTCTCCGGCTTCGTCTACGTCATCTACGGCGCGCTGGTCCTGTGGGGCATGCGCGACTGGTGGCTGCGCTCCCGCAAGGCTTCGCAACCCGCTCTGGAAGGAGCGCCGGCATGAGCACGGCACCGATCCTCTACAGCACGGACGGCATCGAAGACTTCTCCCTCGACCCCGTCGAGCAGGCCATCGCCGACATCGCGGCCGGCCGCCCGATCGTGGTCGTCGACGACGAGGACCGCGAGAACGAGGGCGACCTCGTCGTCGCAGCCGAGAAGGCCACCCCCGAGATCGTCGCCTTCATGATGAGCGAGTGCCGCGGCCTGATCTGCGCCCCCATGGAGGGCGACGAGCTGGAGCGCCTGAACCTCCCGCAGATGGTCGAGGACAACACGGAGTCGATGAAGACCGCCTTCACGGTCTCCGTCGACGCCTCCGCCGCCCACGGCGTCACCACCGGCATCTCCGCCGCCGACCGCGCCACCACCCTTCAACTGCTGGCGAGCGGCGAGGCGCAGGCCACCGACTTCGTCCGCCCCGGACATGTGTTCCCCCTGCGGGCCAAGCCCGGCGGCGTCCTCACCCGCAACGGCCACACCGAGGCCGCCGTCGACCTCGCCCGCCTCGCGGGGCTGCGCCCGGCCGGCGCGATCGTCGAGATCGCCGGCGAGGACGGCCGGATGCTCCGGCTGCCCGAACTGATCCCGTTCGCCCGCAAGCACGGCCTGACGATCATCTCCATCGAGGATCTGATCGCCTACCGCCGCAGCTCCGAGCCCACCGTCCGGCGCGAGGCCGAGACCCGGCTGCCCACCGTCCACGGCGCCTTCACCGCGTACGGCTACCGCTCCACCGTCGACGGCGTCGAGCATGTCGCCCTCGTCCACGGCGACATCGGCGACGGCCAGGACGTCCTGGTCCGCGTCCACTCCGAGTGCCTCACCGGCGACGTCTTCGCCTCGCTGCGCTGCGACTGCGGCCCCCAGCTCGACGCGTCCCTGGAGCGCATCCAGAGCGAGGGCCGGGGCGTGGTGGTCTACCTGCGCGGACACGAGGGCCGCGGCATCGGCCTGCTGTCCAAGCTGCGGGCGTACGAGCTCCAGGAACAGGGCCACGACACCCTCGACGCCAACCTGGAGCTGGGCCTGCCCGCCGACGCCCGCGACTACGGGGCCGGCGCGCAGATCCTCGAGGACCTCGGCGTGCACAGCGTGCGCCTGATGACCAACAACCCCGAGAAGTCCGACGCGCTCGTCCGGCACGGCATCGAGGTCACCAGGCGCGAGCCGATGCCCGTGCAGGCGGGCGAGCACAACATCCGGTACCTGCGCACCAAGCGGGACCGGATGGGACACGACCTGCCCTGGCTGGACACGGCCCCCGTGTCCCCCTGCGGCAACCAGTAGCGCCAGCGAGCGGGACCAGCAGCACCAGCAGAACCGGTAAGAACAGCAACTGAGGAGAGACGTGAGCGGCAAGGGCGCACCGGAACTGTCCGTACGCAATGTGGGTGACCTTCGGGTCGCCGTCATCGCGGCACAGTGGCACGAGAAGGTGATGGACGGTCTGGTCGACGGCGCCCTGCGCGCCCTGCACGACCTGGGCATCGACGAGCCGACCCTGCTGCGGGTCCCCGGCAGCTGGGAGCTCCCGGTCGTCGCCAAGGTGCTGGCCGGGCGGGGCTACGACGCGATCGTCGCCCTCGGCGTCGTCATCCGCGGCGGCACCCCCCACTTCGAGTACGTGTGCCAGGGCGTCACCCAGGGCCTCACCCAGGTCTCCGTCGAGACCGGTGTCCCCGTCGGCATGGGCGTCCTCACCTGCGACACCGAGGAGCAGGCCCTGGACCGGGCCGGCATCGAGGGCTCCAACGAGGACAAGGGACACGAGGCGGTGACCGCGGCGGTGGCGACCGCGGCCACCCTCCGCTCAGTATCTGAACCCTGGCGATAGGCCCACCGGCGATACGGCTAGGGTGGGCAGCACCATGTCCAAGAAGACGTTCGAGGAGCTCTTCGCCGAGCTCCAGCAGAAGGCCGCCAACGGCGACCCCACCACTTCCCGCACCGCCGAACTGGTCGGCAAGGGCGTCCATGCCATCGGCAAGAAGGTCGTCGAAGAGGCCGCAGAGGTCTGGATGGCGGCCGAGTACGAGGGCAAGGAGGCAGCCGCCGAGGAGATCTCGCAGCTGCTCTACCACGTCCAGGTGATGATGGTCGCCCGCGGAATCTCGCTGGACGACGTGTACGCCCACCTGTAAGCCGTATCCGCACCCATCCCGCACGAACGAAGGAAGCTCGCCTCATGCTGCGCATCGCCGTCCCCAACAAGGGTTCCCTGTCAGGCCCTGCGGCGGAGATGCTGCATGAGGCCGGCTACCAGCAGCGCCGGGAGTCCAAGGAGCTGCGGATCGTCGACCCGGAGAACGAGGTCGAGTTCTTCTACCTCCGCCCCCGCGACATCGCGATCTACGTCTCCTCCGGCCGTCTCGACATCGGCATCACCGGCCGCGACCTGCTGGTCGACTCCGGAGCCGACGCCGAGGTGATCCTCCCGCTCGGCTTCGCCCGCTCCACCTTCCGGTTCGCCACCAAGCCGGGCACCGCGACCAGCGTCGAGGACCTCAAGGGCAAGACGGTCGCCACCTCGTACGAGGGCATCGTCGCGGGGCACCTCGCCGAACGGGGCATCGAGGCCTCCGTCGTCCACCTCGACGGCGCCGTCGAGACGGCCATCGAGCTGGGCGTCGCCGAGGTCATCGCCGACGTCGTCGAGACCGGCACGTCGCTGCGCAACGCGGGCCTGGAGGTGTTCGGCGACCCCATCATGAAGTCCGAGGCCGTCGTGATCCGCCGCACCGGCGCGGAGACCGAAGAGGCCGCCGAGCCGAAGGTGCAGCAGTTCCTGCGCCGCCTCCAGGGCGTCCTGGTCGCCCGGACGTACGTGATGATGGACTACGACTGCCGCGTCGAGCAGTTGGAGAAGGCCGTCGCGCTGACCCCGGGCCTGGAGTCGCCGACCGTCTCCCCGCTGCACAACGAGGGCTGGGTCGCCGTCCGCGCCATGGTCCCCGCCAAGGAAGCCCAGCGGATCATGGACGACCTGTACGACATCGGCGCCCGCGCCATCCTGACCACGGCCATCCACGCCTGCCGCCTCTGAGGCCCCGAGAGATCCACGCGACGATGTCCCAGCTGCCGGGTGGCGACCTGCCCACCCTCCCCGTCACCTTCCGGCCGGCCCGCACCCGCGCGGTGCTGCTCACGGCCGGGGTGGCGATCCTGCTCACCATCTCCACCATCGCGATGCTGCTGGAGAAACTCGGCCCGGGGGAGCGGCTCAGCTTCATCCTCACCGGCGCCCTCATCTTCTGGGCGCTGGCCCAGCTCGCCCGGGTGCGCGTCGTCGCCGACGACTCCGGCGTCACCGTGGTGAACATCGCCGGCAAGCGGCGACTCGACTGGGCGGAGATCATCCAGGTGAACCTCCGTCCGGGCGACCCTTGGGTGTTCCTGAACCTCACCGACGGCACCAGCCTGCCCGCCCTCGGCATCCAGCCGGGCATCGACAGGCAGCAGGCCATCGCCGACGCGCGCACCCTGCGGGCCCTCGCGGAAGCCCGGTCCGTCCGGGACCCCGAAGCGTCCACAGGGCAAGATCAGGGCTGACTCAGGGCCGTCCACCCTGCCGCTGAAGCCCTTGTCTTGATTAATCTGGTGACGGAGGCGTTCCCCTTGTGCCTCCGCCCCTGTTGTGCCCTGCCGGGCTCACAGGGGTTCCTGCTACCCGAGGAGTGACTCCCTCCGGCGATGGACGGTTCGTCCTGTAGTACCTGCGCCGCCCCCACCCGACCTGGTTCGGAGGCGGCGGCATCATGACCATCCCCTTGCTGCTCCTGGCAGCCGCGTTCCTGCTCATCCTCGCCAACGGCTTCTTCGTCGCCGCCGAGTTCGGCCTCGTCACGGTCGAACGCCCGGAGGCCGAGAAAGCCGCAGCCGAGGGCGACAGACGAGCCCGTACGGTCGTCGAGTCGCTGAAGGAACTGTCCTTTCAGCTGTCCGGCACCCAGCTCGGCATCACCATCACCTCCCTCGTCGTCGGCATGCTCGCCGAACCGGCGCTCGCGGAGCTGCTGCACACCCCGTTCACCGCGATCGGCATCCCCGAGGGCGCCGTCTCCGGTGTCGCCGTGGTCGTCGGCATGCTGCTGGCGTCCGCCGTGCAGATGGTGATCGGCGAGCTCGTGCCCAAGAACTGGGCGGTGTCCAAGCCCCTGCAGGTCGCGCGGTTCGTCGCGGGCCCGCAAGCCGGCTTCTCCCGTCTCTTCCGGCCGGTGATCTCGGCCCTCAACACCGTCGCCAACCGCCTGGTGCGCGCCCTGGGCGTCGAGCCCACCGAGGAGCTGGCCTCCGCCCGCACCCCCGGCGAACTCGTCTCCCTGGCCCGTCACTCGGCCCAGGCCGGCGCCCTCGAACAGGACACGGCCGACCTGTTCGTGCGGACGCTGTCGCTGGCCGAGCTGACCGCACAGCACGTCATGACCCCGCGCGTGAAGGTCAGCGCCCTGCAGTCCTCGGCCACCGCGGAGGACGTGGTCAACCTGACCCGGGCCACCGGCCTGTCCCGGTTCCCCGTCTACCGCGAGAAGATCGACGAAATCGTCGGCATGGTCCACCTCAAGGACGCCCTGGCGATCCCCGTCCACGACCGGCTGCGCACCCCGCTCGGCCGGATCGCCCGCCCGGCGCTGCTGGTCCCCGAGACCCTGCCCGTGCAGCCCCTGCTGGCCCGGCTGCGCAGCGAGCAGCCCATCGCCGTCGTCGTCGACGAGTACGGCGGCACGGCCGGCGTGGTCACCCTGGAGGACATCGTCGAGGAGATCGTCGGCGAGGTCCGCGACGAGCACGACGGCCAGGACACGCCCGAACTCGCCGCGGCCCCGCCCGAGGAGGGCAGGCCTGCCTGGGACGTGGACGGCAGCTGCCGCGTCGACACCCTGCAGCGCATAGGCCTGGAGGTCCCGGAGGGACCGTACGAGACGGTCGCCGGGCTCGTCGCCGACCTGCTCGGCCGGATCCCGGCCGTCGGCGACCGGGCCGAACTGCCCGGCTGGCGGCTCTCGGTGCGCCGGGTCGGCCACTACCGGGCCGAACGGGTCCGGCTGGTGCGCACCGGCGTGGTCGTGGAGGTGGCCCGATGAGCGTTCTCCAACTCGTCTTCGCCGCGTTGCTCGTGCTCACCAACGGCTTCTTCGTCGGCGCCGAGTTCGCGCTCGTCTCCGTCCGCCGCAGCCAGATCGAGCCCCTCGGCACCGCACGGGCCCGTCAGGTCCTGTACGGCCTGGAGCGGCTGCCGCAGATGATGGCGGCGGCCCAGTTCGGCATCACCGTCTGCTCCCTCACCCTGGGCGCGGTCGCCGAACCCACGGTCGCGAAGCTGCTGGAACCGGTCTTCGAGGGGATCCACCTCCCGCACGGCATGATCCACCCCTTGGGGTATGTCATCGCCCTCGCCGCGGTGGTCTTCTTCCACCTCGTCATCGGCGAGATGGTGCCGAAGAACCTCGCCATGGCGGCCCCGGAGAAGGCCGCGCTGTGGCTCAGCCCCGGGCTGGTCGCCTTCGCCCGCGTCTGCCGGCCGATCACCGTGGCCCTCGGCGCCTGCGCCCAGGGCATCCTGCGGCTCTTCAACGTCGAGCCCAAGGACGAGGTCGAGGCCGTCGTCACCAGCGAGCAGCTCAACCGGCTGCTGGAGGACTCCGGCCAGGCCGGGCTCCTCGCCCCCGAGGAGCAGGAGCGGCTGGAGGACGCGCTGGAACTGGGCTCCCGCCCGGTGACGGACGTCCTGCTGAAGCGCGAGTCCCTGGTCACGGTCAGCCCGTCGGTCACCCCGGGCGAGATCGTCGAGCTGACCGCCCGCACCGGCTACTCCCGCTTCCCCGTAGCCGCGGAGAACGGCGCCTACATGGGCTACCTGCACGTGAAGGACGTCCTCGACCTGGAGGACTCCGAGCGGGCGGTGCCGCAGCAGGTGTGGCGTCCGATGACGACACTGCGGTCCGAACTCCCGCTGGACGACGCGCTGACGGTGATGCGCCGGGCGGCGACCCATCTGGCGCAGGTCGCCGACGCGTCCGGCAAGGTACTCGGCCTGGTCGCCCTGGAGGACGTACTGGAGCTGCTGGTGGGCGAGGTCACGGACCCCGCGCACCGGGAACTCCCCGAGGTCCGGCTGACGGAGCCCCGGGCGAGCGACGAGCCGGAGCAGGCGCTGGCCAGCTAGGACACGCCCTAGGAGTTGTCTTCAAATGTCACGCCCACATCAGGAGCGAGGCGAGCGTGACAGCTGCCTGGTAGGACTCGGCGGTCTTGTCGTAGCGGG
>NZ_JBITCT010000060.1:0-53551 GCF_044453465.1 Streptomyces sp. NPDC051677
GACCCGCTACGACAAGACCGCCGAGTCCTACCAGGCAGCTGTCACGCTCGCCTCGCTCCTGATGTGGGCGTGACATTTGAAGACAACTCCTAGCGCGGCGTCGGTCGTCCACAGCACCGTCGGGGCCATCGCATCGCAAGACCTCGCGAAGGCGATCGCCCCCGGAACTCACGGTCACCGGCCCGTCGTCGGTCGATCTCGCACCCTTCACCTGTCGGCGGCACACCAGCCAGAACAGCACTCACCATCCGTCCGGCACTCACCGTTCCACCAGGTCCGTCATGCGCCGCGCAGCGCCCGGAGTCCTGGCGGTACGACCGCTCGCCGGATCAGTACTCATCACGAGGAGCCGAAGAACCGATGCACGATGGCGAACTTCTCCCCGGCCACATCTCCCTCGACGAGATCGGCAACGGAGGGCCTTACATCCTCAGAGCCGGCGAGGGCGACCACATCGCCGTCCGGAGCAGCCTGCGGTCTCTGCTGACCCGCGCGCAGGACACCGAGGGGCACATGGGTGTGACCTATTGCGAAGGCGACACCTCCGGCGCGACCCCGCCCCACTTCCACCACCACACCACCGAGGCGGTCTTCGTCCTCAGCGGTGTCCTGCGTGTGTGGCAGGACGACCGGAAGGGCACGCGGATCGAGAGCGAACTCCACGCCGGTGACTTCGGGTTGCTCCCGACCGGCTGGATGCACTCGTGGGCCTTCGGGGCCCCGGACACCCGCTTCCTCGCCGTCTACGCACCGGGCGGCTTCGAAGGAACCCTCCACTATCTCGACCCGCGCACGGCTCCCACTGCGGAGCAGCTGCGCAGGACGGAGGAGCTCTTCGACGTGGTCTGGCGACCCGACTACCCCATGTTCGACCACTCCGAAGAGCCCGGCGCGCAGCGGCACTGAAGCGTGTGCGCAGCCGCACGGGCCGCGCCGTTCACCGAGAGGCACGGCATCGGCGCGGGCAACCAGTCGTACATCACCCCCGGCGGTCCCGGGTGCGGCACCCATTTCATGTCGTCAGCTCGCCCCGGCAGGCCGTCGCTTCGCACCATCCGACCGGCCCCAGGAACCCGCCAGGGCGCAACGTCCCACAGCGAATCGCGATGACAGCCGCCGAATGCGCGGACTCACAACCCGGCGTCCGCTGCGAGCCGCCTGTACCAGGCCCGTTTGCGGCAGTTGGGAGAGCAGTACGTTGCCGAGACAGGATGTTCGACCCCGACTGTCCACGACGCGTCGCACTCCGGGCAACTGGCCGTCACACCGGCCTTCACCGCGTCGGTCCGAGCCCGCGCCCGGCGCATCCGCCGCCAATGCCTCGACCGACAGGAGGAGGAACAGAACACCGCCGTCGCCCTCACCGGTGGCATCAGCGGAGCACCGCACCCGCGGCACAGACGCGGCCCTGAGTCGTCGTCCGTGGCCGCGACCAGCCGCAGTCGAGGAACACCGTCCCTGCTCATACGGTCACTGTACGAAGCAGAAGCTGCTGCCGGGAGTTCCTCGGCCACTGGGCAACGTCCGATGCCGGGAGTTCCTCGGCCACTGGGCAACGTCCGATGCCGGGCGTGGAAAGTGCCCAAGTTCCGCCAGCGGTACGGTTCGTCGGCGCAAGGCCGCGAGGAGCTCTCAGCCGGCTTGACCGATGGTCACGGTGCGGGATCCGGGAGCGAAGCCGTCGAAGGACTGTTCCCAGGACTCGCCCGGCCAGTAGTAGGTCACACGGCCCTCGGACGGCCGGTAATGGGCGGTGTAGACCGTTCCCAATCCCTCGTCGTACGCGGATTGATACAGCGGCGGCTTCAGCATCGCCGCCACGTCCGTACCCGCTGCGCGAATGGCCCTCAGCCGCTCTTGGGTCCGGGAGGACTGCTCCTGCTCGTCAGGCACCGGCAAGTGCTGGTGGTTGGCAGCGCAGGCGTCCGCTGCCTCAGTCATGGAAATATCCGGTCCCACGAACACCGTCACTGCCTGCTGGGAGTCGACAAGGGTGACGTTCTGTGGGATCGCAATCGGTATGGACCGCAGCCTGCCGACTGCCTCGTCAACGGTGTTACACGTCTCCAGCAGGTAGCGCAGGACGATAAGAATGGCGAAGCCGGGGCCATGGACGAATCGGCCACCGAAGGTGAGTGACACCGCGAGCCCTGCGTCGTTCATCCCGTCCAGCAAACCCCAGGCGGCATCCTGCATTCCGATCACCGGTCGGAGAAAGTGGGAGGAGACAAGGGTGCCCTCACACTCGTCGGGGCTGAAGTCGTAGTTGCGCAGCAGGGTGCCACCGCCGCCGATCTGGGTACAGCCCGAGAAGAACGGTCGCAAGGCCGCGAGGGTGAGGAAGGTCTCCCCTTCCGGCCGGTCCAGCTGACCGGCGAGGCGGTCGAGAACTGGAACCAGCTCCGGCATGTGTGCCTCGAACAGCTTCCGAGCACGTAACGCGCCCTCTGAAGTCCGGCTCTCCTCAGTCATCCACCCCTCCGCGAGTGGCCACAGAGCCTGTGTGTGGGTGGCCCATCGCCCGTCGCTTCCGTCGCCAACCTCGATAGCACGGAAGGTCTTCTGCTGTTGACTCATGGCTGCCGCTCCCTTGTGGACGTCGGGTCAGGTGACGGCAACCTAGCTAATTCCACCGGCAATTCACCAGATCAGGCTTGGTCGCGGAAGGCGGCCGAGGCGCTCGGAGACCCTGTCGGACGCCGAGGCCGACCAGCACCGCCCCGTACACTGCGCCAATCGCGGACAGGCGACGGGGCGATCCGCGGAACCAGCCACGAGCCGTCCCGGCGAGGAGCCCCCAGGCCGAGTCGGAAAGCAGAGCGACAGCGGCGCAGACGATGCCGAGGATCAGGAGTTGCAGCGTCACGTGCCCCGCCGAGCGGTTGGTCCCTGTAGACGTATCTGGCCTAGGCCTGCTGGACGGCTTCGTACGGCAGTCCGGCGTCGTCCAGGTCCGCGCGGGCGGCGCGCTCGGCCATGACGGAACAGCTCTCGCCGGCTCCGGGTTTGCGGAACGGGATCATGCCGATCCCGACCCCGGCCACGCGCACCGTGGCAGCCATATCAGCCATATCAGCCATGTCGGTTCTGCGCGTTCCCGAGCAGGTGCGATCGCACTTCGTTCTTGAGGACCTTGCCCACCTTGGAGCGGGGGAGGTCGGGCCAGACTTCGACCTGCTTGGGGGCCTTGACGCTCCCGATCCGGGCCTTGACGAAGTCGCGTATGGCGGAGCCGGTGACGTTCGCCGTGCTCGCTCCGGCGTGGAGCTGGACGACAGCGGTCACACGTTCGCCCCACTTGTCGTCGGGCAGCCCGACGACCGCACAGTCCTGGACGGCGGGGTGCTCCATCACCGCCTGTTCGACTTCGGCGGAGTAGACGTTGAATCCACCGCTGATGATCATGTCCTTGGCGCGGTCCACGATGAACAGGTAGTTCTCTGCGTCGAGATAGCCGATGTCCCCGGTGTGGTGCCAGCCGTGCCGGGACGCTTCCTCGGTGGCGGAGGGGTTCTTGTAGTATCCCGCCATCACCAGCGAGCCGCGCACGACGATCTCGCCGCGCTCGCCGGGCGGCAGCAGTTTCCCTTCGGCGTCCATGATGGCGACGGTCACCAGCGGCGAGGGGCGGCCGGCGGAGGCGAAACGCTCGACGGCGAGTGAGCCGTCTGGGCGGAAGTGATCCTCCGGGGCCATCGTCGAGATCATCATGGGTGCCTCGGACTGACCGAAGAGCTGTGCCATGACCGGGCCGATCCGTTCGATGGCCTCCTCCAGCCGGGCCGCCGACATGGGGGCGGCGCCGTACCAGAGGCAGCGCAGCGATGTCAGGTCCGTGGCGGGTAGATCGGCGTGGGCCAGGACCATGTAGATGAGCGTCGGCGGCAGGAAGGTGTGGGTGACCCGGTGCCGTTCGACGAGCGCGAGGAACTCGGTGAGGTCCGGCGCCGGCATGATGACGATCTCGCCGCCCAGCGTCATGACGGGGAAGCACAGCACCCCGGCGGCGTGGGTCAGCGGGGCCAGCGCCAGGTAGACCGGGCGGGTGTCGAAGGGGTAACTCATCAGCGTCAGCGCTGACATGGTCTCGATGTTCCGGTCGGTCAGCATCACGCCCTTGGGCCGGCCCGTGGTGCCGCCCGTGCCGACGAGCATGACCGTGCTGTCGGCCGGTGCCGCTTCCCAGGGCTCGACGGGCAGGCCGTCCAGCCACGCATCGAGGGAGGCCGCGAACGACAGGGAGCCGTCGAGGCAGACCAGCGTGGTCAGCTTCGGCAGGTCGGGAAGAATCTTCGCGACCAGCGGGGCGTACGCCTCCTGGAAGATCAGGCATACGCAGTCGAAGAGATCCAGCAACTCCCTGTTCTCAACAGCCTCGTTGCGCGGGTTGACAGGGCACCACACAGCGCCCGCCCGGGAGATGCCGAAGACGCAGGAGAACGCGGTGGGGTCATTGGCGGACAGCACCGCCACCTTGTCCCCGGGGCGCACGCCTGACCGGTCCAATGCCCGGGCCACCCGCCAGGACAGGTCCTGCACCTCGCCATAGGTGCGGGTGTGTCCCCCCGTGGTGAGGCATGGGGCGTCGAGCCCCAGGGAGGCGCCCTTGTCGAGATAGTCGGTCAGACGCACGGCGTCATCCTCGTTTCTCCGGGTTCTCGGGGTTCTCGGGTTCTCGGGGTTTGTCCGGGACTCAGCTGTGGACGGTGAGGACCGGGTCGAGTACGAGTCCGAAGGCCTTGAGCACACCGAGCAGTTCGCGGTGGCCGAACGCCTGGCAGGCCGAGGCGAGGCCGACCCGCCGGGGAGGCTGCTGGATCAGGCTGTACGCGGCGTACGCCTGCAGCAGTCCGGTCTGCTTGTAGTTGCTGTTGCCGTGGATCACGCAGTGCGCACGCCCCAGCGGGCCCGAGGCGTGGACGGAGTCCACCGAGGTGTTGATGCGCGGGTTCTCCCGGGGCGGCATGCCGGCCTGCACCGAGGCGGCCACCTCGGCGAGGGCGGCGTCCTGCTGGTCGGCGGGGAGAGTCTTGATCTGCGACTCGACCATCTTGACCGTCTCCACCACGCCTTGCATGACGGCGCGGTCCGTGACCCCGCCGAGGACCTTGCAGGTCGCCACCCTGGGGTCGTTCTTGAACCACACGGGGTGGAGGGTGCCGCCCCACGGCAGGGCGAGAGCCGTCTCGTGCTGTCCGGGGACGGTGACCTCGACGGCGGTGAGCGGGTCCCACCTGCGGTACTGGTTCTCCTCCAGGTAGTGCCAGTCGGCCTTGAGGATGGTGAAGATCGTCTGGGTCGACGCGTAGGTGGGGAAGCCCTTCCACAGCACCAGGATGTCGAGGGTGTCCAGGCCGGGGGTCTCCAGGCAGATGTTGGCGGCGATCTCGCCGGTGGTGTACATCTGCGCGACGCCGGGGGAGAGGAGCAGCCCCTTCTCGGCGTAGGCGTCGCCCCAGCGGGCCTGGGCGTCCAGGACCCAGTCCTGCTCGCCGGTCGTGTCGAGATAGTGGCAGCCGGCGGCGAGGGCGGCCTCGGCGACCTCCGGCCCGTACTTGATGAACGGGCCGACCATGTTGCTCACCACCTTGGCGCCGCGGAAGAGCTCGGTCAGCGGTCCGACCGCGTGCTCTACCTCGACGACCTCGTGCTCCACGGTGTCGATCCCGGGGACCTTGTCGAGGACTTCCTGGATACGGGCCTTGTCGCGTCCGGCGGCGATGAAGGGGATGTTGTACTCGCGGAGGTATTCGCAGACGAGGCGGCCGGTGTAGCCGGAGGCCCCGTAGACGACGACGGGCTTGGCGTTGCTCATGATCGATCGGCCTTTCGTACGTGGAGGTGCTGGAGGAAGCCCGTCACATGCCCATGCCGCCGTCGACCGGCAGGCCGGCCCCGGTGATGAAGCGGGCGCCGTCGGAGGCGAGGAAGACCACGGCGTCGGCCATGTCGGCCACCTCTCCGAGCCGGCCGAGCGGGGTCTGACCGATCACTTCGCCGACCGCCGCCTCGGCGCTGGGGAAGAGCCCGAGGGTCTCCATGTCCGAGGCGAGTCGGGCGCCCATCTCGGTCGGTACCAGGCCGGGATAGACGCAGTTCACGCGCACGCCGTAGCCGAGCTTGCCCGACTCCAGCGCGGCGACCCGGGTCAGCCGGTCCACCGCAGACTTTGTGGCGGAGTAGCCCGAGATGCCGGGGAAGGCGATGGTCGCCGCGACCGACGAGATGTTGACGACCGCCCCGCCGCCGCCGGCCGGCCCACCGGGGCGCATCGCCCGGAACGCGTGCTTGATGCCGAGTGCCGTCCCGAGGACGTTCACCTCCAGCATGCGGCGGACATCGGCCGGGTCGAGATCCACGACCAGACCGGAGATCTCGATCCCGGCGTTGTTGACGACGATGTCCAGGCCGCCGAGTTCGTCGATCGTCTGTGATATCGCCGATTCCCAGCTCGCGTCCTCGGTCACGTCGAGGTGGACGAACCCGGCCGTGGCACCGGACGCGCGGAGGGAATCGGCCGTCGCCTTGCCCGTCTCCTCCTGGATGTCGCCGATGGCGACGGCGGCGCCGGCCCGGGCCAGCGCCTCAGCCATCCCCGCGCCCAGTCCTCGGGCTCCGCCCGTCACCAGCGCCTTGCGCCCGGTCAGGTCGTACACAGTCATGGAACATCTCCTCGTCGAGATGGCTGCGAGCCGGCTGTGCGCCGTGCAACGCCAGCGTAGGCAGTTCTTGACAGTCGTCAAGACTTTCCTGGACGACTGCCCAAACTTTCTTGGACGACTGTCAAGAAAAATGCTGGGTGCGGGCCGTGGGTCGCGATAGCCTGGGGCCGAGCCCGCGGGGTGCGGGCCACCGGAAAGGCGGATGGAAGGCTTGCCGTGACCCAGACCGTGGGCAAGAACCAGGACCGGATCTCCCGGCGGCAGGTCGACAAGTTCGCCGAGCGGCGGGCGCAGTTGGCGGCATCCGCGCTGCGGACCCTGTCAGAGCTCGGCTATTCCCGCACGAGCCTGCGCGAGATAGCGCAGAACTCCGAGTTTTCCCACGGCGTCCTGCACTACTACTTCCGCGACAAGGTGGAGCTGATCACCTACTGCGTGCGGCAGTACAAGGCCGAGTGCGTCACCCGCTACGACCAGATCGTCGTCACCGCCGGCTCGGCCGAGGAGGTCAGGGAGGGTTTCGCCGAGGCGATGGCCGGCACCCTGCGCGACGACGCGGCGATGCACAGGCTCTGGTATGACCTACGGAATCAGAGCCTGTTCGAGGAGGCGTTCCGGGGCGATGTCCTCGCCATCGATCAGAGCCTGGAGCGCATGATCTGGCGCATCGTCAGTCTTTTCGCGGAGCTCGCCGGCTCGCCGCCGGCGGTGTCATCTTCAATGGCGTACGCCCTCTTTGACGGACTGTTCCAACAGGCGCTGCTGAGGCATCTGAGCGGCCGAGAGAGCGCGGCGGCCGACCTGAAGACGAGCGTGGCACAGCTTATGGATCAGCTGGTGGCGGCGGTCTGAGTGTCGGTGTAGCCAGGCCGCACCACCCACCTGGCTCGCCACCACAGGTACCGACGAAACGGTGCGGATCTGGCCGCAATGTCGATGTGTCCGCGAGGACCCCCACATGGAGCCTCCCGGCCGGCGATGGTGCCGCGCCATGACCTGGAGCCGGGCGGAGGGTCCGGCCCGTGCCGGAGGGCAGCCCTCCGGCGTGATGGTTCAGTCGACGGTGGAGGGCTGCACTCGAACCACGCTCCAGTCGACTTCCGGTGCCCGCACCGCTGCTCGTTCCGCCTCTGCCCTCTCGCCACGGCTGCGCCGGCACGAGCGCGGTCAGCTACGGCCTGGCCTGCATGGAGTTGGAGGCCGCCGACTCCGGCTTCCGCAGCTTCGTGTCCGTGCAGGGCTCGCTGTCGATGTTCTCCATCTGGAAGTGGGGCTCGGAGGATCAGAAGCGGGAGTGGCTGCCCCGGCTGGCGGCGGGTGAGGCGATCGGCTGCTTCGGGCTGACCGAGCCGGACTTCGGCAGCAACCCCGCCGGGATGCGCACCCGCGCCGTCCGCGACGGCGACGACTGGATCCTCAACGGCTCCAAGATGTGGATCACCAACGGCGGCATCGCCGACGTGGCCACCGTCTGGGCGCAGACCGAGGACGGCGTCCGCGGCTTCCTCGTGCCGCGCGGCACACCGGGTTTCACCACGCAGGACATCAAGCAGAAGATGTCGCTGCGCGCCTCGATCACCTCGGAGCTGTACTTCGACAACGTGCGCCTGCCCGATGCGGCGCGGCTGCCGCACGCGGAGGGCCTGCGCGGACCGCTGTCCTGCCTGAACGAGGCCCGCTTCGGCATCCTGTTCGGCGCGGTCGGCGCGGGGCGCGATGCGCTCCAGGCGGCCATCGACTACGCCGATTCCCGGGTGCAGTTCGGCAGGCCCGATCAGCGGCTTCCAGCTCACCCAGAAAAAGCTCGCCGACATGGCGGTGGCCCTGGGCGGCTCCGCCCTGCTCGCCGTCCACCTGGGCCGCCTGAAAGACCAGGGCCGCATCCGTCCGGAGCAGGTCAGCGTCGGCAAGCTGAACAACGTCCGCGAGGCGCTCACCATCGCACGCGAGTGCCGCACCGTGCTCGGCGCCAACGGCATCTCCCTGGAGTACTCGCCGCTGCGCCACGCCAACAACCTGGAATCCGTCCTCACCTACGAGGGCACGAGCGAGATCCACACCCTGGTCGTCGGCCAGGCCCTGACCGGCCAGGCGGCCTACCGCTGACACCGCGAGCCGCCCCGAGGCGCGCGGGGTCCGGTGGGCCCTTTTCAGGGCCGGCAACGAGCGCTAGCCGGACCCGGTTCCGGTGCCGGGCTGTGGGGGCACATCCGTGTTCGTGGCTGACATGAAAGTGCCTTCTTTCGCCCTGCCCGACAGTGACTGATGATGTGGTTACGCACAAGACGTAACTATGGAAAGCGAGCCACGATCATGTCCGCTGAGAACAAGAAGATCGTCACCCGTTTCTACGACGAGCTGTTCAGCCACGGGAACAAGGAGGTGATCGACGAGCTCGTCGGCGCCACGTACAAGAACCACAACCCGCAGGGGGTCGACGGGCCCGAGGGGATCAAGAACTTCATCACCTTCTTCAGGAAGACCTTCCCGGAGCGGACGAAGACCACCCACCGGGTTCTGGCCGAAGGCGACCTGGTCCTGCTGCACAGCGAGTCCGCGCCGGCACCCGGCGCCACCCCCAGTGTGGTCGTCGACATCTACCGGGTCGAGGACGGCAAGATCGTCGAGCACTGGGACGTCATCCAGGAGGTCCCGGAGACCATCGTGGGCGGCCACGACCTGTTCACCACGATCAGCGAGCCGGCCGTCGCCCTGCCCGACCCGAACGCGGACACCGCGGGGAACAAGAAGCTCGTGACGGCGCTGTTCCACGAGCTCGCCGTCGAGAAGGACCCGACCGTGTTCGAGCGGTACGCCGTCGACGCCTTCTACGAGCACAACCCGCAGCACGCCGACGGCGCCGCCGCCGCCACGGAACTGTTCACCGGGCTGTTCGCCGGGAACCCGGAGGTGACCATCGACGTCAAGCGGGTCATCGCCGAGGGCGACTACGTCGCCGTCCACCACCACCTCAAGCTCAACCCGGCCGACCGCGGCTTTTCCTGCATCGAGTTCTTCCGTGTCCGCGACGGCAAGATCGTCGAGCACTGGGACGCCGTCCAGCCGGTCCCGGAGACCTCCCGCAACGACAACACCATGTTCTGACCGCACAACGGCGGTTCCCAGGCACGGGCGCTGTCCCCAGCCGCTTCGAGCGGGGACGGCGCCCGCCGCTGTGTGGACCGGCGCCCTCACCTGCCGTCGGTCATCCGCTCGCCAGTGAGTCCAGCAGCCGGTCACGCTGTACGCACTGCTCCAGCGCGAAGGAGTCGGCCAGGGCGATGACGTCGTCGTCGCCGAGACCGTGGAAGAGTCCGGCGTACTCCTGGACCAGGGGCTGGCTCAGCAGGATGTGCCGCAGGAGGACGTCGATCCACTGGCGCGTGTTGAACGGCCGGCCCGAGAAGCCCGGGAACTCGTCATTGACCAGTTGCTCAAGCGGCTTGGCCAGTTCGCGGATCACGCCCTCCGGGGAGCCCCACGCCTCCGCGCCCAGGCGGTGCTTCTTCGCCATGAACTCGGCGAAGTGCTGGTGGTAGGCGCTGTCCGGTGAGATGTGGACGAGTCCTTGCAGGCCGACGTCCTTGTAGGTCCACACGGACCAGCTGGCCTCGTGCCGCCGGTAGATGTCCAGCTGGTCGGCGAGCAGTTGGGCGCACTGCTCGTCGCGCGCCGGGTCGCCGGTGTAGACGGGGCCGAACTCGCCGACCCAGACGGGGGTGTTGGTCTTGCGCATGTAGGCGGTGCGGCGCAGGAAGGCCTCTTCGACCCAGTCCTTGTCTATCCGGACGCCGTCCACGTCGCCGGGGTAGCCGCCGCTGCGGGCGAAGCCGGCGCGTGCGTAGTCGTGGCAGGTGTAGACGGCGTTGTCGACGGGGTCGCCGAAGATGTCGAAGTCGGTGGAGTACTGGTTGCCGTCGAGGAAGAGGATGTGGTGCGGGTCGACCGCGCGGATCGCGCCTGCGAGGCGGTCGTAGAAGGCGGGCAACACCCGACCGGAGTCGTCGGCGGGCTCGTTGACCGGGTTGTAGCCCGCCACCCAGGGGTTGTCCTTGTAGCGTTCCGCGATGACCTCCCACAGCCGTACCACCCGGTCCTGGAAGTGCGGGTGGTCCCAGAAGAACGGGAGATGGGTGGGGTTGTCGGAGTGCCATTGGTGGTTCTGGCCGCCGGGCAGGGAGTGCAGGTCGATGACGGTGTAGATGCCGTGCCGCGCGCACAGGTCCACCACGCGGTCGAGGTGGGCGAAGCCCTCCTCGCGGATCTCGAAGGGGCGGGCATCGTCCTCGAAGTGCCGGTAGTTCACCGGAAGACGCAGACAGTTGACGCCCTTGGCGGCGAGCAGCGCGGCGTCGGCCTCGTCGAAGAAGGCCGTCAGGAACCGGTCGAAGAACAGCTCGTAGCGGCGCTCACCGAGCACCTCCCGAACCGCGGAGCGCATCGCGGCCTCGTTGCCCGGATAGCCGGTGATGAAGTTCTCCATGTTCATCCAGCCGCCGAGACCGGCGCCCCGGAGCCGGACGGGCGTGCCGTCGGACGTCTCCAGCCGGGTGCCGGACACCCTCAGCAGTGGGTTCGGGGGAGTGGCGGGCCGGGAGGGGGCGGAGGACGGTGTCGTGGCCAAGGCAGGCGGTTCCTTCGTGGTGGGGTGACGGATGGTGTTCGGTACTGCCCCGCCCTCAGGGGCGGGTGGATTCGTCCGCGGTGACGAGGACCCGTACGTCCCAGGGCCCCAGGCGCAGTTCTGTGCCGGCGGGCACGGCGGTGCCGTCGAGTACGTCGGTGAGCGCCGTCGGCGCGGTGACGTGCGCGGGGTCCCAGTTCCAGTTGTGGACGACGTGGACGCGGCGTCCGTCGGGGGAGGTGCCGGTGGCGGCCGTGACCGACGGCGGCAGGTCCCGCCAGCCGCCGCGCGGGACGGGCGCGAGCCAGTCGGCCAGCGACCTGGCCAGCTCGCGGCCCGGGACCGTGCCGACACAGGTGACGCGGCCCGCGCCGTGGCGCCGCGTGGTGACGGCGGACCAGCGGCCGAAGTGCGGGTGGTCGTAGGTGGCGAGGACCTCCGCATCGAGGGCGGTCAGACCCTCGATCCAGCGCGTGGCCGCGGCCTGTTCCGGTAGTTCCAGCGGACTGCCGGGGGCCGCGCGCAGCGGGATGTCGGCCGTCAGGTTGCTGAACTCCTCGTAACTGGCGCCGGCGGCCTCGACGAGCCGCCCCGGTGCCGGTTCCTGACGGGCCCGGGCCTCGTGGTCGGCGTAACCGGTCCGCGGACCGAGCACCAGGTGGCCACCCGCCTCCGCGTAGGCGGCGAACCAGTCCAGCGTCGTGTCCGCGGCCAGGTACAGGGCCGGGACGACGAGGACGGGGTGGCGGTGTGCCGCCTCCTCGGGGCTCGGGCCGGGGCGTTCGCCGCTGGGGTCGTGCAGTTGGCGGGCGTGCACGATGCGGACCTGGCGGCCCGCCTCGAAGGCGCCCCGGTAGAAGGGGTCGAAGATCCCGTCGTACGCGTTCGGGTCGGGGCCGCCGCCGGGGCCGGCCAGGGGCGGGTACTTCTGCATCAGCCACTTGCTCGGCGTCGAGTAGACCAGCGTGAGGTCCGCGTCCGGTTCGAGGCCGGCGACCAAGGGGCTAGCGGTGTCGAACTCGGCGCCGAGCCGGGCCAGTTCGTCGTAGGCGCGGCCCGGCCTGCCGCTGTGCGGGAGGATGCCGCCCACGTAGGTCTCGGCCCCGAAGTGCAGGGTGTGCCAGTGCCAGTACTCGATCATGCGCGCCCCGCGCGAGACCAGTGCCCAGGCGGCCTGTCGCCACTGGCCGTCGTAGGCGGGGCGGTTGTCCCAGGGCGGGCCGATGGTGCCGGCGTTGGTCTCGGTGACCAGGAACGGGGCCTGCCGGGAGGAGTACATCCGGTCCCCGATCAGGGAGACGGCCCAGGCGCGTTCACTGTGCAGCAAAGTGTCCTGCATGCCGTAATAGGGATTGCCCGCGGCGATGTCCAGGGCCTCGTTCAGCTCGTGGTCCTCGATACCCGGGCGGGGATAGGACACGCACGTGGTGACGAACTGCTCGGGGCGGGCGAACTCGCGCACGATCTCCGCCTGCCAGGCGACGAAGTCGGTGGTCAGTTTGGCCTGGAACTCCCGCCAGGCGACGTCGTACTGCGGCTGGGTGTTGCCGTCCGGCTTCCACAGGTCGGCCCAGGTCGTCAGCCGGTGCGACCAGTAGACCAGGCCCCACTCGCGGTTGAGGGTCTCCACATCGCCGTACTTGTGCCGGAGGTGGTCGGTGAAGCGCTGGAAGACGCCGTGGTTGTGGAAGAGCTCCAGGCCGGGCTCGTTGTCCACCTGGAAACCGATCACCGCCGGATGACGGGCGTAGCGGTCGAGGATGCGGCGAATGACCCGCTCGGCGTGGAAGAGGAAGGCGGGGTGGGTGTAGTCGACCTCCTGGCGGGCGCCCCATGCGATGCGCTCGCCGGTGCGCCGTTCGCCCGCGATCTCCGGGTACTGGCGTGCCAGCCAGGGCGGGACCGCGTAGGTCGGGGTACCGAGGATGACGGTGATGCCGCGTTCGTGGGCGCCGTCGAGGACCGGCTGGAGCCAGTCGAGGTCGAAGACGTCGTTCTCCGGCTCCCAGGTCGACCAGACCGACTCGCCGACCCGGATGACGGTGAAGTGCGCCTCGACCATCAGGTCGAGGTCGGTCTTGAGCTGGTCCTCGGCGCGTTCCGTGCCGTAGGGGGGCCGGTACTCGTGGTAGTACGCGGCGCCGAACAGGACGTGGGCGGGCAGGTCCGCCATGAAGTGGGCCTCCTGAAGGCAGAGTTGGTGGAGAGGGGGGGGCGGCGGCGGGGAGGACGCCGCCCCCCTGGATCAGGTGCCGTTGACCGGCTGGGTGTAGGTGGTTCCGTCGATGGTCGTGGTGAGCGTGCCGACGGCCTGGAAGTTGTTCCCGAGCATCACGGACGGGCCGAGGGTGAAGCCGCCGGGGCCGGTCAGCTTGGTGCCGGTGTGCCGGCCGGACAGCGTCAGGTCCTCGGTCCAGGTGACGCAGGCGAGGGCCGAAGCGGTGCCCGGCGTGCAGCCGAGCGCCGTGCTGGAGACGCGCTCCACCTTCTCGGTGCCATTGATGACGTTCGTGCCGTCGTCGCTGTAGTTGTGGTAATCGACGCCGATGCTGAGAGTCTGGGTACCGGTGCTGGTGATCCGTACGGTGGCCGAGCCGCTGTCCGTGCCTCGCAGGGTGTACGTGCCGGTCGGCACCGGTGCGGCGTGCGGCGGGTTCTCGCCCTGCTTGTACGGGACGCCCCAGGTCTTGTCGGAAACCGGCGCGGGAGCCACCGGTGCACTGGGCTTGAGGTCCGGGAAACGGGCGATCATCAGGCGGCTGTTACGGCCTCCGGGTTCTGCCGAGTCGGCGCAGCGGTGTGGTGTGGGGTTGGCGCCGCAGGCCAGGTTCTCGGTGTAGACGACAGCGGTGCTGTCGGCGAGCCACGCCGGGTCGGCGGCGATGTTCCAGTTCGGGTCGGATCCGGCGTTGATCTGGAAGCCGCGGCCGGTCCTTGAGTCGACGAGCCAGGGGGAGAAGTAGCGGCGGTTGCCGTTGTTGCGGATCCCCGAGATGTACGGGGCGGTGGACAGCTGGGCGGTGAGCGGAGGCACACCGGGCAGGCCGGAGATGAAGTCGAGGCGTCCGGAGCCGTTGACCTCCTCGGCGAGCAACCACCTGCCGTCGGGGGACATCGCCATCGGGTCGGTGTAGTGGGCCTGCCGGGTCAGCGGCCGGGAGCTGCCGGTGGCCAGGTCGGTGGCCCAGGCGTCCATGCTGTCGGAGTTGAGGCTCTGGATGCCGAGGGTGGCCCGTCCATCGGCGGTGAAGCCGCGCGGTTCGCCGACCATGCCGGCGTGGTTGAACCGCAGCTGGTTGCCCTCCTCGACGACCATCGGCTGGTAGGCGGGCAAGGAGTTGCCCAGGACGGAGACGTCGGTGAGGTGGTAGCGCCGGTTCTGCTTGTCGTAGGCGAGGCGGTCGACGTACGGGATTTCCGTGAGGGCCCGGAAGTCGACGACGTTGAACACCATGTGCACCCCGTCGGGGCTCAGCCGCCACTCCCGGCCGTTGTTGGCGCCGTTCGCGTCACGGGTGAACAGCGGCTTGTCGTTCCAGTAGATGGGGGTGATACGGGTGCGGGCGGGGGTGCAGCGCGGGTCGGTGACCGCGTAGTCGGCTCCGTCGGGGCCGCATTCCAGGATGCCGTTGCTCACCAGGACGCGCCTGCGGTCGGGCAGTTCGTTCGCGGGCGGGTAGATCAGCTGGCTGGTGTCGATGTCCGATCCGTACGACACCCCGCAGGTGATGCACTTCCACGCCTCGCCGTTCGGGAAGGTGGCGCCGTCGGTGCGGACGACCAGGACCTGATTGCCGGTGTAGACGCTCGCGGGCCCGGTCGCCGGTGCTCCGGCGTAGGCGATCCCGAGGAACACGTACCTCGGGTTCCTGGCGGGGCCGGGTGTTCCGATGCCGCTCCAGTCGGCCGAGACGCAGCCGGTGGGGTGGGTGCACACCCCGTCCGCCGGGACGGTCGGCGGCACCGGCAGTTCCCTGATGGCGACCCGCGGCGGGTTCGTCGCGGGCGACGCGTCGGCGGCCTGGACCTGGGTGCTGGACATGGTGGCGGCCAGCAGCAACGCCGCTGCGGCCGCGGCTGCTCTCGCGAGGGTGGAACGAATTCTCCGTACTCGCATGATCATTTGCAGCTCCCTCACGGGTCGTTGCCTTCTCACTTGAGCGCTCCCGCCGAAAGCCCGCTGATGATGTGCCGCTGCGCGATCGCGTAGAAGACGACGATCGGCAGCACCGCGATGAGGGAGGCGGCGAGCAGGATCTGCTGTTGCGGGGAGTCCGCGGAGACGAAGTTGGTGAGCCCGCGTTGCACCGGCATCAATGAGCTGTCGTTGAACAGCACCAGGCCCATGAGGTACTCGTTCCAGACCGCCATGGCCTGGATGACGGCCACCGCGACCAGGCCCGGTTTGGCGAGCGGGAGGATGATCCGCCAGAAGGTGCCGAGCAGGGAGGCGCCGTCGATGGCGGCGGCCTCCTCGAGCTCCTTGGGCTGGCTGGCGAAGAACCCGCGCATGATCAGGATGGAGATCGGCAGCCCGCCGGCGATGAGCACGAGGATGTAGCCGATGCGGGTGTTGGCGAGCCCGAGCTCGATCAGCAGCTTGTACTGGGCGATGAACGAGGCCGGCATCGGGATGATCATGATGACGAGGAGGGCGGACACGACGGCGCCCCGGCCGGGGAACTCGATGCGCGCCAGGGCGTACCCGGCCAGGCTCGCGATGACCAGGATCCCGAGGACCGCGGCCGCGGTGTAGAGGAGGCTGTTGGGCAGGTACTGGCTGAAGCCGCCCTCGTTCCACGCGGTGGCGAAGTTGCCCCATTCGAAGGGGTGGGGGATGGGGTCGGTTCCCTTGTACAGCTGCTCGGCGCTCTGCAGGGATCCGCTCAGCACCCACAGCACCGGCACCAGAGCCTCGAGCGCGCCCGCGATCAGCAGCGCGTACAGGGCCATGCGGGGTCCGCTCAGGCGCCTGCCGCGGCGCCGCGGGTTCGGCGTCGGCGGCGGCCCCGCCGTCTTGGGCTCCCGTGCCCGGTCGAGAAGCGTGTTCACTGTCAACGTCCCTTCCCCGTCCGGGAGTCGGTGCTTCCGCCGAGCCTGCGGGAGACCCACAGCTGGACGCAGGCCAGGGCGATCAGGCACGCCCCGAAGATGACGGACATCGCGGCGGCCCGGCCGTACTCGTAGTACTGGAAGGCCTGTTGGTAGATGTGCAGGGTGGGGACCTCGGTGTGGCCGGCGGGGCCGCCGTTGGTGAGCACCTGGACCGTGCCGAAGATCTGCAGGCCGCTGAGCAGGGTCAGCACGCTGACGATGCCGGTGACGTGAGACATGCCGGGCCAGGTGACGTGGCGGAACTGGGCCAGTCCGCGGGCCCCGTCCAGTGACGAGGCCTCGTACAGCTCCTTGGGCACGTCCTGCCGGCCGGCCAGGAAGAGGATGAAGCCGAAACCCCAGTGGTACCAGACGAACACGGCGGCGACCGCGATCACGGCCGTCTTGGGGTCGCCCAGCCAGTTGTGCTGAAGACCGTCGAGGCCGACGGCCTTCAGCATCTGGTTGACGACCCCGATGTTCGGGTCGAGGAACCACGAGAACATCACACCCACCACCACGGTGGAGAAGACCCCGGGCAGGTAGTACACGGTGCGGAAGAACGCGGACCCTCGGCGGGCGCGGTGCACGGCAAGGGCCATGACCATCGACACCGCGTTGGCGACGATCAGACCGACCACGCCGTAGAAGACGGCGTTCTTCATCGAGCCCCAGAACTGGGTGTCGTGCAGCACATAACGGTAGTTGTCGAGCCCGACGTACGGCGTGTCCAGGCTCACCCCGTCCCAGGACTGGAAGCTCAGCAGGATGCCCTGCACGAACGGGACCACCGTGAACATGGCGATCATGGCCAGCGCCGGCGCCAGGAAGAGCCAGGCCGCCAGCACGCGACTGCTGCGCCGCATTACGCGCTCTTCTGCGCCGCGTCGAGGTCGCCGAGGACCTGGTCGACCGTGCGCTCCTTGAGGACGAGCGCCTGAGTGCCCTTCTGCAGGGCGGTGTTGACCTGCTCCAGAATCTGGTTCGGGACGAGCTGGTAGTCGGAGATCTTCGCGGCGATACCGGCCAGCTGCGGCGGGATGTCCTTGTCCGACACGGCGCGCGCGGAGGGGATCAGCGGGACCCCCTTGGACCAGGCCTGCTGCTGCTTGGCATCGGTCAGCCACTTGAGGAACTTCAGCGCCTCGGCCGCGTTCTTGCTGCGAGGGTTGACCGCCGCGCCCTTGGCGGCGCCGCCGACCAGACGCGGGGTCTGGGTGCCGTCGTCGGCCTTGGGCAGTGGGAAGGAGCGGAAGTCCGTGAAGTCCGGGGCCGTCGCACGCGCCACGCCGACGGCCGAGGTGCCGTCGAAGATGGCCGCGACACCCTGGGTGTTGAAGAAGGCCTTCTCCACGTTGGGGTTGTCGGTGTTGCCGCTCGGCAGCGAGCCGGTGGCGATCACGCCGGCGTCCCGCAGGTCGACCACGAGCTGCAGGGTCTTGCGCCAGCCCTCGCTCTTCCAGCTGTTCTCGCCCACGAAGGTCGCGTTCAGCTCCTCGTCGGACATGTAGTTGGACGCGTACGACTGGATCACCTGGTTGGAGAGGCTGGTCGCGAACCAGAAGGGGCCCTTCCCGGACTTCTTGATCTTCCGCATCTGCTCGATGAACTCGCTCATGGAGGCGGGCGCCTGGTCTGGATCGAGCCCCGCGGCCTTGTACATCGCGGCGTTGACGAAGATCCCGAGAGCCGGGGTCTCCCAGTGGGCGCTGTAGATGCCCGGCTTCACATGCTGCGAGTTGTCCGCCACGAACGTCGTGGTCTTGAGCGTGGCGGGCCGGAAGCTGTCGCCCCAGCCGCCCTTCATCTCGGCGGTCAGGTCCATGGCCCAGCCGGCCTTGTAGTAGGGGGCCATGGAGTGGCCGTCCACCGCCGAGTACATGTCCGGCATGTTGCGGGACTGCGAGCTCGACTGGAGCTTGGTCAGGAAGTCCGTCGGGCCGACGTCGTCGATCCTGATCTTCACACCGGTCTGCTTGGTGTACTGCGTGGCCAGCGCCTTCAGCGTCGCGGCCTGGCCCCGGGACTGGTTCATGAAGACGACCTCGGAGCCGCCGCCCGACGAGCTGCTCCCGCCCGACCCGCAGGCGGCCAGCGTGGTGGCGGCCAGTCCGCCGCCGACGGCGCCGAGGAAGCCGCGCCGGGACAGGAATGTGGCGGCGGCCGGCGAAGCCGCCTCCGCGGTGTGGTCTCGCCTCATCGCGAGTCCTCCTCCATGGGTCGGTGACGATGTTGTCGTGGGGCGCCGGGTGCCGGACGGAAAACAGACCGAGGCGGCGCGGGAGGGTGGCCGGGACTCAACGACGTCCTGAGCGGCGCACCGAAAATGTATGGCGCAGATGAGCGAAACTGATTTCTCTGCGAACTGCTGACGGTGAACGTTAGGTACGCCCAAGACTGTCGTCAACCCTCTGGGCGCCGCTCATTTCAGCAGTCTTTTCCCGCGAGTTGAATCCGATAACTCACCGAAAAATGTTTCGGTGCTACTGTGCTCCCCGCGGAGAAGTATTCTGTCCGGCACGCTCGTCAAAGGGGGAGTCATGGCATCCACTTCCAGCCGCGTGACGCTGGCGCAGATCGCCGAGCACGCCGGTGTCTCGGTGGCCACCGTCTCCAAGGTCATCAACGGGCGTCCCGACGTCGCCCAGCAGACCCGCGACCTGGTGCTGGACCTGATGCGCCAGCACAACTACGGCGGCAACCGCGACGACCTGCGCGCGCACCCCACCGTGGAGCTGTTCTTCGGCTTCGAGCGGCTGAGTATCTACCACACCGAGATCATCCAGAGCGTGGTGGACGCCGGGGCCCGTGAGGGCGTCGCCGTGGTGGTCAGCAGGCGCGGCGAGCACGATCCGGCGGCCGACCCCGCCGCCTGGGCCCGAGGCCTGGCCGCCGCCGGCCGTCGCGCGGTCATCACGGTCACGGCGAACACCCTGTCGGGCCCGATCCTCGAAGCCCTCAACCGGGTCCGGCTGCCAGTGGTGCTGCTCGACCCCGAGGCCCTGCCCGACGGCTCGATCGTCAGCGTCGGCGCGACCAACTTCGCCGGCGGCAACGCCGCCGCCACCCATCTGCTCTCCCTCGGCCACCGCCGGATCGCCTACCTGGGCGGCACCGAGCACGCCTGGTCCAACCAGGCCCGGCTGCACGGGTTCCGCAGCGCGATGGAGGCGGCCGGCGTGCCAGTGTCGGGTGAACTGATCCGCCACGCCGGCACCTTCCACGCCGCCGAGGGCGTCGAGCACGGCGGGCGGCTGCTGGCCGTGGACCCCGCGCCCACCGCAGTGTTCGCCGCCTCCGACGAACTGGCCGCCGGTCTCATTGAAGCCGCCCGCCTGCGTGGCCTGCGCGTACCGGACGACCTCAGCGTCGTCGGTTTCGACAACACCCCGCTGGCCCGGGTGATCTCACCCCCGCTGACCACCATCCACGGTCCCGTCCTGGAGATGGGAACCGTGGCCCTGCGTACCGCGCTGCGCCTGGCCGCCGCGGAGGAGATCGACTCCCATCACGTCGAGCTGGCCACCCGCCTGGTGGTCCGCGACTCGACCCGGGCGCTCCACTCCTGAACCGATCGGCCACCCACCCGGAAATGGAGGCGATGGCACTCATGGCCACGCCCGCTCCGTACGACCTCGCGATCGACTTCGGCGGTGACCTCTTCCCGGTCTCCGGCAGCCGACCCCGTCTGTCGTGGAAGCCCCCCACCGGCATACCGGCCCACGCCGCCCACGAGCTGGAGATCCATGTCGAGGGCCGGCCGCCGCTGACGACCCCCGCCCACGACCATCTGTACGTCGACTGGCCGGCCCCGCCGCTGCGCAGCGGCGAGCGCGTCCGCTGGCGTGTCCGCTCCCGCGGCGAAGCGCAGATCTCGCCGTGCAGCGCCTGGCACGAATTCGAGGCAGGTCTCCTCGACGAGGACTGCACGGCACACTGGATCACCCCCGCCGCCGATCCGGAGAACGCACGCCTGGCCCCCGGAACCCGCCCCACGTATATCCTGCGCACCACCTTCACCACCACCGAGCCGGTCCGCGCACGTCTCTACTCGACGGCCCTGGGCGTGTACGAGGCCTTCGTCAACGGCGAGCGGGCGGGCACCGTCGAACTCGCGCCGGGCTCGACGTCGTACGACCGCACCCTGTACGCGCAGACCTCCGACGTCACCTCGTCTGTCCGCCCGGACTCCAACACCATCGAGATCGTGCTGTCCGACGGCTGGTACCGAGGCCAGGTGGGCGCCTTCCGCAAGCCGGCCGGCTGGGGCGAACTCCTCGCCGCCCGCCTGGAGTTGCATCTGGAACTCGCCGACGGGACGCGTCAGGTCGTACGCACCGACGAGCACTGGACCTCGGCCCCCAGCCCCATCACCCGGGCCGACCTGATGGACGGCCAGATCACTGACTTCCTCGCAGCCCGCGGCCCCGAACGGCCGGTCCTCGTCGACGCCGTCACCGCGCCCCCGATCGACTGGTCCCCGGCCCCGCCGGTACGCGTCATCGAGGACCGCCCCGCCACCTCACTCACCCGGCTGCCCGACGGCGCCTGGATCGCCGACTTCGGCCAGAACGCCTCCGGCTGGCTCGTCCTGAGCGACCTCGGCCCGGCCGGCACCCGCACCGTGATCGACCACGGCGAGCACCTCGACCCCGCAACCGGCGGCCTGACCACCACCCACCTCGACATCCAGCGCCCGGGCGACCCGGTGACCGTCTTCGTCCAGCACGACGAAGTCATCTCCTCCGGCGCCGCGGGCGAGGTCTTCGAACCCCGCCACACCGTGCACGGATTCCGCTACGCCCGCCTGGAGCGCGGCGAAGTCCCGCTGGAAGCCTCCAGCCTGACCATGCGGGTGGTCCACACCGACCTGCGCCCCGCCGGCACCTTCGCCTGCTCCCACCCGGACCTCAACCATCTGCACGAGGTCGCCCGCTGGAGCTTTAGAGGCAACGCCGTCGACGTGCCCACCGACTGCCCCACCCGCGAGCGCATCGGCTGGACCGGCGACTACCAGGTCTTCCTCCCCAGCGCCACACGCCTCTACGACGTGTCCGGGTTCAGCCGCAAGTGGCTGCGCTCGGTCCGCGACGACCAGCTCGACGACGGACGCATCGCCAACTTCTCCCCCGACGGACGGCGCGCCAAGCTCCGCGGCGACCAGCGGCTGGACATGATGGCCGGTTCCGCCGGCTGGGGCGACGCCGTCGTGCTCGTGCCGTGGCATCTGTACGAGACCTACGGCGACCACCAGGTCCTCGCGGAGAACTGGGACGCGATGGTCCGCTGGGTCGAGTGGGCACTGAACACGGCCCGCACCGCCCGCCACCCCTCCCGGGTGGCCCGCTCGGCCGAACCCCTGCCCCACGAGGAGTTCATCTGGGACGGCTCCTTCCACTGGGGCGAATGGAGCGAGCCGGCACCCCGCGCCGCGGACGGCACGCCCATCGAACCGGCCCAGGACGAGCCCGAGGCCTGGATGAAGACCGACAAGGGCGAGGTCGGCACCGCGTTCCTGCACCTCTCGGCCCGCACCCTCGCCAGGATCGCCCGGGTCCTGGGCCGCGAGGCCGATGCCGCCCGCTACACCCGGCTGGCGGAGCGGATCAAGGAGGCATGGCGGACGGAGTTCCTCGACGACACCGGCCGCACCACCGTCGACACCCAGGCCGGCTACGTCCGCGCCCTCGCCTACGGCCTGGCGCCCGAGGAACTGCGCGACGCCGTCGCCGCGCGGCTGACCGAGCTCATCGAGGCGGCCGGCACCCACCTGGGCACCGGTTTCCTCTCCACCGCCCACCTGCTGCCCGTCCTCGCCGACACCGGCAACACCGACCTCGCCTACCGGCTGCTCCTCCAGCGCAGCTCACCCTCCTGGCTCGGCATGCTCGACCGCGGTGCCACGACGATCTGGGAGGAGTGGGACGGCGTCGACGAGAACGGCGACGCACACGCCTCCCTCAATCACTACAGCAAGGGCGCCGTCATCGGCTTCCTGCACACTCACACCCTCGGACTGCGGCAGGCCGAGAACTCGGTGGCCTGGGAGCGGTTCGTCGTCGCCCCCGTACCTCACGCCTCCCTCGACTGGGCGCGCGGCACCTTCGACAGCCCCCGCGGCACCATCGCGGTCGAATGGCGTACCGACGGCGACACCCTGCACCTCACCGTCGACGTGCCGCCCACCAGCACAGCCACCGTCGTCCTCCCCGACGGGAAGGAGCTGACGGCGGGCCCGGGCCGGTTCCAGTACCCGCCGGTCACGAGCTGACGGGAGCGCCAGCGCCGTTCGGTCTCGTCCAGGACCGCGGGCGCAATGCCGCCGTATGAGACCTGGCCGGCGTCGAAGCACCGAGACGCCGGCGCCACCGGCAACGGGCGACGAAGAATCCGGGGGACTGCGGGGCCCCACCATTCGCTCTTTCCGTACCCGTCCACGACCCCCAGGAGCCAGCATGCCCTACGGCCCAGAGCCCGTCCTCGGTGCGATCCTGCGCGACACGCAGGCCGAAGCCGTGCTCCGCAAACATGTGCCCCGTCTCGACGACGAGTTGACGACGGTCCAGTTCGGGCATGGAACGCTGCGGCAGGTGCTGAGCTTCATCGAGAGGCTGCGGACCGACCCCGAGGCCCAGGCCGCCCTCTTCGACGAACTGGCCACCGTCCCCGAGACGGTCAGCGAGCCGTTGTCTTCCCCCCGCCGAAGCGGTCGTCCTCCCGTCCCCCGACTACGAATCGGCCGATGTGCCCGTCGGCAGCGCCCAGTGCGTGCAGCGGGAAACCGCCACGCGCTGGCGGACATACGAGCTGGAGCTGCACGGTCCCGGACACGGCAACCCTTTCACGGACGTCGTGCTCCGGGCGGAATTCCGCCACGGAGACCGGACGCTGACCGCTCACGGCTTCCACGACGGCGAGAGGACCTACCGCATCCGGTTCCTGCCGGACGAGGAGGGAACCTGGACCTTCCGCACTGCGAGCAACGCCCGGTCCCTGGACTCGGTCACCGGTGCCTTCCACTGCGGCCCGGCGCACCCGGACGACCACGGGCCCGTGCGGGTCCACGAGCGGTTCCACTTCCGCCACGCCGACGGCACCCGCTACTTCCCGGTCGGGACCACCGCCTACGCCTGGACCCACCAGGGTGACGAACTGGAGGAACCTCAGTAACGGTCACAAGCACCACCGCCACGGTCACGGACCACCCTCGATTTCCAAGATCCCCGACAGCGTGAGGCACTCACCAGCTCGCCGACGCGTCCCGGCTGCGCGCGGTGCTGGATCCGTCTCCGAAGCCGCCGCACAGTTCGGCCACCGTCTGCGGCGAGGCTGCCATGGCGGGCGCCCACCCGGCTTCGACGCGGAGGCCTACAAGCAGCGCAACACCGTCGAGCGGTGCATCAACCGCCTCAAGCAGTGGCGCGGTCTGGCCACACGAACCGACAAACTCACCATCGCCTACCAGGCCGCACTCCACCTCGCCGCCATCCTCATCTGGGCAGGACGCTGACCAAAGAGGCAGAATCTAGTGGCCACTACAATTGGCGGCAATGTCTTCCAATTGCACCTGGAGTTGGGCTTCGTCGAGCTTTATTCTATCTTCCAGTTCTTCAATTTCCTCCCTCAACTGTTGAGCCTTTATTGGATCCGTTTCATGCTTGAGCTTGAGTGCGGAGAGCTTTTTTCTCTCGTCCCTTAGTTCCTTTTTGCTTAGCTCGGCATCGTGCCTCATCTGGGCGCAGATGTCAGTGCTAGAGCCGGCGTGAGGTGTCGTTGCCATGTCGGCCTCTCTCCCACATAGGGGCGGATGGCAGGCAGTGCGGTCCGCTCTTTCTAGCGTCGCACCGCCGTGCAGTCCACGCATCTGGGGGAGTTGGGATGGACCTCCACCAGCCGGGCCCGCCGCAACCGAAACGGCGAGGCTATTGTGGCCCAGGATGCCGGCGAACTCGGGCGTTGGCACCGGGCGGCATTGGCCCTAACCCGACTGGATTGGAGGATTCCCGAACTATGCCTCAGCTGCACCGCTTCGACAACGACAGTAAGATCGGCGACGTCTCCAACGAGCAGCTCCGGTTCCTCATCTACCAGCTCGCGAATGACGAGGACACGGAGTTCTACGTCGACTACACCATCCTCAAATCCCTCGCCGACATCGGGGCCGACCGGATGCTCATCGGCATGCTGGAGAATTCCCTCGGCCACCACTCCTGGATGAAGTTCACCTGGATGCACGGCCCACCTACGCCGTGGATCCAGATGGTGCCTGTCAGACCCGGCCGCAGGGGCGGCCGGGTCTGACAGGGGTTCGTGAGTTCATCCATCACCCCGCACCGGACTCGGCATCGCAGTTTGAGCTGCCGCTTACAACGGCTAACACAATGAGCCGAGTTGTCGGTGGGTGATCAGGCAGGAGGCGAGTTTGAGGAATGCTTCGTGGATGTCGGCCCGTCGTCCCCAGCGGATCCGCAGTAGTCGGAAGCCGTGCAGCCAGGCGAAGCTGCGCTTGACCACGCATCGGTAGGTACCCAGTCCGGTGCCATGTCGTGTGCCGCACCGGGCGATCGCGGGCACGATGCCTCGGTCGCGGACCTGGTCGCGGTAGATGTCGTGGTCGTAGCCCCGGTCGGCGAACAGCGCGTCGGGCTTGCGGCGCGGACGGCCAACCCGGCCGCGGACCGGCGGAATCTCATCGAGCAGGGGCAGCAGCTGGGTGACATCGTTGCGGTTGCCGCCGGTCAACAGGACCGCGAGCGGTGTGCCATGCCCGTCGGTGATCAAGTGGTGCTTCGAGCCGGCCCGCCCGCGGTCGACCGGCGAAGGGCCCGTGTGCTGCCCCCTTTTAGGTCCCTGACGTGGGAGGAGTCGACCACGCAGCGGGACCGGTCCAGCCGCGAGGCCGCGTTCAGCTCTGCGAGCAGAACTTCGTGGAGTCGCTGCCAGACGCCGGCCTCGTTCCAGTCCCGCAGCCGCCGCCAGCAGGTCATGCCAGAGCCGAAGCCCAGCTCCCTGGGCAGGTACTCTCACTGGATGCCGGTGTGCAGCACGTACAAGATCCCGCACAGCACCTCCCGGTCCGGCAGCGGCTTGCGGCCCGGGTACCGAAAGCGCCGCTCACGCTGCGGCAGCAGCGGCTCCAAGCGGTTCCACAGCTCATCCGACACGATCCACGGCGATGTCCCCACAACGGGGCGAACCCGCAACTCCTGCCCTGGACACGGCAAGCAGCAGCGATCCACCTCGTTGTGTTAGCCGTTGTTAGCCGTTGTTAGCGGGCATTGCTTGGTCACTTGAGCGCGCCGGCGGACAGTCCGCTGACGATGTTTCGCTGCGCGATGGCGTAGAAGATGACGATCGGCAGCACGGCGATGACTGAGGCGGCGAGCAGGATCTGCTGCTGTGGGGTTTCTGCGGAGACGAAGTTGGTGAGCCCGCGTTGCACCGGCATCAGGGAACTGTCGTTGAACAGCACCAGGGCCATGAGGTACTCGTTCCACACGTGCATGGCCTGGATGACGGCCACCGCGACAAGACCTGGCTTGGCGAGCGGGAGGATGATCCGCCAGAAGGTGCCGAGCAGGGAGGCGGCCTCGATGGCGGCGGCCTCCTCGAGCTCCTTGGGCTGGCTGGCGAAGAACCCGCGCATGATCAGGATGGAGATCGGCAGCCCGCCGGCGATGAGTATGAGGATGTAGCCCATCCAGGTGTTGGCCAGGCCGAGCGCGATCATGAGCTTGTACTGGGCGATGAACGAGGCCGGCAGGATGATCATGATGACAGGACGGCTGCCACGATCGCCCCTCGCCCCGGGAACTCGATGCGGGCCAGCGCGTAGCCGACGAGACTGGAGATGATGAGGATCCCGAGGACCGCGACCGCCGTGTAGAGCAGGCTGTTGGGCAGGTACTGGCTGAAGCCACCCTCGTTCCACGCGGTGGCGAAGTTGCCCCATTCGAAGGGGTGCGGGATCGGGTTCGTTCCCTTGTACAGCTGCTCGGAGCTCTGCAGGGAACCGCTCAGCACCCAGAGCACCGGCACCAGTGCTTCCAGGGTGTCGGCGATCAGCAGGGCGTACAGCGCGATCCGCGGTCCGCGCAGGCGGCTTCGGCGGCGCTGACCGCCCGCCCTGCGTCGGCTTCGGCGCGGTCTTGGTCGTCGAGCACTGGGAGGTGATGCAGCAGGTCCCGGTCCGAACGCCCTCATCGGCACCGCGCGCTCTACGACGGTGACGGGACCGACGGTAGGGAGCGGCAGGCGGCTGCGGTAATACGCGAATGACCGGATCCTGGCGGAGATTCGTCCCGTCCCGTCTACGTCATCTGTCGCGAGTGTCCTTGATCAGGCGGGCGCAGCCACGGAATCGACCCCTGCGGCCATGGCGCCGTCGTGGTCGACACGCGCCTGGCGGATGTCGTCACGATGGGCCACGGCCCATTCGTGCAGTGCGGTGATCGGGGCGAGCAAGGTGCGGCCCAGTTCGGTGAGTTCGTAGTCGACGCGCGGCGGCACGGTGGCGTAGGCCGTGCGGCTGACCAAGCCGTCGCGGACCAGTTGGCGCAGGTTCAGGGTCAGCATCCGCTGGCTGATCCCGTCGATCTCGCGATGCAGTTCGTTGAAACGGTGGGTGCGCTGCCCGAGCCGCACGACGATCAGGCTGCTCCACTTGTCGCCGACCCGGTCGAGCACCTCGCGGATCGGGCAGTCCTTGTCGAGAGGGTCGGGCACGGGCACAACGCTGTTCGTGGCTGACATGAAAGTGCCTCCTTACGTCTTTCTCGATAGTCACCCATCATGGGGTTACGCACAAGAGGTAACTCTGCGGCCCTTGCCCGGCCCGGCTTCGCCGATGCGCCGCCCCAGGGATTTCTTCACGAAAGTGAGTCTCGGCCATGCTCATTCCAGCGAGCCATGCCCGAAGCGCCGGACGGGTTCTGGTCGCCATGACCACGATCGGCGTGCTGTCGGGCGGGCTCGTGACCGCCGCGGCGGCCTCGCCCCGACCGGTCCCCGCCGCCTCGGCGCTTGCCGGCGACCGTGAGGCCACGGCGAACAAGGCCATGGTGGTCCACTTCTTCGACCAGCTGTTCAACCACGGCAACCTCGCCGTGATCGACCGGTTCGTCCGGCCGGACTACATCCAGCACCACCCGAACTCCCCTGACGGCCGCGACGCTCTGCGTCAGTACGTGACCGGCCTGCGGGCCGCTCACCCGGAGCTGCATGTCACCGTTGAGCGGGCTCTCGCCGAGGGCGACCTGGTCCTGCTGCACTCCAACTCCGTGTCGGAGCCGGGCACCAAGGGCCAGGCGGTCGTCGACGTCTTCCGGGTCCAGGACGGGAAGATCGCCGAACACTGGGACGTGACCCAGCCGGTCCCGGACACCTCCGTCAGCGGCAACGACATGTTCTCCACGCTGAGCGCCCCACAGCGACAGTGGCCGGACCCGCGCGTGTCCACCGCCGAGAGCAAGCGGATCGCGACGACCATGTTCAACGAGGTGACCGCCGGCCGGGACGTCACCGCCTTCGACCGGTACGCCGTGGACCCCTTCTACCAGCACAATCCGCAGTCGCCCAACGGCATCGCGGCCGCCAAGGGCTTCTTCGCGTCCGTCCTTGAGAACCCCGGCTTCAGCGTCAGCGTCAAGCAGGTCATCGCCCAGGGCGACTACGTCGCCATCCACGCCCTCTACAAGTTCGCCCCCGACGACCCCGGTACCCCCGTCCTCGACCTGTACCGGGTCCGCGACGGCAAGGTCGTCGAGCACTGGGACGTCATCCAGTCGGTCCCGGCCGTCTCGGCCGTCTCGGCCAACGACAACACCATGTTCTGACTCCGGGCCCCGCCGCGGCGTGGCGGCCGACCCCGCGCGGCCGGTGCCGCCACGCCCCGCACGCCCGAGAAAAGCGAGAGAAGGAGCGCCCTTCCCGGCGGCATCCTCGGCGACCAGGACCGGGACGACCCGTCCTGGGGCCTGCTGGGCGGCCGGCCCGCCGACCTGCCCGACCTCGCCCGCGAGGCCAGCCCCGTCCACCAGGTCGGTCCCGGTGCCCCGCCGGTCCTGCTGCTCCACGGCGACGCCGACCTGGTCATCGGCCCGGCACAGGCCCGCAGACTGTTCGACGCCCTGGTGGCGGCCGATGCCGAGGCGCATCTGCTCCTGGTCCACGACGTAGACCACGGCTTCCTCAACACGGCGGCCTGGGAGAACCCCGAATCGCCGTACCGCGCCACGCTGCGCTCGTCGCGGGACGCGGCCGGCACCGGAGAACGGGACGTCGTCCTCACGCCCGGCCTGATCGAGCGGTTCTTCGACCGGCACCTGCCCAAGGAACCCTGGGGCGGCTGAGAAACAGCCCAGGCCACCGCACAGCGCGGAACCACCGGGCCGGGGCGACCAGAGGACCAAGGACTGCAAGGAGACCAGAGCCGGCGCCGCACTGTGCCGGTCGCCGTACTTCTCGGCGAGTCCGCGGTAGCCCCAGACGGCGGCAGCAGACAGCCATGAGGCCGCGAAGATGGCGACGACGATGTAGCCGAGCAGTTCGAAGTGGTCGGCCAGGGAGGCGTAGGCGGCCAGGATTCCCCCGGCCCCGATGGTGTCTGCCACGAGGCCCGCGACGTAGACACTGGCGATGAACGCGGCCACGGCCACGGTCATGACGGCCGACCCGCCGGGGGGCCGCCGAGCCACCGTTCGAAACACACCAGCTGCTGCTGCCCGGAGAGAGTCTGCTGGTCCTGTGCACGGACGGGCTCGTCGAATCCCCGGAACAGGGTCTCGACCAGGGTCTGCTCCGGTTGGAACAGACCCTCGCCCGGCACGCGGCGCCCGTCTTCACGGCGCGGGACGAGGCCGAGACCATCCGGCGCCTCGACGACCTGTGTGACCGAGTGGTCTCGGCTCTGCTGCCCGAGCATGCCCAGACGAACGATGACGCCGTGCTGCTGATCGCTCGCACAAGGTCCATCAACGCCAGTGATGTCGCCACATGCGACCTTCCGGAGGATCCCCGTGCAGTCGGCCAGGCTCGCGCATTCGTCCGTGAGCGACTGGACGTCTGGGGGCTCGACGAACTGGTGATGACCACCGAGTTGCTCGCCAGCGAGCTGGTCGGCAACGTGATCCGGCACGCCGAGGGCCCCGTCCGCCTGCGCCTGCTGACAGCCGCTCACTGACCTGCGAGGTCTATGACGGCAGCCTCAGCACTCCGCGGATCCGGCACGCCGCCTACACCGATGAGGGCGGCCGAGGCCTGCAACTTGTCTCCGCGTTGTCCAGACGCTGGGGCGCCCGCTACCTGCGCGACGGCAAATGCATCTGGACCGAGCAGGACATTCCACAGCGCACCGCGTGAGCGTCGGCGAGCGCCCCGTGGAGCGCTCGGTGGCCGGTATGCGAAAAGGACGACCAGGGCGTTGGCCACCACGCCTACCGGACCACTGAGCGGCGCGGTACGCCACCGACGGCGGCGGTCTGCTTTCGCCCGCGACATCGTGGCGATCCACGCTTTGCCCCAGCCCTGGTACGCCCGCCACGGGCAGAGACGGTCAGCCCAGCTTGGTGACGATGTCGGCCACCTGGCCGGGCATCGACAGGAACGGCGAGTGGGAGGAGTCGAGCGCCACCACGGACGTCGGGTTGTCCGGGAAGGCGGCGTCGGCGTCGCGGATGAACTTCTGCTGCAGGGCCGGGCGGATCACCATGTCCTGGGCGGAGGTGACGTAGGTGCGGGGGACCGAGCCCCAGCCGTCGCGGGTGAGGGTGGTGGCGCCGAGCGCGATGCCGGCCGGAGCGTCGGGGGTCAGCAGTGCGAGGGCGGCGTCGGCGGCGGCGGGGTCGACGTCGCCGTAGAACGCGTCCCGCAGCTGCCGGCGGTAGTCGGCGTCGTCGGAGGCGAGGTCGAGCCGCAGGGCGCCGATGGCGGCGGGGTCGGCCCGGAAGGCCGGTGCGACCAGATCGCCCGCGTTCTCGGGCATCTGCGCGCAGGCGATGGCCAGCACGTCGGAGGCGGGCATGAACGCGGCCAGATACACCGCGTGCGCCACGAGGTCGGGCGCCCGCTGGGCCGCCCTTGTCAGTACGGTGCCGCCCATGCTGTGGGCGACTACCGTGACCGGGCGGCCGCGGCCGACCTCCTTGATCTGCGCGACGAGGAGGTCGCCCGCCTGGTCGAGGTCCACCGCTGCCACCGGCGAGACCTCGGTGGCCACCGCCGCGGGGTCGAACGGGCGTCTGGTGAGACATTGCGGCCGTCTGGCCCGCAGCCCGTGGCCCGCCATGTCCACCGCGACGGCCGGGCGGCCCGCGCCCGCCACGCGGGCGATGACCTCGCTCCAGCACCAGGATCCGTGCCAGTAGCCGTGCAGAAAGATCAGCGGGGTCGAACTCTCGGACATGGATGACTCCCTGTACTCGTCGACAACAGGTGAGGAGGATTGGAGCGGATCCGCGATAGCGCGATCCAGTCGAGTTCCGTCCGACGGAAGGATTTGCGGAACGCGAATCCGGGCCGGTTCATCCAGTTCGTCCGGTGCGGGGCCCCGTCACACCCCCAACGCGAGATTGATGCTCTGGCGGACCTCGTCAAGATCCCCGGTGCCGTCCAAGCGGTGCAGTAGGCCGCGGTCGGCGTAGGTGCGAAGCAGGGGGGCTGTCTGCTCGGCGTAGACGGCCAGCCGGCGCCGTACGACTTCGTCCGTGTCGTCGAGCCGACCGCTCTCGGCCGAACGTCGGTGGATGCGGGCGACGAGCTGCTCGTCGGGAACCACGAGCTCGATGACGGCGTCGACTGATGCGCCACGCGCATCCAGGAGATCGTCGAGCGTCGCCACCTGCTGTTCTGTGCGCGGGTAGCCGTCCAGCACGAACGCCGACGTCGCGTCGGGCTCCGCAAGACGGTCCCGGACCATGGCATCGGTCACCCCGTCGGGCACGTACTCGCCTGCCGCGATGTATTTCTCGGCGAGCGTCCCCAGCTCGGTTCGGCGTCCGATGTTGTCCCGGAAGATGTCCCCGGTCGAGATGTGGGGACCGTCCACCCGTCGGGCCAGCGCGACCGCCTGCGTACCCTTGCCGGCTCCGGGAGGTCCCATGATCAGTAGACGCATCAGTCCTCCTCCGTCGTCGTGGACGCCGTCATTCCTGCCGCGATGAGGTCCATCACCGAGCTGTCGGCAAGCGTGGTGGCATCGCCGACCGCGCGGTTCTCGGCGACGTCGCGGAGCAGCCGCCGCATGATCTTGCCCGAGCGGGTCTTGGGGAGCTCGGGGACGACCATGACCCTCCGAGGCTTGGCGATGGGGCCGATCTCCTTGGCCACGTGATCGCGGAGCTCGGCGACGACGTCGTCGCCCCCGTCGCCCGCCGACTCGCGCAGGATGACGAATGCGACGACGGCCTGGCCGGTGGTGTCGTCGGTGGCGCCGACCACGGCGGCTTCGGCGACCTTGGGATGGGACACGAGGGCGGACTCGATCTCGGTGGTCGAAAGTCGGTGGCCGGAGACGTTCATGACGTCGTCGACGCGGCCGAGAAGCCAGATGGCGCCGTCCTCGTCGCGCTTGGCGCCGTCGCCGGCGAAGTACATTCCCTCCCAGCGCGACCAGTACGTGTCCTTGTAGCGTTCGTCGTCGCCCCAGACCGTGCGCAGCATCGAGGGCCACGGGTCACGGATGACGAGATAGCCGCTCTCGCCGTTGCCGACACTGCGGCCCGCGTCGTCGACGACGTCGGCGGTGACGCCGGGGATCGGCGTCATGGCGGAGCCGGGCTTGGACACGGTGACACCGGGCAGCGGGCTGATCATGTGGCCGCCGGTCTCCGTCTGCCACCAGGTGTCGACGACGGGGGTCCGCCCGCCGCCGATGTTCTCGCGGTACCAGACATAGGCCTCGGGGTTGATGGACTCTCCGACCGAACCGAGGATCCGCAGCGTCGACAGGTCGTACTGCGCCGGGATCTGCTCGCCCCACTTCATGCAGGTGCGGATCGCGGTGGGCGCGGTGTAGAAGAGCGTGACGCCCTTGTCCTGGATGATCTCCCACCAGCGCCCGTTGTGCGGGGTGTCGGGGGTGCCTTCGTAGAGCACCTGGGTGGCGCCGTTGGCCAGTGGTCCGTAGACGAGGTACGAGTGACCGGTGACCCAGCCGATGTCGGCGGTGCACCAGTAGACGTCGTCCGGCTTGTGGTCGAAGACGCCCCAGAACGTGTACGCGGTCTGCACCAGGTAGCCGCCCGTGGTGTGCAGGATGCCCTTGGGCGTGCCGGTGGTGCCCGACGTGTACATCACGTACAGCGGGTGCTCGGAGTCGAACGCCTCGGGCGTGTGCTCGACGGACGCCCTGCCGACGGTCTCGTGCCACCACACGTCCCTGACGTCGTCGAACGGTACGTCCTGACCCGTGCGGCGCACGACGACGACATGGTCGACGGGACTGTCCGGGCCCAGCTTGGCGATGGCTTCATCGACGGCCGGCTTCAACGATGACGCCGCGCCTCGTCGGTAGCCCCCGTCCGCCGTGATCACGATCTTCGCGTCGCAGTCCAGAACCCGGCTCGCCAGAGCGTCGGAGCTGAACCCACCGAACACCACGGTGTGCGGGGCGCCCAGGCGGGCGCACGCGAGCATCGCGATGACGGCCTCTGGGATCATCGGCAGGTAGACGGCCACCCGGTCACCGGGCCGCACGCCGAGCCGGGTCAGAGCGTTGGCCGCCTGGGACACCTCGTCCTTGAGCTGAGCGTAGGTGATGTCGCGGGTATCGCCGGGCTCGCCGACGAAGTGCAGAGCCACGCGGTCGCCGTGGCCGGCCTCGACGTGGCGATCGACGCAGTTGTACGCTGCGTTGAGTTTGCCTCCGGTGAACCACTTGGCGAACGGTGGATTGGTCCAGTCGAGGACCTCGGTGAACGGCTCGATCCACGAGATGCGTTCTGCCTGATCGGCCCAGAACGCCAGCCTGTCCTGCGCGGCACGCTCGTACGCGTCCGCTGTGAGGTTCGCCTCCGCCGCGACATCGGCCGGTGGGGCGAACGTACGGTTCTCGTGTGCCAGGTTGCTGATCCGATCAGGCATTCGACCCTGCCTCCGAGGTAGGTGCCGGCGAGGATGACGCGGCTGCCGTAGATGACGCGGCTGCCGTCGAGGTGTGGCCACATGCTCAGGCGACCCGCACGTCCGCGACACGTCCGAAAGTAGGTACTGGATGTCCGTCGATCTCATGCGACCCGACGACATCGCCTTGCTGAAGCAGACGAGTCGCGAGGTCCGCCGGGTGATACGCGGTGCGGTGGCGTTCGGCGGCCTGAACGAGAACGGGAAAGTCCGCATCACGGCGGTTTCCGGGGCGGAGCACAGGACGCTGACATCGATCGTGCTCGCGCCGTCCCGCGGCCTCGGCGGTCGCAGTTGGCAGATCGGGAAGCCGCTGTCGGTCGAGGACTACGCCACCGCCGACGAGATCACCCACGACTTCGACTCTCAGATCCTCGGAGAAGGCATCGTCAGCCTGGCGGTAGCACCCATCATCGTGCGTCAAAGGATGCGGGGGCTCCTGTACCTGGGCACCCGCTCGCCGTCGCGGTCTCCGGACGCCGCTGGGTTCCTGGAGAGTCAGGCGAGGCGCATCGCTCACGAACTGAACATCAGAGACCAGGTGGACGACCGACTGCGCCTCCTGCGCGCGGCCGAGTCGGCCGAACGTACGGCGCCCGCCGACCTCGGGCAGATCCACGCGCGCCTTCGCGAGATCGCACACCGCGTGCCGGATCCCCTGATCGCCGCCGAGCTCAGAGAACTCGCCGCACCCGCGAAGCCGACCGACGGCCACGGGGCCGCCGACGGCCTCACCGCCCGGCAGGTCGACACGCTGGCACTCGTGGGCCTGGGCCTCAAGAACGCCGAGATCGCGGCGCGGCTGGGCCTTTCCGTCCCCACGGTCAAGGGTTATCTCCGTCAGGCGATGGCGCGGATGCACGCACCCACCAGACAGGCCGCGGTGGTGGAGGCGCGTCGGCGCGGCCTGCTGCCCTGACCACGCCCCGGCCGGCACGGCGCCGGCCGCCGCCGACCGTCATCCGGTGCGGTTCCCGGCCCGGCTTGGCGCGGTTGCGGGCACCAGGTCGGAGTGCCGCTGTGCGGCGACCGGATCTCAGGCCCGGCGGACCCGGCGTGCAGCAGACCGTGACCAGAGTGTCGCGTGCGGACCATCGCCCCAACGGCTGAGGCATCAAGTGCCGCAGACGGCATGCCAGTTCGGGATGTGCCGTTCCTGGCAAAAGTCTCGACTTCACCCGGAGCCGTCAAGAGCAGGGGTCAGGAGGGCTGACTGTGACTGAGCGACGGCCAGGACGAAACGCAACTCGCCCTGGCCCGTGTGCCGATAGGCGTGTGCGCGGTCGGCCGCGAAGACTGCCGAGTCGCCCGCGTGCAGTACGACTGGTTCGTCAGCCACTTGGATCTCCAGGGAGCCGCGCAGGACGCTTACCGTCTCCTTGGTGCCCGCGACGTGTGCGTCGCCTTCGTAGCTGTCGCCTTCGTGCATCGTCCAGTCCCACATCTCCAGTGACGACGGCGGCTCGGATCCCACCAGGAGAACGCCTCGGCCGGGACTGTGCTCACTGCGCCACAGACACACCCCGCACCCTGCCCGGACCACACGGGCCGGCGGCGTCTCCGAGGTCTCGACCAGCCTGGCCAGGGTCGTTCCCAGGGCGTCCGCGAGTCGGCACAGTGTGCCGATGCTGGGGTTCGTGCGGTCCTGCTCGATGAGCACCAGCATGCCCTTACTCACCCCGGAGCGAGAGGCCAGGGCATCCAAGGACCATCCCCGGGTCGTCCGCGCCGCGCGCACGCCGTGCGCGACCGCACGGGTCACTGCCGCCGCCGGATCTGCCACACCACACCCCGGATCGATGTCTTGCTCGTACTGACGTGTTCCTGCGCGGCACGGACGGTCCGACCCTCACTGCTCCGCGTGCTCGGCCCATGCTGCCGCCGGACGATGCCCTGGCCGCACCGGGCTGTCCGGTCGGCACCCCCGCCGCGAGCTGACCGGCATGAACGGGACGCCGTCGAGGGTCAGGCCTGAGAACCAGCGAGGGCTCAGGCCGTGGCCTCGGGCTGTGCGGCGCTGAGGTAGTGGATCGTGGTCTGCTCGGTGTGCGCGGCGAGCAGGTCCCTCAGTTCGACGGCGGCGGTCTTGAGAAGGTGGCCGTCGCGGGTGGCGTGGAGGGTTTCGAGGACGAAGGCGACGCGCGTGGAGTCCTTGGTGACGCAGGTCTGGTGGGCGTCGCGGTGGTTCCAGTGGCGGGTCAGCACGATGTCGGCATCGGCGTAGATGATCTCGCCGGGCTTGGGGTTCTCGACCGTGTCGGGCTCGCCGAGCGGGGTGAAGGACTCGGTGCCGTCCGCGGGCCGGATGTCGACCTCGCCGGTGACGTGGTCGAGGTCGAAGGCGCCGGCGGGCAGGCCGTGACGGACGGAGACGGAGTTGTAGGAGTCGACGGCCGGGTTGATGCGCGGCAGGGTGCCCTTCTTGGCGAAGCGGCGGCCGAGCGCGTCGACGCTGGGGCGGATGCGGCGGGGGTTGGTGCCGAAGGAACGGTAGGCGGTGTGCCAGGCCTCGATGCGCGGGTCGGTCTCGTCGGCGGGCTGCCAGGCGCCGTCGGCGAGTTGATGCTCCAGGTCGTCCATGGCGGCGGCGGTGTCGGGCCACGCCTCGTGGCCGCGCAGGCCGGTGGCGGTGACCAGGGCGATGAGGGTGTCGGGGAAGGCCTCCGCTACGGCGGGGGCGAGGCGGAAGACGGTCATGTGCGGGGTTTCCGTTCTGTTCGTGCGTCCGGGGGGAGGGAGGAGGTTCAGGGCTTCCACGGGCCGATGCGGTCCAGGCGGCGGCGCTGCTGGTGCGCGGTGGACAGGTCGAGACCGTTGCCGCGTGCGGTGAGCCGGTCGGCGACCGCGCTGCGGTGCTCGACGGACTTGTGGTCGTCGTACTTGAACTTGGCCCGTACGTCGGTGACTTCGAGGCGCAGGCCACGGATGCCGGAGAGCATCCGGCCGTAGGGCGGCTGGTCGACGGCGACGGGACCGTGGTCGCCTTCGGGTTGGAAGTGGGCCATCTGGCGGCGCAGCAGCTCGGCCTTGGCCTCGGGGTCGTCGACGATCTGTGCCTGGCCGGTGAACTGCACCGCTGCGTAGTAGCTGGTGGGAACGCCGTCGGTGGGGTTCGTGCCGGGCTTGGCGCGCCAGGGGCCGGGGATGAAGGCGTAGTCGCCGATGACCGTGAAGGTGACGTTAGGGTCGTACTCGATGGTGGCCCATACCGGGTTGGGGCGCGCGAGGAGGCTGACGGCGACGGCGGCTGTGTCCAGGCCGACGAGCTGGCCGCGGTGGATGCGCTCGGAGAGCACGCCGCGGGCGAGGAGAACCGTGCCCGCCGGATACAGAGCGGTGACCACGGCGACCACCGCGAGGTCGCCGCTGCGGGCGGCGAGCAGGAACAGCACGTTCGCCACCGCGTCCAGTACGCCCGCCGTGGCCGACATCGCGTACGCGGGCTTTTCCGGGCCGAGCTTGCGGCGCATCAGTCCGACCGCGGCCAGGGTCACCGCCGAGGAGACGGCGCGGCCGATGATCAGCGGTGCCACACCGCTGTCGGCGGGCGCCTGGTGCAGGAAGATCAGCTGCAGGGCGATCGGGGCGCCCGCTCCCACGGCCAGTAGCAAGGCGGTCCGCGAGGGGCGCGCCGACCCCGCGCCGTGGCCGGCGCTGACCAGGACGACCGCGGCCAGCGCGAGCGGTAGGCCCACGGCCCTGGTCAGGCCCAAGTGCTCACCTTGGAGCAGCCCCACGCTCACCGGCAGCATGGCGGAGACCAAGGCGGTGACGGGCAAGAGCACGTTCATCGGGCCGATCGCCAGCGTGCGGTACAGCAGAGTGAACGCGGCGGCCGAGGCCACTCCGGACGCGGCGCCCCACGCGAGAGCGCCGCTGCTGAACGAAGCACCGAGAAACGGCCACAGCATCAGCTCGACCGCTAGCGAGGCAGGGGCCGCGACCATCACGGTGCGCAGCACGTGCGCCCTACGGGCTCCGAGACCGCCGAGGAAGTCGGCGCATCCGTAGGCGGGGGAGCTGCCCAGGGCCAGCAGCAGAGCGATCACGTACGTACATCCCTTACCATTTCAGTGGAACGACCAAACTGTACAACGGATCGACCGCCGTTTGTCAACCAAACGACCGGACGATGTAATGGAATGACCACTGGTGAGGATGGTGATCGGATGGCCGAGACAGAGGCGGCCCTGCGCGCACTCGCGCGCAACGTGAGGGCGGCCCGCACCCGCGCTGGTCTGTCCCTGGACGAGCTCGGCCAGCGCGCCAAGGTCAGCAAGGGTGCCTTGGTCGGCCTGGAGAAGGCTCAGGGCAATCCGAACTTCGCCACTCTGGTCAGATTGGCCGACACCCTCGGCGTCTCCGTCTCGGCCCTGATGGAGGGCCCGAGTGAAGCCCGGGTCCGCGTCGTGACCGCCGACGCCGTGATGCCGCTGTGGAAGGGTGAGCGCGGCAGTGAGGCAAGGCTCATGCTGACGACTTCGGGCCCCGCCCCGGTCGAGGTCTGGCGCTGGCGGCTGGAGCCCGGCGAGGAATACCCGAGCCACCCCCACCAGGCCGGAGTCGTGGAAACCGTCAGCGTCACCGCGGGCCGCATGGTACTTGTCGTCGATGGCGCCGAGCACACCGTCGAAGCAGGCCAGACCGCCACCTTCGACGGCGACGCCGCTCACGTCTACCGCGGTGTCGGCGCCGAAGCGTGCCACCTGATCATGACGGTGCACCTGCCACCCGGACCCGCGGCGACCTGACCCGTACGGCGCACACGGCTCCGCCTACTGGCCGTGGCTCTCCATGATGCGCACACCCTCCTCCGTCACCACGCCGTCCGTGATGAGGAGCTCCCGTCGCCGCCATGGTCGCCGCCGCCCGGGACCTGCTGGCGGCCCTGGACGAGGACGGCCGCGCCAAGCTGAACCACCCCGTGGACGCGGTCGAGTGGCAGACCTGGGCCAACCCGGAGTTCCTGCGGTTCGACACCGGCATCCGTCTGGAGTTCCTGACCCCCGGGGTCCGCGAGAAGGCCCTCGCGCTGGTCGAGGCGTCGCTCAGCCCCGGGGGCTTCCGCCTGGTGCACGACATGATGCTGATCAACGTCTTCCTCGGCGAGGTCGTGGGCCTGGATGCCATCCTCAACGAGTTCAGCTACAACATCGCGCTCTACGGCGACCCCCACCCCACAGCGCCCTGGGGCTGGCAGTTGTTCGGCCATCACTGCGCCGTCAACTGCCTGGTCGTGGAAGGGCGCATGGTCCTCGGTCCCGTGTTCCTCGGCGCCGAACCCAACGAGATCGACGACGGCCCGCGCGCCGGCACGATGGCGTTCACCGACCGGATCCGGCTGGGTACGGACCTGATGGCCTCGCTCTCTGCGGACCAGCGATCCACCGCCACTGTTTACCAGCGCATGGTCGATCCCGAAATGCCGCCCGGCCGCGTCCACCCCGGAGACGAACGCCACCTCGCCGGTGCCTTCCAGGACAACCGGGTGATCCCGTCCGAAGGCCTCCGGGCCACGGCCATGCCCGAGAAGGCCGGGGAGATCCTCCTGGAGATCGCCGATTCGTGTCCTTGCTGCCCGAGGGCCCCCGCGCGGCCCGGATGCGCGAGATCCGCGAGCACCTCGATGAGACATGGTTCAGCTGGATCGGCGGGCACGAGGTGGGCGACGTCTTCTACTACCGCGTCCAGTCACCCGTACTCATCGCCGAACTCGACCGCCATTGCGGCGTGTTCCTCGACTACGACACCCCGCAGCCGTTCCACATCCACACCGTGCTGCGCACTCCGCACGGGAACGACTACGGCCGCGCCTACGTGCACGCCCGGCAGGCACGGAAGGCGGCCAACTAGCCTGCTGAGGTGGCATTGCGTCCGGCGGCGGGGGTCGTCTGGCTGTCCTCCTCGTCGGCCGCCGCCGATGGGTCCGTCCCTCGCCATGCGGCTCGCAGCAGCTGCCGCAGAGTGTGGGCGGTCACCCGGGGATCGTCGAAGCCGTGGTCGCGCAGCGCGCGGTGCGTCCACTGCGTGGCGCAGGTGTTGCAGGCCTTCGACGGCCGACGCGGCGCCGAATGCCCGCGCGATGCGGCATTCGGCCTCCGGTGCGGCGGGTGCGTGGAACGCCAGCAGCGCCCTGTCGTGGAGAGGGCCCCGGACCGACGCCCGATCGCCGACGTGGCGCGCCGGCGCACTGGCCTGCGTCATGGGGGCCGCGGCCCACTGCGGTCTCAGCGACTGTGGTTGTGCATCACGTGCTTGGTCCGGGAGTAGTCGTCCAACGCGTAGACCGACAGGTCGCGACCGTAGCCCGAGCCCTTGAACCCGCCCCAGGGAACCTCGTTGGCGAGGACGAGATGCGAGTTCACCCAGACCGTGCCGGAGTCCAGGCGCGCGGCGACGGAATGGCTGCGGCGCGCGCTCTCGGTCCACACGGAGGCCGCGAGCCCGACGGGGACACCGTTGGCGCGGCGGACCGCTTCGTCCTCGTCGGTGAATGTCTCGACGGTGACGACAGGTCCGAAGACCTCCTCACGGGTGATCTCCGATCCTTCGGCCACGTCGACCAGAACGGTCGGAGCCACGTAATAGCCCGTGCCTTCCAACGCGCCCCCGCCGATCACGGCCCGCGCTCCGGCGCTCTGCGCCCGGTCCAGGTAGCCGAGGACGCGGTCGAAGTGCGCCTTGGAGACAAGCGGGCCGACCTCCACGTCCTCGCCTGACTGCGGATCACCGACGACCAGCTCGCCCACCTCGCGCACGAGTTCCTCGACGAACCGGTCCGCGACGGAGGCGTGGACGAGGATCCGGCACGCGGCTCCGCACTCCTGGCCGGAGTTCCAGAAGCTCGCGACGCGCAGCGCGGCTGCCGCGGCCTTGAGGTCGGCGTCCTCGAAGATGACGACCGGCGCCTTGCCTCCGAGTTCGAGGTGGACGCGCTTGAGGGACTCGGCGGCCGTGCGGGCGACCGCGCGGCCGCTGTTGACCGACCCGGTCAGCGCGATCATGGCCACATCGGGGTGCTCCGCCAGCCGGGCCCCGACCACGGGGCCCGTGCCCGTCACCACGTTCAGCACCCCCGGCGGCAACAGGTCGGCGACCAGCTCGGCAAGCTTCAACGTGGTCAACGGCGTCTGCTCGGACGGCTTGAGCACCAGGGTGTTGCCCGCGGCGAGGATCGGCGCCAGCTTCCAGGCGGCCATCAGGAGGGGATAGTTCCACGGCGTCACGACGCCGACTACGCCCAGGGGCTCGCGCAGGATGACGGAGAGGTGGTCCTCGGCGTAGTCACCGGCGGCCAGGCTGGTGGTCGCGCGCAGGGCACCCGCCATGAAGCGGAACGTGTCGATCGTGCTGGAGACGTCGTCCTGAGCCACTGACATGGGCTTGCCGGTGTTGGCCGCCTCCAGGCGGACCAGCAGGTCGGCGTGGTCGGCGAGCCGGTCGGCGATCGCGTGCAGCACTTCGGAGCGTTCCTTGGGCACCAGCCGCGCCCACTCCTCCTTGACGGCGAGGGCGGCCGCGACCGCTTCGTCGACCTCCTCGACGGTCCCGTCGGGGATACGGGCGATCAGACGCTCCGTACACGGATCGATCACGTCGGTGTACTGCTCGGAGGAGGAGTCGAGGAACTTGCCGCCCACGAAGAGGCGGGCCGGGGGCAGGTCGCCCTCGTGGACCAGGGGAGCCGCGTCGACAGCGCGGCGGACGTTCGTGGTCATGCCGGGACTTCCTTACGTCGAGGACCAGTTCAGGGTGTGGCCGATGTTCAGCCGCTCGGCGCGCTGGTGGACGGTCCAGGCAGCCGCCGCGTCCTGGATGCCGAGGCCGGAGCTGAAGTAGGTGATGATGTCGTCGTCGCTGTCACGGCCGGTCGCGGTGTCCGCGAGGACGTGCCCGAGTTCGACGACGTCCGGGTGCCCGGCGGTGATCAGCGGGCCGCAGTTCCGCAGAGCTGTGGGCGCGTGGTCGACGACGGCACGACGGCTGGCCGCGAGGACGTCGGGGCCGATCTCGTGCCGGTGCGGTGCGAAGGAGCCGACCACGATGACTGTGGTGCCGGCGGTGAGGTCGGCCGCGTTGAACAGCGGTTCGGTGGCCAGTGTTGCGCAGACGACGACGTCCGCCGTGGCGAGCGCCGCCTCCGGGGTCGTGACCGCTTCGACCTTGTACCCCTCATCACGCAACTCCGTCACGGCCGCCGCGAGGTTCGCCGGATTCGGCGACCACAGACGTACGTCCTCGAAGCTGCCGTCGTGGCACAGAGCCCGTACGTGGGCGCGGGCCTGCACACCCGACCCCAGTACGAGGAGCCGGTGGGCGTCCTCAGCGGCAAGAGCCCGCACCGCGACCGCGCAGGCCGCCGCCGTGCGCAGCGTCGTCAGGGTCGTCCCGTCCATGAGAGCGAGCGGTACCCCGGTCTCCGGATCGAGGACGGTGACGACGGCGTGGATCGTCGGCAGGCCGCGTTCCGCGTTGCCGGGATTCACGCTGCCGAACTTGCAGACGGCGCCGGAGACGCCGGCCAGGCGGGCGGCGTAGCAGAAGACGGTGTCAGGGTCGCCGTCCCGCCCACCCATGATCTTTCCGGGCTGCCACGCATCGCCCCGGGCAAGGGCGAGGAAGGCCGCACGCTGTGAGGCCTTTGCCGTGTCCAGGTCGAACACGGCGCGTACGGCGTCGTCGTCCAGGATTCTCATCGCGGCGCCTGCACCTCACTGCGCCACTGAGAGCCGGGGCAGTGAGGCGACGGCGGCGGCGATACGTGCCCGGGTCGCGTCGTCCACCGGGAGCAGCGGCTCTCGCGGGGCGCCGACCGGGAGGCCGATCTCCTCCAGGGCGGCCTTGACGGCAGGTATGAAGGGGGCGGACATGATCGTGTCCATCAGCGGGTAGATGCGCGCCCATTCGGTTCGTGCGCGGTCCAGTTCGCCGGCCGCCAACGCGCGGTGGACGGAGACGAGTTCGGCAGGCATGACGTTCGCCGTCCCCGCCATGACACCGGCGGCGCCCTCGGAGATCGCGGTCAGCAGGAGGCTGTCCCAGCCGATGAAGGTGGAGATGACGTCGCCGTGGCGGTGGATGAGCTGCCCGGCCTGGGCCATGTCGGCGCTGGTGTCCTTGATGTAGCGGATGTTCTGGTGGCGGCGGGCCAACTCGCCGACCGTCTCGGGATCGAGGTTCACGCCGGTGGCGCCCGGGAGGTTGTAGAGCATGATCGGGATCTGTACGGAGTCGGCGACGGTACCCAGGTAGCGCAGCGTCTCTTCCATGGTCAGCGGCTCGTAGTACGGCGCGACGACCATGAGCACGGAGGCTCCGGCGGACTCGGCGTGCCGGGAGAGGGCGATGGCCTCGCGGGTGCTGACGGCGCCGGTCTGGGCGACGACCGGGATGCGTCCGGCCGTCTGGTCGACGACGGTCTCGACGAGCAGGCGCCGTTCGGCGCCGGTCATCGCGGCGAACTCGCCGGTCGAGCCGCAGGCGACGACGCCGTCGACCCCTCCGTCGATGCTGCGGTCGACCAGATGGCGCAGCAGCTTCTCGTCGATGGCGTCGTCGGGCGTGAAGGGGGTGGCGAGCGCGGTGAGGATGCCGCTGAGGCCTGATGTCATGAGGGGGCTCCAGGGTTCTGGGGGAGTCGGGCGGGTTTCAGGCGACCGGGGCATAGGGCGTGCGTGTGGTCTGCCGGTGGGTGGCGAGCAGGCTGCGGGCCTCGTGTGCGGCGGACAGGCCGGTCTGGATGGCGGTCTCGGTGTAGAGGGTGCCGAGGTAGTCGCCGGCCAGGAGGACGCGTCCGGTGCGGCGGGTCAGGGTCTGCTGGAGCTTGCCGCGGCCGGGGAAGCAGTACGGGGCGCCGGTGGGCCAGCGCTGGATCTCGGCTTCGACGACGTGGTCGGGGAAGCCGGGCAGGACCTGGTCGAGGTCGTCGAGGTAGATCCGGCGGATCTTGTCGTCGTCGTGTTCGAGGAGCTCGCGGGCCAGGCTGCCTGGGGAGAAGGTCATGATGCTGCTGCCGGGCCGGCGCTCGGCGGAGTAGCCGTGCACGACGTTCGACATGTTCAGCGCGACGTTGAAGGACCGCTTCGGGGTGGCGATGCCGTAGGCGTCGTCCCAGACCTGGCGGCCGCACTCGTTGCTGAGGAACGCGGCGCTGACATACGGGCCGTAGACGATCTTCGAGAGGGCCTCACGGACATCAGGGTCGAGGTCGACGGCGACCCGGTGCGCCACCGTCGCCGGCGTCGCCAGCACTACGCAGCGCGCTTCGACCTCGCGGGACACGTCGCCTTCCTGGTAACGCACGACGACGGAGTCCTTTTTCTCGACGATCTCCTCGACGCAGGCGTTCAGCCGTATCCGCTCGCCCAGCGCCGCGGCGATGGACTCGGTCAGCGTGGAAGGTCCGCCCAGGATGCTCTGGGAGAGCCCGGCGCCGATGTTCCACACCAGGCTGAAGTAGCCCACCCCGGCGCCCGCGGAGAGCTGGTCGATGTCCGCCGCCGAACGCGTCACCGTCGGCTTGAAGAGGGCCTCGGCGTCCTCGGGCAGGTCGCCGATGAAGTCCTTGAAGGAGCGGTCGTTCATGAAGTCGTAGACCCGCTGCTGGCGCTGGGCCTCGGTCTCCCCGGCGCGGCGTTGCACGATCCGGGCGTAGCGGGCCACGTGCAGGGCGACCTTGGCGCCCGCCTTGACCATGCCGACCCGCGCCGACATCGGCATCGGGATCCGGAACGGATACGTCTCCACCCGGCCCTTGAGCAGCAGCTTGCCGTTCATCGACAGGCCGGCCAGCGAGCCGGGCACCGGGACCGAGTCGACGCCGGTGTCGTTCAGCAGCCACGAGGTCGCGGACGTGCCGCCGGCGTAGACATGTCCGCCCCAGTTCAGCCAGTACGGCCCACGCCGCTCCGAACGGATACGGCCACCGACCCGGGACTCGGACTCCAGCAGCAAAGTGTCCCAATGCCGCAATCGCCAGCTCGCGGCGAGACCGGCGATGCCGCCGCCGACGATGACCACGTCCTTCATGGGTGCCTCTTCTCGATGCTGTGTTCAGGGATCCTCAGACGCCGGGGAGGGGTGAGCCTGTCTGCCTGCGGGCGGGTCGACTGGGCGCGGGAGAACGTCGCGCGAAGACCGAAGGAGTTCCGGTCTCGTCAGGACTGCCCGCAGCCTAGGATGTGATCACACATCACACAATGCCTGAGAGAAGTTCACGGGGAAGTTTCCGTCGCGGCGGATCGGCCGCCGGGGTCTGCGGATGAGTGCGTTCGCCCAACCCTTGCCGCCGACCAGGCTGTTTATGATTCAGTCGTGCGTATGTCCAAACGTGTCGAGCCGTCGCCCTCGCTGACCGACAAGGTGTACACGGTGCTGCATGAGGCGATCATGAGCGGCGAGTATCCGGCCGGCTACCGCCTGCGCATCCGCGATCTCGCCGCCGAGGTCGGCACCAGCGTGATGCCGGTGCGCGAAGCGATCCGGCGTCTGGAGGAAGCCGGCTTCGCCGAACGCGTTCCGCACAAGGGTTCGGTGGTGAAGGGCCAGCACCCCGCCGACCTGCTCCACGTCTACGACACCCGGCGGATCCTGGAGGTGGAGGCCGCGCGCCGAGGCGCCGCGCTCATCGGTGAGCCGGACATCGCTCGGATGCGTGAGGAGTTCGAGCTGATGCGGCAAGCGATCATCGACGGTGACGTCACCCCGTACCTCGACCACGACGAGGCCCTGCTCACGATCCTGTATGAGGCCGCCGGCAACCCCGTCCTGGTGAACACCATCCGCACCTTGTGGCAGCACTGCCGCGCGTACAAGATCGTCGGCGCCCGAGCGGCGCTCGGCATTCCCGGCGACGATGCGTTGTGGCGCCACCAGGAGCGTCTGCTCGAGGCCGCCCATGAGCGCGATGCCGAGGCCGCGGCCATCATCAACAACGAGTCGTTGGAAGAGGCGACCGACCGGATCAAGGCGCAGCTGGTTCAGCGGTAGACGGCTCGCAGGGCCGTACGCGGCCGTAGTCACTGAGTCGTGCACCCGGCAGAGCCGCTGCCTTGCCTTTCTCTCTCACGGCTGGGGTTGGCCGACATCCGCCCGGCTGATTACGGATCGACTGCGTGCTCGCCACGTATCGCGTCGACCCGTGCGGCCGGGCCGAGGAGCGGGCTTCGTGGCCGCCGAGCCGTCCTTGCGATCGTCGTGATCGCCTCGGCGTACGCTCGCCAATTCGTTACCAGGATGGTTTCCCCAGGTCAGAGGCGTTATCGCGGATGGTAGCGAAAAAAAGATCTGTGATCACATCTTGTCAGGCCTGAGTGAAGGTGCGAAGTTACCTGCCATCAGCGAGCCCTGCGCAGTCGAAATCAGGGCCCATGCCGGAATCGATCCCCGGGAATTCCAGCCATAGGAGAGTCATGAAGCGTCTTCGCGAGTCACGTCCGCTTCGCCTCGGGGCGATCATCGGATCCATTGCTCTGCTCGGATCGACCGCCGCCTGCGGTTCGTCCGCCGATACGACCTCGTCCACCGCCGCGGCTGGCAGCAGCACGAAGAAGGTCGACTCGATCGCCGCCTTGGTCCCCAAGTCCATTGCCGACAAGGGCACTTTGACGATCGCCGCCGCCACCTACCCGCCCGCGGTGATCGAGTCCGCCACCGGCGGAGACCCCACCGGCTGGGACATCTCGAACGTCCAGCAGATCGCCGCGGTCATGGGCCTGAAGGTCAAGATAAAGATCGTCCCGTTCAACGGCATCATCGCCGGTCTGCAGGCGGCCCGTTACGACGGCGCGACCGGGGAGATCTACGCGACGGACGAGCGCACGGAGACCGTCACCTTCGTCACCAACCACGAGTCCAGCGACGCCCTCATGGTCCCCGCCGGCAGCAAGATCACCAGCGCCGGCAGCGAGACGGACCTCTGCGGTCACACGGTGGCCGCGCTGCTCGGTTCCGCCGAGGCGAAGCTCGCCTCGGGCCTGGTGGGCAAGTGCAAGAGCGCGGGCAAGGACCCGATCACCGTCAAGACCTTCGACTCGCAGGCCAGCGTCAACCTCGCCCTGCGCGGCGGACGCGTCGAGGCGGCGGTGAGCAGCGCCAGCCAGATCGCCTATGTGATGAGCCAGGCCAAGAACCAGTTCTCCCTGATCGACCTGCCCTGGGCCCCCAGCTACAAGACCGGTCTGGTGCTGGGGCGCAACGCCGACACGGCGAAGTTCGCGAAGGCGATTCAGGCGGCCACCGACCATCTGATCGAGAACGGTGAACTGCAGAAGACCCTTGACGAGTTCAACGCCGGCAAGGGCCTGATCAAGAAGGCCGAGATCCTCCCGGCCTCTGCCGGCTGACCGAGGGGAGACCACCGATGAAAACAGCCACCGCCACGGACTCCACCCGTGTGGACCCGTCAGCCACCCCGCCCACCGACCTCGTGCCGATGCGCTACCCCGGTCGCCGGCTGGCCGCCCTGTTCGTACTCCTCGTCGCGGCGAGTCTCGGCTACTCCGTGTTCACCAACGACAACTTCGAATGGCCGGTCGTCCGGGAGTACTTGTTCAACGAAGAGATCATGAAGGGTCTCGGCACCACGCTGCTCCTCACCGCGGTCGCCATGACGCTGGGCATCGTCCTCGGCATCGTCCTGGCCGCCTGCCGGATGTCGGAGAACCGGGTGCTGTCGTACCTCTCGGGCGCTTATCTGTGGTTCTTCCGCGGGACCCCGCTCCTGGTGCAGCTGATCTTCTGGTTCAACCTCTCGGCCCTGTACCCCCGGCTGTCGCTGAGCGTGCCGTTCGGTGGTCCGGAGATCGCCGGTGCGGCCACCAACAGCGTGCTCAGTCTGTGGGCCGTCGCCATTATCGGACTGACCCTCAACGAGTCGGCCTATATGGCCGAGATCGTCCGCGGCGGCCTGCTCTCGGTGCCCAAGCACCAGCAGGAGGCGGCCGTCGCGCTCGGCATGAACCGCTGGCTGACCTTCCGCAGGGTCATCCTGCCCCAGGCGCTGAGGGTCATCGTCCCGCCCACCGGCAACCAGGTCATCGGCATGCTGAAGCACACCTCGCTGGTGAGCATCATCGCGCTCGCCGACCTGCTGTACTCGGCGCAGCTGATCTACTCGCAGAACTTCCGCACGATCCCGCTGCTCGTCGTGATCTCGTTCTGGTACCTGCTGTGCACGACGGTCCTCTCCTACGCCCAGAGCCACATCGAGCGGCACTACGGCCGCGGCATCCAGGTCGGCGCGAGCCGGCCCGGCGGACTCGCCAAGCTCCGGTCGCTCGGCTCCCGGGTCTCGCAGCGGTCCCAGTCCCACGACAACCCGACCCCGGCGTGACGAAAGGACTGTGAAGACCCCATGAGCGCACCAGCATCCGCGCCCGGTACCCCTGTCACCTCGACGACCGACCCCATCGTCCGGATCATCGACCTCCACAAGAACTTCGGCCCGGTCGAGGTCCTCAAGGGCGTCGACCTGGAGGTGCGCCGCGGCCAAGTGGTCGTGATCCTCGGACGATCCGGTTCCGGCAAGAGCACCATGCTGCGATGTGTCAACCACCTCGAACGCCCCTCCAGCGGCACCGTCGTCGTGGAGGGCGAGGTGATGGGCTACCGCGTCAAGGGCGACAAGCTCCACGAGCTGCCGACGTCCGCCGTGGCGAAACAGCGCACCAAGACCGGCATGGTCTTCCAGTCGTACAACCTCTTCCCGCACATGACGGTGATGGAGAACCTCATCGAGGCCCCGCGCCGGGTCAAGGGCGTGGACAAGGCCGAGGCCATGAGGGACGCGCTGCAGGCGCTGGAGGAGGTGGGCATGGCGCACAAGGCCGACGTCTACCCGAGCACCCTGTCCGGCGGTCAGCAGCAGCGCGTGGCCATCGCCCGTGCCCTGGTGATGAAGCCCAGCGTCATGCTCTTCGACGAGCCGACTTCGGCCCTGGACCCCGAGCTGGTCGGTGAGGTGCTCAACGTGATGAAGCGCCTGGCGACCAGCGGCATGACGATGATCGTGGTCACGCATGAGATCGGCTTCGCCCGCGGTGTCGCCGACGAGGTGGTCTTCATGTCCGAGGGCAAGCTCGTGGAGAAGGGCCCGCCGTCCCAGGTCATCGACGCGCCCGTGCACGAGTCCACGCGCACGTTCATCGACAGCATCCTGTGACGCCGCACGCCGGCTCTGCCCGGGGCAGAGCCGGCGTGAGTTGATATACCTCCCGCATACCAACTCCCGCATACCAAACCGACTTCCTGGCGGCCAAAAGATCACTGAAGGGCCCGTGATGGGTGCCGACGTCTCAGACGACGTACGGACCGTGGCGGTCGGACAGGGCGGCGGCGCCTCCGCGACGGCCGACGGCGCAGGCGACGACCTGTCCGTGTTCGGCTACGAGCAACAGCTGCACCGGCGCCTCAACTGATCGCGGTGGCCTCGTTCGTCGGCCTGTGAGTGATGTTCGGCTTCGACACCGCCTCCACCCTCGCCGAGGAGTCGGTCGATCCCCGCCGCAACGCGCCCCGCTCGGTCATCGCCTCGCTCGTCGCGGCCTTCGTCGGCGGCGCGATCTTCATCGCCGCCATGCCGGCGGCCATCCCCGGACCGATATCCCGGGCCGTGTCCTCCGGCGGACTGCCCTCGGTCGACATCATCTCCGCGAACTTCTCCAACACCGGGGTCGATGTCAGGCCTGGTCGGCGAAGCGAAGCCGCGCTGGCGTTCTGTTCGCAGGAACAGCCGTCGCCGCCCAGGCGCTGGCGTAGATGATCCCGGCCATGAAGCCCTGCCGCTGGGCCGGGCTCAGGCTTCACGGAATCGCGGTCAGAACATGATCGCTTCGAATGGAGGCCGATGGCGAGGTGTCAGCCGGCCAGGTTGTTGAACTTGCGGATCTGCTGGTCGAAGACTCGGGCGGGGACCATGCGGCGTAGCAGGCTGATGCGTCGGGCGAACGGGCCGGCTGTGGAGCGCAGCCGCGGCTTGTGTGCGGTGGCCGCCGTGATGATGGTCTGGGCGACGACGGTGCGGCGACGCCGCCCGTGACCGCTTCGGCGATCACTTGGTCGACGATGCGCCGCTGTTTCGCGTAGACCGGCAGCGGCGTGTCGGGCTGTACGAGGTTGCCCTCGAACGCGGTGTTGGTCCCGCCGGGCTCGACGAGCAGAACCCGCACGCCGAACTCATCGATCGGTTCGGCCGGGTCGACGTGCTGGTCAACAACGCCGGCATCGGCTCGTCGGGCGCCACCGAGGAGCCCTTGGCCCAGCACCAGAATGTGTTCGACATCAACGTCTTCGGCGTCATCCCGAGCATTCCCGACCGCCGCCGCGCTGACGGCCGGGGCTGCCGCCGTTGATGTGATGCGGTGCCGGATGCTCAAGGATTACCCGGCACCAGGATCGTGAGGTGGCGATCACACGGAGGACGGGGACTCCAGGCTCAGTGCCGCCCAGATGGTCTTGCCTGTGCCGGTCTGGCGCGTGCCCCAGCTGCGGCTGAGCTGTGCCACGAGGAGTATGCCGCGCCCGCCCTCGTCGTACGTACGAGCGCGGCGCAGGTGCGGGGCGGTGCTGCTGGTGTCCGAAACCTCGCAGATCAGTTGACGGTCCCGGAGAAGGCGCAGTCGGATGGGTGGTGAGGCGTGCCGGATCGCGTTGGTGACCAGTTCGCTCACCACCAGCTCGGCGGCGAAGGACACCTCTTGCAGGTTCCAGGCATCCAGCTGACCGGTGGCGAGCTTTCGGGCTCGGGCTACCACGGAAGGATCCGCCGGCAGATCCCACGTGGCTACGAGCCGTGGGTCGAAGGCCCGGGTGCGGGCGACGAGAAGAGCGATGTCGTCGGCGGGGCGTTCAGGCGGCACGGTGGCGAGTACGGTGTCGCAGATGTCTTCCAGCGACGTCGACGGGCGGGCGAGAGCCCTCCGGAGCCGTTCGGTGCCCTGATCCAAGTCCTGCTCGGCGGACTCGACGAGTCCGTCTGTGTACAGGGCGATCAGGCTGCCTGCTGGAAGGACGACTTCGCTGGTCTCGAAAGGGAGCCCGCCCAGACCCAGTGGCGGGCCGGGCAGTATTTCCACGAAGTCCACATCTCCCAGAGGGCCGACCACGGCGGGTGCCGGGTGGCCGGCGCTGGCGAGGGTGAACGTACACGAGACCGGGTCGTAGACGGCGTACAGGCATGTGGCGCCGAGGCCGCCTGCCATTTCGGTGACCTGGTCGGGAGGTGCGGCGCCGTCGGGGACCGCTTCCTCGGAGAGTCGGATGACCAGATCGTCCAGATGGGTGAGGAGTTCGTCCGGGGGAAGGTCGATGTCGGCGAGTGTGCGGACTGCCGTCCTCAGCCGCCCCATGATCGCCGATGCTTGGACACCGTGGCCTACGACGTCTCCGACGACCAGAGCGACTCGGGCGCCGGACAGCGGGATCAAATCGAACCAGTCGCCGCCCACACCGGCCACGGTGTCCGACGGCAGGTACCGGTAAGTGGCCTCGACCCCTACCTGGCTCGGCAGACTCCGGGGGAGCAGGGTGCGCTGGAGGGTCAGGGCTGTGTCCCGCTCACGTGTGTACCGGCGTGCGTTGTCGATGCACACCGCGGCCCGGGCGGTGATCTCCTCCGCGAGGAGCAGGTCGCCCTCGGCGAAAGACTCCGGCCGTTGATGACGGAGGAAGACCGCCACGCCCAGGGTGTGGCCGCGAGCCTGCAACGGTACGGCCATGGCGGAGTGAATACCGTAGGTCCGGATCGTGGCCTTTCGGTCGGGGTGTCCGACCGCCCAGCCGGACGACTGCGGATCGAGTTCGGCATGCAGTACGGCCTGTCCAGTGGCCAGGCACTGCGCCGTCGGAGAACCCACACCCCAGATGTCCACGTCGCCGGGCCGGAGCACTGCCTCGATCACCCCCGGCAGGACCGACTGCTGCGCGATGCGCCGGAGGCGGAATCCTCCTACCGCAGCGGGCCCCGACACGGTCTCCTCGATCGGCGCCGCCTCGGCACGCTCGACGTCGGGGAGCAGATCGACTGTGGCGAAGTCGGCGAAATCGGGAACAGCCACGTCAACGAGCTCCTGGGCCGTGCGCACGACGTCCAACGTGCTTCCGATGCGTGCACTCGCGTCGTTGAGCAGCTGCAGCCGTTTGTGAGCCCAGTACTGTTCGGTCCTGTCGTGCGCGGACAGTCCCACTCCTCGAAGGACGCCATGGTCATCCTTGAGCGGGTAGAGGGACAGTGACCAGGCCTGCTTGCGAAGCTCGCCGGCGACTTGGACCTGGACGTCGACATCCTGCGGCTGACCGGACTCCAGTACCTGCGCCATGCACCGCTCGACCCGGACGAACTCGTCGTGAGGCACGATCTCCGAGTGCAGGAGCCCACGCATCTCCTCCTCGGAGAGGTTCATGGCGCGCTCGGAGAAATGGTTGGCGTGGACCAGACGGAGGCGGGTGTCGTATGTCTCCATCGAACAGCACGACGCCTGGTAGAAGCTCCATTCCGCCAGTTCGTCCGTCTCGGGAGCGAAGGCGCCGACGGTGAGTGTGGACAGGAGCAGCCAGTAAGCATCGCTGCCGTCGTCCGTCTGGTGGTGAGCGAGCAGACGGACGTTCTCCACGTGGCCGTCCCGGTGACGCAGCCGGACGGTCCCGGTCCACCTCCGGAGGGACGACAGCTGGCGCAGTGTCTCGTCGGGTATCGGCAGGTCGACCAGGTCGGCGGCCGGTGTGCCGACGACCTCCGCGGTCGCATAGCCAAGCAGCCGGCGGGCGCCCTCGCTCCATTCGGCGATCACGCCGTGTTCGTCGACGACGGCGAGGGCTGTCTGGGCTCCCTCGGACTCCTTGAGCGGTCCGCTCGGCGGTCGGGCTCCGCCGACGTGCTGGTGTTCCACGACCGCCTCGCCTCCACACCTGCGAGTTCCTTTTCCTCTCCCTATACTGCGGGGCTGGTGCTTACGGGCGCGAGGCCAGGCATCGTAGCGGGCGCGATCGACGGTGTGAACACTCGTCGTCCCCGGCTACCTGCGGACTACGCGATGGGCGACGGCTTCGAGCAGTGTTCGGGTCGGACCGTGGTCAAGCTGAGACGACCGACGCGTCGGTCGGGTGGGCCGTAGGAGGTGTCATCCCGATCGGTGGGGTACCGCTCCTGATGGTGACCACCGTGTCGACCCCGCGCGGTGCCGCGGGCGGTCCCATGCCGACCGGTGACCCGCTCGCTGATGGCGGCTCCGAAGATTGCCGACACCCTCGAACCTCCCGCGCCACGGTCAAGTCAACGGCCGGCCGGGCCCTGGACGCTCTCGACAGACAACCGGAGATTCCTCGATACCGAGCACCCCCTCTCAGCCGCACCCCCGTCCTCCCCACCGCCACCGCCAGCGGCTTGCGGAGATCCGGCGATGAGTCGCAGCCAGGTCCGCCACGAGGCGATCGAACAACGACTGCGTCACGCCCTTCACGCCCGGGCCGACAGCACCGGCCCGGGACACCTGCGGCCCGCCGCCCTTCCCGCCAGGCCCAGGCGGTCCTTCCGCCCGTCTCGCCGGACCGTCATCGTGTTGATCGTCCTGGCCGCGGCTGCTGCCTGCGTACTGCTCGCTGTCACGAGCAGTTGAGACAGCCCGGCCCGGCCCGGCCCGTCCCGCCGGCACCGGCCCTTGACCGCAACCTCAGCCGGCACGAGCTGCGCAGGTAGGCCTTGACGGTCTGGGCTGGAGTGAAAGCCGCTCACCGGCTTTTGCATTGCTGCATCCGAGCGCGACCTGAGCCAGTACGACGAGGTCGTCTTCACTCCGGCCTCTGCACGCTCGACCGGGTCGGATTGTCCGCCGAGGAGACAGCCTGATCGGCCGCCGCCCCGTCAAGGCGATCGCAGCGGTTCGGTGGATTCACCGCGGTCCGTCTGTGCAGCCATGGCGCTTCTCGAAGTGCGCGGGACGGCGCGCCGCTCGCGATCAGCGGGAGCTAGGAGTTGTCTTCAAATGTCACGCCCACATCAGGAGCGAGGCGAGCGTGACAGCTGCCTGGTAGGACTCGGCGGTCTTGTCGTAGCGGGTCG